>JASMSZ010000091.1:0-32484 GCA_041694515.1 Halanaerobium sp.
TCCCGGTAGCTGTAATTTAGAATTGATCTTCAAATTCTTCGTATCCCTCTTCTGCCAGGTCTTCAGAGGGAATAAACCTGAGTGCAGCTGAGTTAATGCAGTAGCGTAATCCTGTGGGCTTCGGACCATCCTCAAATACATGTCCTAAATGAGAATTTGCTTTTCTGCTTCTGACCTCTATTCTGGTCATCCAGAGCTTTTTATCTTCAACTTCTACAATATTTTCTTCGACCAGCGGCCTGGTAAAACTCGGCCAGCCTGATCCGGATTCGAATTTATCCTTTGAAGAAAAGAGAGGTTCTCCCGAAACTACATCCACATAAATACCAGCTTCTTTATGATCCCAGTACTTATTATTAAAAGCAGGTTCGGTAGCATCCAGCTGAGTCACCTTATACTGCAGATCAGTTAATTGCTCTCGTAATTCTGCATCACTAGTCTCTTCATTGATTTGAACATTGTCAGCATCCTCAGTCTTACAGAAAGTTACACACTCTTCTGGATCAATATTATTTAACTTCAGTAATCTTTCCTGTAATTCAGTTGACAGTCCTAATTTACCTATATTTTTTATAATATTAACCCTTTCACCACTACCTGAAATATAGCCGTTTGCCTTTGTTACAGCAGGAGAATTAATAAATTGTTTCATCGACATTTGATCTAAATAATAATTCTTAAAATTTCGCTGCTGCTGAAGTCTATATTTCTGATGATAGTCTTCTGCTAAATAAAAATGATCCAGTTTTTTAATCACAATCTGAATTTCTCTGCCGTTTTCAACCTCCAATTCATTCTTGACCGCCAGAGCAGTTTTATGCTGTTTCTCGTTTTGATAAAGTATCAAAGAAGCATACTGGGTGGAATAAGCCGGTGAGTGGGGATCATGTCTGTCAAAAAAGATTTCTATAAGCTTCCTATATGAAATTACTGCAGGATCATAATCAATCTCTATTGTTTCAGTATGATCCCCTATCATCTGATAGCTTGGGCTTTCGGTTGTTCCACCTGCATAACCAACCCTGGTCCTAATAACTCCTTCCAGAGCTCCGAAAGATGCATCCGGTCCCCAAAAACAGCCGAGTGCAAGTGCAGCCGTCTCACTACCTACTGTTTTCAATTCCTGATCCAGAGGAATATCAACTGCCAGCACACTGCTGTTAAGACTGAGAACGGCAAAAGTAACAATCAATGCTACCAAAAAATAATCCATCTTATCTACCTCCCATTTATTTAAAGCAATTAATATTCAATTGCCCCTCCCCGGGGCAAGCTAACGAGGTTTATTCGTAGACTTTAAGTTCTACCAGTTTCCTCTACTTATATAATAGTACTAATTACTGATAAAAAATAGTAAATAGATTACCCAAATTAATTTGACTTTTAAGTCCAAAAATAGTTATTATATATATGGTGTGCAAAATTTATCGAAGATAAATATATAAAAAGGATTTGATAAAAATGAATGAAGAAAATATTCAGAAACCTAATTTAAGAATCGCTGTTATTACTATGATAACAGTCATTTTAGTTATTTTAATTTCTATTAGAACTGCCTTAGTCTTAGAAACAGCACTGGTTCTGGGGGCAATGACAGCTGCTTTATTTGGTCTCTATCTGGGATTAAGCTGGAAAGAAATTGAAAATGGAATGATCAATGGAATCAAAAACGCTCTCGGAGCCTCTTTAATTCTAATTATTATCGGAATGGTGATTGGAAGCTGGATTTTATCAGGAACTATCCAGACTATGGTTTATTATGGACTGGAACTTTTAAGTCCCGGCATATTTTTACCGGCAGCTTTTTTGCTGGCTGCAGTTACTTCAATTTTAATCGGAAGCTCTTTTGGAACAATTGCTACCATGGGAATTGTTCTTCTGGGAGTTGCAGAGGGACTGGGGGTTCCAAAAGCAATTACCGTTGGTGCAATAGTTTCGGGAGCAATGCTCGGGGATAAGATTTCGCCAATGTCAGATTCGACAAATTTAACTGCTGCAATGAGCAGCACCGATCTTTTTGATCATATTAAATCAATGCTCTACATATCTCTGCCGGCTGCTTTAATCAGCCTCCTCTTATATACAGTTATCGGTACCTTTTATTTAGAAAACGGTGTTGATCTGGCTAATGTTAATCAGATTTTGAGCAATTTAGATCAGAATTTTAATATCAGCTACTGGACTCTAATTCCTCCGATTTTGATGCTGCTGCTCTCTTTGTTTAAGGTGCCGGCAATTGCCTCTCTTTCGATTAGCTTTATTACTGCTTCCATTTTTGCAGTTTTAACTCAGGGAGCCTCTTTTGCTGAAATCTTAAATGCAGCAGCCAATGGTTATCAGGCTGATACCGGATTGCAGCTCTTAGACAGCCTTTTAACTCAGGGTGGAATCAATAATATGATGAGTACAGTGGCCATTATTATGGCTGGTACTGCAATGGGAGGAATTTTAGAAAAAGCAAGAATTTTAGAAGTAATTCTAGATTCAATGCTTGTTTTTATAAAAAAGCCCAGAGATTTAATCTTAATTTCTTTAAGCTCAGCCTATATTATGCTTTTAGCAACCGGGGAAATGTTTGTCTCAATTGTTATTCCTGGCCGGACCCTGGCTCCTGCCTATCGGGAAATGAAAATTAAAACCAGTGTACTTTCTCGATCTTTAGAAACAGCTTCTACTCTCGGCTGCTCAATTTTACCCTGGGGGGTTGTCTCGGTTTATATCCAGAATGTAATGGATATTGGTTTTAGCTATATTCCCTATACATTTTTATCATTTCTGGCTCCAATTATTGCAGTAATATATGCATTCAGCGACAGCTTCATTTTTAAAAGTGAATAAATTGACTATCTTCTATCACTTTAAAATAAGAGTGAAGCAATTGGATTTTTATCACTTGTACTGTAAACTTCTTTAGTTTTTAAATTGACTGCACTTAAAATTCCACCTTTACCGGCTCCTGTATCTACCAGGATTTTATTATTTCCAAATCTTACCTCAGCAACCGGAGTATGACCAGCAACTACAGTTCTGTTTTCCTTAAAATCTTCACTTTTTGCCCCCAAAAATGGCTGTCTGATCCAGACAAGATCGTGTTCTGTCTGTTCTTCCAGACTTTTGGAGGGATTAATACCAGCATGAACAAAAATATAGTCCTCAGCAGCATGATAATATGGTAGTGAATCAAAATATTGAGCAGCTATTTTAAGTTCAGAAGGATTTGGAAAACTAGTCTCTGTTTTCTGACCTCCATTGTGATACCAGAGGTCAATATTATTTGCATTTAAAACAGCATCAATCATCATTTCTTCGTGATTACCTCTTAGAAAAACATTGTTCCCATTATCCAATTCTCTGATATATTTATAAACCTGATAGGAGTCAGCACCACGATCTACATAATCTCCTACAAAAATAAGTTTATCCTGATCAGGTTTATAATTAATCTTTTCAATAATTTTTTTCAGTTCATCTATTTCTCCATGAATATCACCGATTACATATTTAGCCATTTTAGCCACCTCCCACTCACTGATTTAAATATATTATAACATAAATTTACCAATATCTTAATTTTGCCGGGAATTTGGTTCCTGCTGATCTAATCTGGATACCATTTTTTCTGTCTCCTTATAGTGTGAACCACGCCAGTATATTTTGTCACACTTCTGACAGTATTTAAAATCCTGAAAATATTTTTTAGTTTTAGGTTCCAGCCTCTCTCTAATTTCTTCTTTATCAATATCTATTAATTTACTGTTGCAGTTTACACAGCGGCTTTCTTGACCATGATAATATTGAGCTAATTGAAATCGTTCAAAAACTTCTGCTAACTGTTTTTTGGGATCATCATTCCAGATAAAGTGCGCCCATTTAACTCTTTTACGCATCAGAAGTCCTCGATCCCTGCTTAAAATAATTCTTTTTTCACTGACTGCCTGATCAACAATTTTTCGATCCTGATAATCATTTCTGTAGGCTGTGTCAAAACCAAAACGGCGAAGATAACGGGCCAGTTTCCCTAAATGAACATCCAAAATAAATTTTGGTTTTTCCAGATATTCATTTAATAATTTAATTTCTGCTGGCAGCTCAAACTTATAAAAATGGGGATAGATTGAAAAAAAGTCACCAGGCTGAACCAGATAGGAAAAGTCAACTGCTGTAGAATTATTCAAAATCAGAGCTACTTCCGGATGGGGAACTCCAATACTTTCAATTCTGTCCTTAATTGTCTGACGTCCTCGGTAATTGTGAATATAATAACGTTTATCAGTTAATTTTAGGTTTTTCTGTGATTCAACTTTAATAAAATCATTTAAATATGAGTAAAATCTTAATTTTATTTTTTTAATCATTATCACTTCCTCAGACAGCTAATTATTTCAGCTGTTTTCCCGTTCAAAATTCAGATTTAATTTTTGTTTAATTTCTTTCTTATTATGATACATTTTTCGATCTGCTGCATTAATCATTGCTTCCAGAGTCTTATATTTCTGGCTGTTGTAGATTTGACCAAAGACAATACTGAAATATTCTTCGCGACGTTTTTTTGCCTTTTTCTTTATCTTTTTTATAATCTGAGAACATTAATATAATTGTTCAAGATGGAACTGCAAAACCCTCTAAAAATTTTCTGATTTTTGCCAAAATAGCAATTATTACCTATAACATAATTATAGTTGAAAATTTTTAAGACAAATTTAGACATAAACTGACAGGTTCTGACAGGTTCACGGTGCACATTATGCACATTAAAAATAAAATAAAGGACCTGCATAGTTTAAATAGAATATTATTTATAGTAACATATATTTAAGGGAGGTAATTATTTTGCAGACGTGGCGCTTAATTACAAACAGCAGCAGTAATGCTTTTTATAATATGGCAGTTGATGAAGCAATAATGATTTTACACGGCAAAAATGAGGTCCCACCTACTCTCCGCTTCTACAGCTGGAAACCGGCAGCTCTTTCTCTCGGCTATTTTCAAAAGACTAACGAAGAAATTAATTATCAAAACTGCCAGAAAGAAGGAATTGATCTTGTCCGGCGTTTAACCGGAGGGAGGGCTATTCTTCATAATCATGAAATAACCTACAGTTTAATCATTAGAGAAGATTACAAACTGCTGGCTGATTCTATAGAGAAAAGTTATCAGCAGATCAGCAGAGGGCTGGTCTGTGGACTGCAGCAGTTGGGTATCCCGGCTGAATTAAAAGCTGTAGAACGAGGCAAAAAAGCACCCATGGGGCATTCAGCTGCCTGTTTTGATGCTCCTTCCTGGCATGAAGTTATTTTAAATAACAAAAAACTTATTGGAAGTGCTCAGCGAAGAAAAAATGGTACTATCCTGCAGCACGGATCTCTGCCGCTTGAAATGAATGCAGAAAATATTTTTAGGCTTCTAAATTACAGCTCTGAACAGCAGCGAAAAAAAGCACGCAGAACTTTTACTTTAAAATCAACATCACTTAAAAAGGCGGGTTATAATTTTTCCTATTCTGAATTAGAAAATGCTATAGCTGCAGGGCTGGCTCAAGCTTTAGAGATAGAATTAGAAAAATCTAAGTTAACAGCGGCAGAAAATGAACTTGCAAAAAAACTGGCTTCAGAAAAATATAGGAGTCAGAACTGGAATTTTAAAAGATAGATATTTAGTTAAGTTTATATATAACAATTAATAAAAGGGGTTTTAGAATGACTAATAAAAATAATAATTTTCGTAAAAGACTGCCAGCCTGGCTGCGCCAGAAGAATCCACTGCAGAAAGGTATGCTGGCTACCAGAAATATGCTTAAGGATTTAGAAGTAAATACTGTCTGTAAAAATGCGCGCTGCCCCAATATTGGAGAATGCTACAGCAAAAAAACTGCTACTTTTATGATTCTAGGTCAATACTGTACTCGCAGCTGCCGCTTCTGTTCGGTGTCCCACCAGCATAAACCAGAAAAGATAGATCCAGCTGAAGCAGAAAGAGTTGCAGACGCAGTGGAAAAACTGAAGTTAAAACATGCCGTTATTACATCTGTGACCCGGGATGATCTAAAAGACGGAGGGGCTGAACAGTTTGTGAGGGTGATCAAAGCAATCAGAGATAGAACTTCCGAAGTTTCAATCGAAGTTTTAACTCCTGATTTTAATGAATACCAGCCAGCACTTGATAAAATCATTAAAGCCAAACCAGAAATATTTAATCATAATATTGAGACTGTGGCATCTCTTTATGACCAGGTCCGACCTCAGGCTAATTATCAGCAGTCATTGAGAGTATTAACTAAAGTTGCAGAGGCAGACAAAAATATTTTAATTAAATCAGGAATGATGCTCGGGTTGGGAGAAAGCGAAACTGAACTGATTGAGCTCTGGGATGATTTATTGACAGCTGGAGTAGAAATTTTAACTATGGGTCAGTACCTCCAGCCTGCAAATGAAAATATTGAAGTGACAGAATATATAAAACCGGAGAAATTTGCAGAACTAAAAGAAAAAGCTCTGGCCCGCGGTTTTAAAGCGGTCTCCTCCGGTCCTCATGTTAGAAGTTCTTATTTAGCTGAAGAAGTCTATAAACAGTTAAATTAATTGTACTTTTCTCTGATAATACCATCTTTATATGCTTCCAGCAGCTGCATTAAATACTCCACATCTTCTTTTAACTTTTTACCAATATCAGTATCAGCTATTTTTTGCGGCTGCTCAAATTTCAATACTTCTGCAGCCGAAATCGTGTCCCTGCTGTCTTTATGCAGGGCATTTTTTTTGCTGATAAATGGTTCATGAGAGATTAAGCGCATCTTTTTATTGCTGTAAGTTAGAGTATAGCCTGCTATTCCTGTTTTTTCATGATAGGCTGCAGAAATCCCTCCATCAATAACAAGCAGCCTTCCCTTACCTTTGACTGGACTTTCTCCCTTTTTTTCAGCTACAGGTGTATGACCATTAATAATATGGCCTGTTTCCGGGTCAAGTCCGAACTCAACCAGAATTTTTTTGCAGATATACTCATTTTCTCTGGCCTGATAATATGGATTCATATTTTCTTGATAGAGTTCATCCTCTTCTTCATCAGTAAAATATCGCAAAAAGGTAGTCATCCTATCCTTTCCGAAAAGTGGTGATAATTCTCCCCGCCAGAGATACCAGAGCCAGTCTTTAAACTCAGCATCAGCCTCCTGATTGGAATAACTGCGGCGAATAATATCATCAAAAAAATCCATCAGCTTTTTGCCGCTGTATTTTTCTCCCTCAACTTCAACCTCAGAAAAATCTCCATTTTCAGCCATCGGTACACAGCCGTGAAATAAAAGATTACCATTATACTTTTTATACATGCTGCCGTTGTTGTATAAAAATCTAACATCTTCCTGTAATTTATCATTATTTTTAAAAGAATAGCTAAGCTGTTTAATTACTTCTTCTTCCCAGTCACTTAAACGGTAGGGAGCTTCAGGTGAAATTGTAGGTAAACTCTGGTCTGTCAGCTGATACTTTTTACCTGCTAATTTTAAAATTCCTTTTTTATAGTCTATTTTTTCTAAATAGAGAGCCTCATTCATTTCAAATTCCGGCCGCTTTTTAATCAGCTGTCCTTCCAATTTAAATTGAATAATCGCTATAGCTTTATGCATCTGAGACATAATTTTTATTTCATTTTTATCTAATTCTCTATTGATCAAGCGAGGTTGATAAATTTCTTCATCCAAATTTTGATAATGGTTCATCGCAAATCTGGCCAGAGGCCGCATATTAATTCCATAACCCTCTTCTAAAAACTCTAAATTTCCATAGCGTAGAGCAGCTCTTAAAGCAGTGGCAATCAAAGCCTGCTGCCCCAGAGCGGCACCCATCCATAAAATATCATGATTACCCCACTGAACATCAACATTATGATGCTCTTTTAAAAAATCCATAATTACATCCGGAGTTGGACCGCGATCAAAGATATCTCCAATAATATGTAGTTTATCAACAGCAAAAGTCTGAATCAGCTCTGAAAGTGCAATAATAAACTCTCTGGCCTGACCGACCTCAATAATTGTTGTCAAAATTTTTGCTTTGTAATCCTTTTTATTGGGGTCATCTTCTCTAATATGTAAAAGTTCTTCAATAATATAAGCAAATTTTTCCGGGAGTGCTTTCCGCACTTTGGATCTGGTATAAATTGAAGAAACTTCCTGAGAAATCTGCACCATGTAATCAAGTGCTTCTTTGTACCATTCCGGAGGAATTCCTCCTCTTGCTTCTAATTCTTTCATTTTTGTTTTAGGATAAAAAATAAGAGTTGCCAGTTCTCTTTTTTCAGTGTCAGTTAACTCATCTTCAAATATTTGGTCAATCTTATACTCAATTACTCCTGAGGCAGTTTTCAGCATATATTTAAATGCTTCGGCTTCTCCATGTAAATCAGTTAAAAAGTGCTCTGTACTCTTCGGTAAATTTAAAATAGCTTTAAGGTTTATAATTTCTGTACTTACAGCAGGAATATTTGGAAACTGTTCTGACAGTAGTTTTAAATATTTCAGATCTTTCATCTATTACTCCTTTCTGTAACTATATCTTTTATTTGAAATTAGCTTAAGAGTTAGAAATTATCTTCTCATAGGCCAGTCTCTCACTGCCGTCACTGATGTAAATAATTCCGCAGTATTTAAAACTTTCTTTTTCTATGGCCTGCTGCATGGCAAGATTTTCCGGATGAGTATCAATGCGAATACTTTCTGCATTTTCGCTCCTGGCTAATTTATATGTATTTTTAAAGATCTCAGCCATTATTCCCTGCCCCTTATATTCTTCTTTAACTGCCGCCCGGTGAATAACTCCATATTTCCCATCAGCAATCCACTCTCCAGCCTCGATATAATCATAAGTAGAGTCCTTAGCAAAAATGACTGCAGCTGTAGCAATAATATGCTTTCCCTGCTGGATTAAATATGAATTATTTTGCCTGATATCTTCTCTTATTGTCTCTGAATTAGGATAATTATTCTGCCACTGATCAATCCCCTCTTTCCTTAAATAATTCTGGGCAGCATTAATAATTTTTATAATTTCTGGAATATCCCTGTTTTCAGCTTTTCTAAAATTCATTTAGCAAAATGCCCCTTTCAACTATTTTATTTATTTTATAGTTTAAGTATTTCTGCCACTTTTTCTTTAACAGAGTTTTTATCACAGCTGTGCTGATGCTTATTTTCCATATTTTCTAATCCTTTTAGTCCTCTGTGAACTTCAGCTGCTGTTAAATTATTTAATTCTTCTATAATTCGATATTCATCCTGTTCAATTTTTTCTTCTTTTAATGATTCCAGAACTGCCCGGCTAAATTTGTAGGGGTTAGCAGTAGAAGCAACAACTGCTGTTTTTTGATCTTTACTTTGCTGGCGGTATTTATTTAAAGAGTCAACTCCTACAGCGGTATGGGGATCAAGTAAGTAATTAAAATCGCTAAAAGTTGACTTAATTATTTCCTTTGCTTCTTTCTCAGAACTAAAATGCCCACTGAAAAGCTGCTTGATTTTTACCTTTGTCTGCTGATCAACTTCAAATCTATTTTCGGTTTTTAATTTTTGATACCAGTCATTTATCTTACTGCTATTGTGGTCAGTAATTTCAAACAAAAAGCGTTCCAGATTTGAGGAAATTAAAATATCCATTGAAGGACTGATTGTTTTCTTTAATTTCCGGTTAATATCATAAACTCCAGTTTCTAAAAAATCAGTCAAAACTTTATTATCATTGGAGGCACAGATAAATTTGTTGACCGGCAGCCCCATACGATAGGCATAATAAGCAGCTAGAATATTACCAAAATTACCAGTTGGTACAGCAATATTAATCTTATCTCCAACCTTGATTTCATCATCTCTAAGAATCTCAAAATAGGCCTTAAAGTAGTATACAATTTGCGGCAGCAGTCTACCCCAGTTTATAGAATTTGCAGAAGAAAATTGATAATTATTTATCTCCAATTTTGCTCTAAATTCCTTATCAGCAAATATATTTTTTACTGCAGTCTGACAGTCATCAAAGTTTCCTTTTAAAGAGACAACTTCTGTATTGCTGCCCCCGGTGGTTTTCATTTGATCTTCCTGAACTCTGCTGACCCCATCCTCTGGATAAAAAACTATAATTTTAACTCCTTCTACATCTTTAAAGCCTTCCAGTGCTGCCTTACCTGTATCTCCAGAAGTTGCAACTAAAATTACAATCTCCTTTTCTACTTTCAACTTTTTAATCGACCTCACTAAAAGCTGGGGTAAAATCTGCAGAGCCATATCTTTAAATGCTGCAGTTGGACCGTGCCATAATTCTAAAATATATGTATTTTTATCCAGCTTAACCAGAGGTGTTTTTTCTGTGAGAGGAAAACTCTTATTCTGATAGGCTTCTTCTACTGAATCAGCAATCTCCTCCTGACTAAAATCACTTAAAAATTTATTAAAAATCCAGACTGCTAACTCCTGATAGCTTTTATTTTTCATCTCCATAATTTCTGTTAGCTCTAATTTCGGTATCTCTTCTGGTACAAATAAACCACCCTCAGGAACCATCCCCAGACTTATTGCTTCAGCTGAATTTACACTTTTATAATTTCCTCTAGTACTAATATACTCCATACTCTTTACCTCCACTAAATTATATTCTTAAATTTTATAAAACTAATGATAACTATCTAATTAATAAAAATTATCAACCTTAACTAATTACTATAAATCATTATATCGAAAGTAGCTGTTGATGTCTATTAAATAGCTTATTTCTTTTCAAATTTCTGCAATTTTAGATTTAAGTTCTGTTAAAAGATCACTAACTATATTATACGAAGAGAAAATAAATTGCTGCAATTTATTTCTTTTAGCTGACTCAGATAAAAAAATCAGGTTTCAAAACAAAAAAAAATAATTACTGACATTAAATTATGGCAGCAAAAAACCTGGGTGGATCCACCCAGATTTTTGTTATCAATCACTTTCCACTCTGTTGCGACCATTCGCTTTAGCCCTGTAAAGTGCATCATCTGCTCTCTTTATTAATTGATCAATGTTTTCTTCTGCAGATAGTTCTGCCACTCCAAAACTGGCAGTTATATTTCTCTCTTTAATAAAACTATATTCATCTATTTCCTTTCTTAATTTTTCAGCAAATTTTTTAGCTGACTTTAGATTATTTTCAGGAGCAATAACTACAAATTCTTCTCCACCCCAGCGCCCAAAATAATCACTTTTTCGGATGTTTTCACTTACTAACATGCTTATTTCTTTTAAAATTCTATCACCTGTATTATGGCCATAAGTATCATTGATTCTCTTAAAATGATCTATATCAAAAATTATAAAAGAAAAAGTATTATTATACCTCTGACTGCGCTCATATTCTTTTTCCAGTATATTGGTTAAATCACGGCGGTTACTTACTCCAGTTAGCTGATCATTGTGAGCCAGAAATCTCAATTTATTATTATTAGAAAAAATAATAGTCAGCAAAATAATGGTCAGAACTAAAAAAATAACTGAAATTATAATCGTAGTAAAAAATTTTTGATTTATAAAATTTAGAGATTCATTTTCTTGATAACTGATTAAATAAGCTTTATTTTTTTCATCGATACCTTTAATATTAATAAAGCTGCCTGTATAATATTTCCCATCAATTCTAGTTGAAACTATAAAAGATTTTTCTGCATCTGTCTGAGTAAGCAGTTCATTTTTGTTTTCACGATTTATTTTTTTTATAATATCCAGAGAAATATCATTATCTGTTTCCAGTAAACTGTTATAAATTTCTTGATCATAACTATAGTTTTTAAAAATAGAAGAAGTTCTATAATTATTTTGTTCCTCAGGAAAAGCTGCCTCTTTTAACAATTCATTTTTAATCATAAAAATTTTGGAACCGCCAAAATTTTTCTTTAATAACTCAGTTACTGCCTGAAAAGATAAACCAATTTCTACCGAACCAATATGCTGATCATTATAACTTAAAGGATAAATATAACGATAACCGCTAATATTACGACCTTCCTCAAAACCGACAAATTTCTTTTGTTCAGTATTTACATATTTAATACTTTCTCTAACTTCAAAAAGATGATCACCATAGGCTTCAGGCTGCTGCATTCTTAAAAAACTTGTGCCGTCCTTAAAATGAAAATGCAGTTGTCTGATGTAATATTTTTTTAAATCCTGATATAATGAATCAATCTCAGATTTTAAATACAGGCGGTAGTTGTCACGACGATCTTCAAATTCCCAGCCATAATAAATTATTCTTTTAAGTTTTGGACTATTGAGCACATTATTATATACAGCATCTGCAGCTATATTATAGGTATTTAAAATTACATCAACCTCGGATTTAAGTCTATTTAAATTTCTATTTATGAAAAATTTTTCTTCATTAATTTTTTCATAATAATTGAAAGAAACAAAGACTAAAAATATTATAATGACCAGAAATAAAGTCATCAAGTAGTATCTATTGGATAAAAAAACACAATTCCTCATTATAACCATCCTCAGTAACTCTCTCTCGAAATTATTTTGCAATCATATGTTTATTATATACCAAAAACATAATTTACTCAAAAAAAGCAGTCCAGAAGGACTGCTTTTAAAAAGAAATTGATATATATACTCATTCTTAAGGTCAGAATAAATTTCTTTTTACTCATTTTAAAACAATATAATGGTTGCACTGCGAAAAGTCGATTTTTGGTATTATATCAATTTGAGAAGCTTATCATGATAGGGGTTATATAAGTCGAAAATTCTTAATTAGGACTTTTCGCAGTGCAACCATATAAATTATATTTTTAGATTTTTAATAACTTTATCGGATTCTTGTGTTAATGCAAGCATTTCTGCTTCAGTAAGTTCAAAATCTGCCGCTGCAGCATTTTCTTGGGCCTGCTTTTCATTTTTAGCTCCAACCAGAGCTGTTGTTATTCCAGGACGGTTTATTGCCCAGTTAATCGCGATCTGAGCAGGTGTCTGCTTATGTTTATCAGCAATTTCCTCCAGCAGACTTATCAGGCTCTGTGTCTGAGGCCAATTTTCTTTTTTAAAGAATGGATAAAATCCTGATCTTTTATCTTTTTCATCATCAAACTGAGGTCTTTCTTTATATTTAGCACTCAAAATACCACCACCTAGAGTTCCATAACTTAATGCACCCAGGTTATTATTAATTAAATAAGTTGAAATCTCAGTTTCAATATCCCTTTTAAGTAAAGAATACTGAGGTTGTAAAGAAATTATATCAGTCATACCGGAAATTTTGTCCAGCATATCTACTTCAAAATTACAGACTCCAAGATATTTAAACTTGCCTTCTTTTTTTAATTTCAGCAGCTCTTCTACACTTTTTTCCAGAGGAGTATTTGGATCCGGCCAGTGAATCTGATAAAGATCAATCTGCTCAACATTTAATCTCTGCAGAGAGTCTTCTAACTCCCTGCGGATTCTTTTTGGACTTAAGTCTCTAATATATTTTGGTCCATCTCTGTGAGTTCCACACTTTGAAGCAATAATCACTTTGTCTCTTATTCCTTCAACTGCCTGTCCCACAACTTTTTCGGCATGACCGGCACCATAAGCAGGAGCAGTATCAATTAAATTTATGCCTGCATCAACTGCTGCTCTAATTGCTCTAATTGACTGCTGATCATCAACCTGACCAAAGGTATCATTTCCATAGGCCCAGGTTCCAAGACCAACTTCCGAAACTTTTAAATTGGAATTTCCAAGATCTCTGTATTTCATTATTAGCCTCCTTATTGATTTAAAGCATCAAGTTTTAGTTCATTATAATTACTTA
Source organism: Halanaerobium sp. (assembly GCA_041694515.1). Classification (GTDB taxonomy): domain Bacteria; phylum Bacillota; class Halanaerobiia; order Halanaerobiales; family Halanaerobiaceae; genus Halanaerobium. The sequence goes on from JASMSZ010000091.1 coordinate 13,812, forward strand.
AAAACTCTTTAATTTTTTTTAAAATTGAAGCTAAACTTTCTTTTTTATCACATTCCACATTTAAAACTACAACAGGATCATGAAGGGACATTCTTAATAAAAACCAGTCATTACCACCACAGTTTACCCGTACTCCCTGATAGTTTTTAGGGGCTATCTCCCACTCATCAATTTTTTTAATAAATTCCTTTAAATCAGCTAAAATCTGCTGACCGTATTCCTTAAATTCATTTAACTGAATTGTCATTCTATATTCCTTTTTGATATTTGCTTCTTTTAAATATGCAATTAGATCCCCAATCTTTTTGTTTTCTTCTGCCTTTAAATTAGCCATCTTAATCAATATTTTGGCTACCAGATATGCTCCATCATCAAGAAAATAATTTTCTTTAAAAGCAGCATGACCCGAAGTTTCAATAGCAAGAGGAGCATTAACTCCTTCTGTTTCTAATCTTTTTGCTTCGTTTATAACATTTTTATAACCTCTTTTAAAGCGGTGGTGAACTCCACCTAATTTATTTTCAATAAATTCCTTGAGGCCAACAGAAGTTACAGAATCAGTAACGATAGTTGCACCAGGATTATTTTCTAAAACAATTGCTGCAGCCAGAGCAATTAACTTATTGCGATTTATTTCCTGACCACTGCTGTCTACTACTGCTGCCCGATCAACATCAGTATCAAAAATAATTCCCAGGTCAGCATCATTTTCCAAAACAGCTTTCTGAATTGAATGCATCGCTTCTTTATCTTCTGGGTTAGGAGCATGATTGGGAAAATTACCATCAGGTTCTAAAAATTGGCTGCCCTCAGTGTCTGCACCCAAATCTTCCAGAATTTTTTCTGCAAAAAATCCTCCTGAACCATTACCGGCATCAACTATAATTTTAAATCCAGCCAGCGGCTGTTTCTGATCAACTTTTGAACTTAATTTTTCTCGGATTACTTTTTTTATATGTTCTGCATAATCAGATATTAAATCTATTTTATTTAAAGAGTCAATAGTAGGCAGTTCTTTTTTAAAAAATTGATCTTCATTCTCAGCTGCAAGACACAAAATTTCTAATACGTTCTCTTTTTCCAGACCTCCACTGCGGGTAAAAAACTTAAAACCATTTTTATCATAAGGAAGGTGACTGGCGGTAATCATTATTGCTCCATCATACTGATGTCCTTCTAAGACCGTGGACATAAACATTGCTGGAGTTGAAGCCAAACCAGCACTGTAAACATCAGCACCTGCAAGTTTCATTCCTCTGGCAAGAGCCGTTTTAAGCCTGTCAGCACTCAACCTGGAATCATGTCCAACAGCCAGTTCAATTTCTTGACTATCTTTATTTAAATTATCCTCAAGCCACTTAACAAAAGAAAACCCAATCCCTACTGCAGCCTCTTCTGTCAAATTAGCTTTTTCCCCCTCAGTTGCTATTGCCTTACCTCTAACGTCTGTGCCGCTAAGAAGTTTTTTCCATTTTATTTTTGACATTAAGATCACTCCACTCTAATTTTTTGTTTTTAGCCTATCCACTGCTAAATCTGCTTCTTTAAATAAATTACTGAAAAGATTGTTTTTTCCTGCAATTAAAAAACTCTGGTTATCTGAAATTCATTTAAAGGTTTATTTAAAAAAAGCCCTGTAGATAATCACAGTTATGACCTTCTAAATAATGAAGCTGTTCCACAGTTTCAACTCCCTCGGCAACTACTTCAATTTCCCACTGATGAGCCATCTCAATTATTGGTAGAACCATCATCTTTTCATTATCTGATTTATAAGAAATTAGATCTTAATTTTATTTTTTAAAAAAGCTCTCAGAGACTTTTCCCTCATCTTTTAACCTACCTTTAATAATATCATTCACTTTATAGTATATCTAATCCTGAGACTTAAATCAATATCAATTTATCAATACTTTTCTGAATATAAAAATCCCTTTAGAAAAAGATCTGTTAAAATTTATTCTCTAAAGGGAATTTAAAAATTATAATATTTTATTGTAATCAAAAAAATTTTAGGCAAAATATCTGTCTAAAATCCCCTGCAGCATTTGAGCGTGACGAGCTTCATCTCGAGATGACTCATTAAAATATGATGCAGCTGCCTCAAGTCCTAATTCTTCTGCTTTATCTGCAGCACCTTTTTTACCTTTATTTGCACCCTGCTCACCTCTAAGCATCTCTTCTATATTTTCTTTGGTACTCTCAGAAATCATTCCATTTAGTTCAGCAAAATGAGAAGCATGTTCTGCTTCTTCCCAGGCAATTCTTTTTAACACTTCTGCAACTTCTGCATAACCTTCACGCTGAGCCTGACGAGCCATTGCCAGATAAAGGCCTGTCTCCTCTGTCTCACCCTCAAAATTCATTTCGACTGAATCTTCAACCTCTGTACCTTCTGTAAGTCCTAATTTAACTTCATGATCAAATTTTAATTCCATTATGTATTCCTCCTCCTAATTTTGTTATTATAAAATTCTTATTGATAACTATTATTATTAATATTATAAGTAATTGTTATTAATAAGTCAAGGGTATTTAGAATTTTTTTGAGTAATAAACAAAAAGTCAATGGTAACAACTGCTAATATCAAAGTATTAGTTCAAAAAGAGAATACTCCTGATTTTACGATCTCCAGTGAAATAAATTAGAATTCTCTGAAACTGCTAAAAAATTGGGATACAGTGTTCAGTCTCAAAAATAATCAGGAGGTGATCCAGTTGAGAGATGTTTAACTAATTTTGAATCTAAATTTCAAAAATATGACTTAATAATTTTAGATGAATTAGGCTACATCTCGTTTGACCAGAAAGGAAGTGAGCTTTTATTCTCCTTTTTGGTAAAAACTAGAATTTTATTTTTTTTACTTTTTTTTCATGCATTGATTGGTCAGCTTTAAAACCAATTAAATGACCATAAATTGAGTCATCTAAATTAGTAGTAGAAATTGATGTTTTATTTCCATTAATAACATTCAAAAAATCCTCTACTAATCTTTCATCTCCACCTCCATGATTATCTCCATAATCTTTTTCATCAAAATTAATTTTTACCATTTCTTCTTCAAAATCCTTATCAGGACGAGGATCAGGATAAGTAATTACAATTTCATTGTCTTGCATATTTCCTTTAATTTCACCTTTAGTTCCTATAATATGTATATTTCGTCCACTCTTTGCTGATCCTCCAACCATATTATGAGTAGCTGTAGATCCATCTTCAAATTGAATTATTACTGATTGATGATCGACAACATTATTGTCACATTTCCAAATACAACGGCCATGAGGATTATCTTTTTTTAACGAATTTATTTTATCTTCTATAGTTGGATTATCAATATCTTCTATATAACTCCACACATAAAAAGACCACCGTTCTGGATGATCAATATATAATTTTTTTGCTGAGTATAAACAATTTTCTTCAATAGGGCAATTTACTAAGCAGCGATCACCCGCATTTGGGGGCATTTTTTCTGGTTTAAACTGCATTAAACTACCAAAACTATTAACTAATTTGGGAGTTTTTCCACTTTTCATCCAAGTTATTATGTCTAAATCATGGGAACATTTAGCCATTAACATTGAAGAGCCACTTTTACTCTCATTATTCCATTTACCACGAACATAAGCCACAGACATATGATCATAACTTACATGTTCATTCGTTTGAATATTAATGATTTCTCCAATATCACCATTAATAATTCGTTTCTTAATCTCAGCATAAAAGGGTGCAAAACGTAGTACATGACAAATCATAATTTTTCTATTATGATTTTTAGAAACTTTTAATAACTTTAATAAATCTTTCTCATTTGTGCTTATTGGTTTTTCAAGAAGCATATCATATCCAGACTTAAGTAAAGGTATGGATGTTTTGACATGAATTTTATCCATAGTACCGTTTATAACTGTATCTGCTATAGGTTTTCCTAAATCAACCAATTCATCTATTGACTTAAAGCAATTTTCTTTATTGATATTATGTATTTTTGCAGTTTTTTCTCTGCGTAATTGATTTGGTTCGACAACACCAATAATATTTAATTTTTCGGGATACTTTAGAGCATAAGAAGCATATCCTAGACTACGATGTCCTGCCCCTACAATAATAGCAGTAACTGGTTTGTCACTTTTAGACATTTTTATCTTCCTTTCTTATTTGAAAAAATTTACATAAATATTAAATTTTCAACTTTTTATCATTCTTTCTCTCCAGCTTAATCATCTGTTCCAGTAGATATATATATCCTCTTAATTCTTCTGGAACGGTAAATACCATATGTCTGTGGCTTACATCCAGGATCATATCGACCTGTTTATCTACCCATTTATCTACATAGACTTTACCACATCTGGAGCAGAATCTACTTTTGCAGCTAAAGCTGACAATATGTTCTTCACCACAATCCAAGCATTTATATTTGGCATAACCATTTTCTGGATTACCACAGCTCATTGATTTCTCTACCTGATCAACCACATGGTCTAACATATCAGCAGGTACTTTACCTGGAAGATATTTGATCTCAAACTCTTCCCAGTGATCATTTAATATTGTTTTAATTTTGGGATGATTTTTTGATTTATTTTTGCTCATACTATTTTTATCTTTCTACAAAGTTATCCACATTCCTGCAAAAGCATAAATTCCTGGTATTATATAATGTTGATAGATAAGAAAAAGGACTTTTCCCATTGCCTGTCTAAATTAAACAATACCCTAACAGGGAACACTCACCAATTATATTTGGAGGTGTTAATCAATGGGAAAAGTCAAACATATAAAGGCCAGTAAGAGAACTGAGCTGCAGAAAAAACTACGTGATATACCTTATGATATCGATCTGTTTTCTATTGCTTCTGCATTAATTGACGGAAAAACTACTAAATCCAGATTGCTGGATGGTAATTATGAAAAACTATCCTCATCCTTCTCTTATTAAAAAGTTTAACAAAACCGACTTAAGAGAAATTTCAAGAAAAAATAATTTGAAATTTAGAAATTCAACTATTGAAAAATTATTGCTTGCAGCTGACAATAAATTTATTAGAGTAGCCTTTGCTATGTTGAGAGATCACAAAATAAATTAGTTTTCTTATGCTGAGGAGATATCGTAATTTCCTGGAGGATAACCAGAACCCCGTTGTATAGCGTGTATAGCGTGATACCCATCGCCATCATAACTGCGGATTAAGTACGTTACTTTAGTCAATTTCTTTAAAAAGATTTACCATCTCGATCAAAGAAACTGCAGCATCATAACCTTTATTTCCTGATTTTGTACCGGCTCTAGAAATTGCCTGTTCAATTGTATCAGTTGTCAGAACACCAAAGATTACTGGTTTTTCAGTATCCAATCCGGCTTTAGCAACTCCCTTTGAAACCTCTGCTGAAACATAATCAAAATGTGGAGTTTCTCCTCTTATAACCGCTCCCAGCGCTATTACACCATCATAATTTTCCTTAACAGCTAACTTTTTTGCAGTTAGAGGAATTTCAAATGCTCCCGGGACCCAGACTACATCAATCTTTTCTTCATCCATTCCGTGCCTTTTAAGAGCATCTACTGCTCCCTCAAGCAGTTTCCCAGAAATAAATTCATTAAAACGTCCAACTACAATTGCGGTTTTCATTCCCTGTGCATTTAGTTTTCCTTCAATAGTCTTCATTTTTATCATTCTCCTTTTTGTGTTTTGTGATTAATTTCTTTTGTACCAGGTACCAGAAATCGTTTTCGGTACCTGGTACCTATAAATAACTTTATAAGTCTAAGAGGTGGCCCATTTTGTCTTTTTTTACTTTGAGATAAAATTTGTTCTCTTTGTTGGGATCAATTTCTAAGGGGACTCTCTCACTTACTTTGAGTCCGTAACCTTCAAGTCCGACAATTTTGGTAGGATTATTTGTCAGCAGGCGGATAGTTGAGAGACCAAGATCGGAAAGTATCTGAGCTCCAATTCCATAATCTCTTAAATCAGGATCAAAACCCAGGGCCACATTTGCTTCAACAGTATCCATTCCCTGGTCCTGCAGCTGATAAGCTTTTATTTTATTAACCAGTCCAATTCCCCGACCTTCCTGCCGCATATAAAGGACAACACCTTTACCTGCATCTTCTATAAGTTGGAGAGCTGCTGCCAGCTGTTCGCCACAGTCACAGCGTTTAGAGCCAAAAATATCTCCAGTAATACACTGTGAATGAACTCGAACCAGCACATCTTCTTCATTTTTTATATCACCTTTTATGATAGCAATATGTTCTTTATCATTGACTTTAGTTGTATAAACCTTGATTTTAAAATCACCAAATTTAGTTGGTAATTGGGCCTCAGCAGCCAGATTGATCAGTTTATCTTTTTCTTTTCTATATTTAATTAAATCTTCAATTGAAATTAATTTTAAATCATGTTCTCTGGCAAATTCTTTAAGATAAGGCAGACGTCCCATTTCTCCATCACCTTTGATAATTTCACAGATTACTCCTGCTGGTTTTAAGCCGGCTAATCTGGCTAAATCAACAGCTGCTTCTGTATGGCCAGCTCTTCTTAAAACTCCTCCTTCTTTAGCAATTAGAGGAAACACATGCCCGGGACGCATAAAATCTCCCGCCTTCGAGGCTGAATCAACTAACTTTTGGATAGTAAGTGCTCTCTCCTGAGCTGAAATACCAGTTGTTACATCCTGATAATCAACTGATACAGTAAAGGCAGTCCCGTGAGTTTCAGTATTTTTATCCACCATCATTGGTAAATCAAGATTTTTAATCACTTCTTTTTCCAGTGGAGTGCAGACCAGACCTCTTGCTTCTTTAATCATAAAGTTAATGGATTCCTGTTCCACTTTTTCAGCAGCCATTAATAAGTCACCTTCATTTTCCCGGTCTTCATCATCAACAACTACTACCATTTTTCCAGCTTTAATATCTTCTATTGCAGCTTCTATTTTATCCATCTTAATTCTCCTTTCGGATAAATAATTACATTTTATTATTTTAGCTTTCTGTGTTTGAATTAAATTTTAAATAAATCCGTTTTCTGCTAAAAAGTTCTTTGATATCTTAGATTCTGATTGCTTTGTTCCTTTAAAATTAGCCAGCATTTTGTAAACATATTTACCCAGCATATCAGTCTCTATATTAACTCTATCACCTGCGGACAGCATTGATAAATTTGTTTCTGACCAGCTTTCTGGAATCAGTGATATTTTTAAACTATTATTATCAATTTTCATTACCGTTAAACTGACTCCATTTAAAGCAACAGAACCCTTCTGTACAATAAATTTTTCTATTTCCTGATCTACTTTTAGCTCAACAATTCGAGCATTATCTTTGCTTTTTATGGAATCAACAACTGCTGTACTGTCTACATGGCCTGTAACAAAATGCCCCCCGATAAAATCATTAGGTCTTAAAGACTGCTCTAAATTTACAACAGAATCCCGCTGCAGACCACCTAAATTTGTTGCTTTAAGTGTTTCCGGCATTACATCAGCTCTAAAATAGCCCCTGCCGAAGTCAACCACAGTCAAACAGACTCCATTAACTGCAATACTATCTCCTTTTTTTATATTATCTAAAACCTTTTCTGCTTTAATTTCCAGCTGATATTTGCTGCTGTCTTTATATTTTCTTAAAAATTTTCCTTTTTCCTGAATTATACCGGTAAACAAATTTTACACCTCCACTTAGAATAACTAATTTTATAAAATATTATCAACTTTGTTTATTTCGCTTTCTCTCAGCAATTAAGAATAAATTATCTCCAAGATTTTTCTGCTTAATTATTTTTAAATCAACTGAATCTGACATTAATTTAGGCCCACTGCCGCAAAAAGAGGCTATTCCATCACTACCACCGTAAATTTTGGGAGCAATAAAATAGTAAAATTTATCAACTAAATCTTCTTTTAAAAATGTGTGGCTTAATTTTGCACCACCCTCTACTAAAATACTGCCTATTTCCCTATCATGCAGGTCTTTTAAAATTTTTTTAATCTCAAAATAATTATCTTTACCGTTTTCATAACTTATAATCTCTACTTTTTCTTTTTTTAATAATTTTTCTTTTTTCTTAAGAGAAGCTGCTGCGCCTGTAGGAGGAAAATCAGTGGAAGTAATAATCAAAGTATCAGCCTTCGAGTCCTGATTAATTATTTTTGCATCCAGCGGAATTTTCAGTAGAGGATCCAGAATAATACGTAAAGGATCAAGCCCTTCTTTTTCTTCCAATCTGGCTGTTAAAGATGGATTATCAGCCAGAACAGTTCCAATTCCAACCATAATTGCATCTACCCGGTGCCTTAGTTTATGACCTTCCAGTCGAGCTTTAGAATTAGTAATCCATTTTGAATCCCCGCTTCTGCTGGCAATATAACCATCAAGAGTTTGAGCTTTCTTTAAATAAATAAAAGGATAATTACTCTGGATATATTTTAAAAAACTCTCATTTAAAACCTGTGCTTCTTCTTGAAAAAGCCCCACTTCAACCTCAATCCCGGCCTCTCTAAGCATTTTGATTCCTCTTCCAGCTACCTCAGGATTAGGATCAACCATTGCCACTACAGCTCTTTTAATCCCAGAATCAATTACTTTCTGAGCACAGGGAGGTGTTTTGCCATAATGACTGCAGGGCTCTAAAGTTACATAGATCTCAGCACCTGGAGCTTCTTCTCCTGCTTCCTCTAGTGCAAATACTTCTGCATGTGGTCCCCCATATTGCTGATGATATCCCTCTCCAATGATTTCTCCATCTTTAACAACTACAGCTCCAACCATTGGATTGGGGGAAGTCCTGCCTTCTCCCAGCTGGGCCAGATATAAAGCTCTTGCCATATATTTTTGATCATCCATAATAAGATTCACCATCTTTTGCCTCCAGTGTCTTTATTTTAAGTAATTAATAATAACTTAAGTGTTAGTTTTTGCCTTTTGAAATGTTTAAAAATATAAGAAAAAAGAAAAAGCCCCTCCAGAACCTGAAAGGACTTTAATAATTAAAGATTGTAATATAAATCTCTTAACCAAATTATTTTGCAGCAAAATAAATAGAAACAAAATAAATTAGATTAATAAATTTATAATCTAACTCCCTTCCAGACTTTACTGTCGGTTCTGCATTTCATCAGATCAATCCAAAATGGACTTGTGGACTATTACCACCGGTAGGGAATCACACCCATCCTCGTTAGTTTTATTAAATTTTCTATTTATATTTTAGCATCTTAAGTCATACTTGTAAAGGTATATTCACCAAAATTTATCGAAATTAATCTTCAAGTTTCCTCTACTTTAAATAAAATCAGTATTATTCAAAATTTAAATCATTAATTTTGCCCCAGAATTCCAGTTGATAATATCCCTGCTCATCCTGCTTTAATCTTTGATTTAAAACAAGCTGCAAAAATGAATTAAACTGTTTTGCAGTAGCTGTCTGAGGTTGATACCTTAAAGTTCCACTGCTAACATATGGCACATCCTGTTTATAATTATACTCTGCCTCAAGCTCAGCTTTAACTAAAGAGGAATCCAGGCTTGACTGACTACTTCCACTGGGATAACTGTAATTCTGCTGATAAGTAAAATTATCAATTAACAATTCAAATTTATTATCTGCAGCCAGAATTCCAAAAGTATTTTGATTTAACTGCTGACTTAAAGTTTCTGACAGTAAAAGCTCAAAACTGCTGAGATTTAAATTAAAATCAAGCTGGTTAGCCTGAAGATCCTCCTCTTTTCTAACTAAATCAAGACTCCCTTTGAAGTCAAACTGATTAAAGTTGAGTTTTTTAAAATAGGAATTAGCTTCAAACTCAAGATCCTCAGCCGCTAAAAGAAAATCATAATCTCCCTGCAGCTGGGTAAATGATATTTTTTCATTTTGCTGATTATAATATAAACCAGCTTTTAGGTTAAAAATAATTTTTAAAAGATCACCATTTAAATTGAATTCTGTAATATTTAATTGTTGATTTTCCTGACTATAATTTGCTCTCATCACAAAATTATTAAAAGTTGATAGTCGATTCCAGTCTTCATTATTCAAACCATAACTCCGATAATAAGGAAAATCATATTTTACTTTTGCAGCCTTCAAAACTAATTTGTGATTATCATTCAATAAAAGATGTAGACCATCAATTGAACTTATCTCTGTCATGATTTCTCTGGGTAGATTTCCCTGATAATTAATTTCGGTATCACTTAGATTTAACTGATAATTGTCCTGTAAATTAGAATAATTAATCTGTTCTACTGTACTCACAAAATTCTTGTCAAGCTGAAAGTTCTGATGACGAATATAATTTAAAATCTGCTGCCAGCTGAGATTTATTTCTGCTAGATTAACTATTAAATTAAAGCGATCTGCTCTAATTAAGTTTAAATTTTGTAGTCTCATTTCCTGTAATAGAGGATTTGTTTCAACCTCAACAAATCGGAGCTGATAATTATTTTTTTCTGCTATTTCAGAAATTTCCTTCTCTACCTCATCAGATATTTTCTGACCATAATAATAATTCAGACTAAAAATTATACCTGCAATTAAAACCATTATTATAATATAGATTGAGGCTTTTTTCAAAAAATTTTTCATACTGTGGCCCCCTTTATTTATTTTCCTCTTCATTAATATTTTTTTTCATAATCTCCTGCATATAATTAATCACATCAATCATTCTTTCTTTTTCAGACTGCGGCAGAGAAACTTCCTCAGTATTTTCATCTTTTAAGCCAATTCTTTTAAACTTATTTTCTTTTTCTGGTCCCAGAGGCATTCGCAAAAACAAATTATCATTATAGAGTATTTGCGGTATCTCATGTAAAAATAAAACAGGATTCTCTGTTTTCTTTAATAATGATACTCCCAAAAAACCTTCCGGTTTTTCTTTGTCTCCCATTACATCAAGGATTGTTGGTGCAATATCAGTATGAGTACCGGTTTTATGGATAGTCTCTGCCTTAATTTCAGGCTGAAAAATCATTAAGGTAATATTTTCTGGCTCTTTTACATTACCCTTCATATAAAAGTTACCACCTGAATTATAGCTATCCTTATTTATATCAGAAACGTGATCTGCATAAAATACAAAGAGAGTATTCTCATATAATCCCCTATCTTTTAAACCTTCAAAAAATTTTTTAAGAGACTGATCTGTAAAATAAATAGAATTAAAATAATCTTTTACAATAACTGGGTTTAAATCAGCAAATTCTTTCTGCGAATATTCCTCGGGATAAAAATCGAAGGGAGTATGGCTGGTCACTGTGATATAAAAGGCAAAAAAGGGTTCTTCAGCCTGCTCCAGGTAATTAAGTGACTGATCAAAAAAATCATAGTCATTGATACCCAGATAGCTTTCTTTACCAATCTCAGCATTTTCTGTACTAAACTCTTTTCTAGAATAAAAGCGGTCAAATCCCATTTCAGAATAACCTTTATTCCTGTAAAAAAAGTCACCATTATTCCCGTGAAAAGCCAGAATTTGATAATTTCTCTTTTTTAATATTTTTACTAAAGAATTAAATTCTGTCATATCATTTGTTTTAAATGCATAATTTTTATTTATAGGGTATAAAGAAGTTAAAAAAGAAAATTCTGCATCAAAACTTCCATTAATATGCTGAGCATATATATTATCAAAATAGAGAGAATTCTGCTTAATTTTATTTAAAAATGGAGTAACCGGCTGACCATTATACTGATAGTCAATTATTTTTTCATCAAATGATTCCAGCTGAATCACAATAATATTTTTTATATTTTCTATCTCATATTCTCGGCTCAACTCTTCTTCTCCAACGATTTCTTCTTCACTGGCCTGTTTAATATTTTCCGGTTCTTTGGTCTGCATACTAATAAATTCGGCTATATAAAGTGGTATTATCCCATAAACACTTACAAAAGCAGGAGTGCTGTGCCCGTATAATTCAAGAAAACCATTAACTGCATAGAGATTATTTATGTGATAAATATGTGCTCCCAACAGTACCATTATCAAAAGCAGAATAATTAAAACTTGTTTTCTATAATTCCGATTATTAGAAATAGACTTTGTTTCTTTACTAAAATCACCGTTAAAAAATATTAAATAAACTAAAACTGGCAATTCAAAAACAAAAAGCAGATCAACCCAGCCAATAAGTTGTCTAAATAAAACTTTGAATGGCCGTATCCCCTGACCCATTGTCATATCTGCAACACTTAAATAATTACCAAAATACCTATTATACCAGTAATTAGCAAAAAAGAAAGTGGTAAATAATAAATATAGGAAAAAAATCTGATATATTCTTTTTTTACTTTTCAATATAAAGTTTATACTAAGCAGGGAAATTAAAATAATTGCTATATTTTTTATCAGTAATATATATATTGAAATTGTTTGAAATATATACCAGTAAAAATAATTGTATTTCAGCAAAAATCCTAAAAGCAGCAAGAAAAATATTGATTTTTTCTTGCTGCTTAAATAACTAAAATATTTCACCTTCATCATCCTCCAACAAAATTATCTTTTATTCTCTACTTTAATATTATGCTTTTTTTAGCATTGATGCAATATTATAAGCAAATTATTTTTTAAAGTTTTTGTGATAGAGGATTTAGAAGTTAAAAACAGCTGCCTTAAATCAACATATTCTGATAGATACTATCTTCACTATCTTCAATCACCTGAGCTTTACAAACTTTTTTATAATACTCTACAGGACCAGCTCCTCCAATAATAGCATAGGCATAACCACTTTCCTTTAGAGCTGCCAGTGATTTAAGTAATAAAACAGTACCAAGACCATTACCCCTTGCTTCTTTACAGACTCCAGTCGGACCAAAAAAACCTTTAGCAGTAGTATCATAACAAGCAAACCCCATAATTTTATCTTCATGATAAGCAATAAAAATCGTTAAAGGAGATTTTGCAAAAGCAATATCTGCTTCAGAGCTCCAGGCCCTTTCAAAATGCTTTTCAATCCAGTCTAAAACTCTTGCCTTTTCTGGAGGAATTGCTCGTTTAATTTTAATTCCCTTTTCCACCAATTCACTTTCTTTCTGCTTCCAATCAGGTAAATCATACAATTTAACCAGCATATCAGGCATTTATTTTTCCTCCCAGTTTATTTTTGGTTATCTTTTCTTAAAATCATCTCTTCCAGACTGCCGCCTGCCGAAACCATGGGAAAAACATTCTCCTCTTCCTCGATTATAAAATTGAGAATATAACTTTCCTCTGCCCTGATTGCATTTTTGAGGGCATTTTTAATTTCGCTGCGCTCTGTTATTGTCTCTCCCTGGATACCATAGCCTTTTGCTACCTGGATAAAATCAGGAATCATTTCCGGACAGTCTTCATTTGGAGCTGAACAGTGTGAAGGACAGTTGTTTTGACGCCGCAGACAGGTAGCAGAATATCGCTTATCATAAAATAATTCCTGCCACTGGCGCACCATCCCCAGATACTGATTATTAAAAAGTATTATTTTAACGGGAATATGATTTTTGGCTGCAGTTGCCAGTTCCTGAATATTCATCTGAAAACTACCGTCACCTACCAGAGCAAAAACATCTCGCTCAGGATTGGCCAGTTTAGCACCAATAGCTGCCGGAAATCCATAACCCATAGTACCCAGACCACCAGAACTGATAAATGTTCGCGGCTTTGTATACTTATAATACTGAGCTGCCCACATCTGATGCTGTCCTACTCCAGCAGTGATTATCGCTTCTCCTTCAGTTAATTCATATAGAGCTTCGATAATTTCGGAGGGCAGTAATTTATCTGCCTTTTCGGGATCAGCTGACTGATCAATATTTTTCCATTCTTTGATCTTTTTAATCCAGGCCGGCCGTTTAACCTCTTTGATTTTTGGCAGCAGTTCTCTTAAAGCCAGTTTAACATCGGCAGTAATTGGAACTTTAGTTTCTACAATTTTTGCAATTTCTGCAGGATCTATATCAATATGGATTACATCAGCATTAACTGCAAATTCCTCTATTTTCCCGGTTACTCTGTCATCAAATCGGGCTCCCAGAGCAATTATCAGATCAGAATTTGTAATAGTTAAATTGGCTTCTGTTGTTCCGTGCATTCCCAGCATCCCCAGAGAAAGATAATTATTCTCATTAAAAATACCAATTCCATTTAAGGTTGTAGTTACAGGAATCTCTGCTTTCTGAGCCAGCTCAGAAATTTCCTGATCTGCACCCGAAATTATGGTGCCTCCCCCAGCATAAATCACAGGTTTATTTGCTTTGTTGATTAATTCAGCTGCCCTTTTTAGCTGCAGTTTATTGGCTTGATAGGTAGGACTATAGCCAGGAAGATTTACCTGATCCGGATAGTAAAATTCAGCTTTATCCTTGAGAATATTAGAAGGAATATCAACAAGTACCGGTCCCGGTCGGCCGGTGGAAGCAATATGAAATGCTTCTTTAATTATCCGGGAAAGATCTTCTACCTCATTTACTATATAATTGTTCTTGGTTATAGGCATCGTAATTCCTTTTATATCTGCTTCCTGAAACCCATCTGTTCCAATCATTGTATTTGGAACCTGACCGGTAAAAGCAACAAGAGGCACTGAATCCATACTTGCTGTTGCCAGAGCAGTAACCATATTAGCTGCTCCCGGACCTGAGGTTGCAATACAAACTCCTGTTTTGCCGCTGGAGCGAGCATAACCATCAGCAGCATGTACTCCACCCTGCTCATGATGGGGCATAATATGTCTAATCTTCGAATCATAAAGTTCATCATAAATATCAATCACTTTAGCCCCTATATATCCAAATACTGTATCAACACCTTCTGCCTCCAGTGACTTAACAAAAATTTTGGCTCCTGTAATTTTATTATTTTGATTTCTACTCATCCTACTCACTCCTTTTTTAAATGGAATAAATATAAACTCCTACTTAAAATCATCAACAAAATTTAGCCTCTAAAAAGAAAAAACTCTCATCTTAACTAATAGCTAAACTATTAATCAGGACGAGAGTTCTCTCACGCGGTACCACCCAACTTGCTGTTTAAACAGCCTCTTAAAGTACTGATAATAAATTTTGAAAAATTATCAATACCTTTGCATTTGATAACGGATGCATTTTAAATCATAATACCGGCAGCACCTACTTTTATTCAATACTGCAGTTCAAGGGCTACAAAAATATCTTTTTGGATCTCGGTTCTCAGCTGATCCGATTCTCTGTAATCGACTAAAAATACTTTACTCCCTCTCATAACATTTATTTTATTCATTTTTTATAGTATATATTATTTTTTGAAAATTGTCAAGAATCTCGCAATATATCGCAATCCAGCAGATCAATTTAATCCAGACTCAGAGAAAATTAGACTGCTGGAAATAGAATTTGCTTATCTAATCTTAGTTAGAATTAAATTTTGCAGCAATCGGCATTCTTCTCCCCATCCCAAATGCTTTAGAGGTAACTTTAAGGCCGGGAGCCGCCTGTCTTCTTTTATATTCATTTCCATCCACCAGTCGAATAACTTCTTTTACTGTTTGAGAATCAAAACCTGATTCTATTATTTCAGAGGCTGAATACCCTTCTTCAATATAATAATTAAGTATTTGATCTAAAATTTCGTAAGCAGGAAGACTATCTTCATCTTTTTGTTCAGGCCGCAGTTCTGCTGAAGGAGCTTTGTTGATAATACTGGCCGGAATTATTTCCTCACTGCTGTTAATGTGTTCTGCAAGTTGATAAACCATTGTTTTAGGAACATCAGAAATAATGCTTAAGCCGCCACTCATGTCTCCATATAAAGTACAGTAACCAACCGCTAACTCACTTTTATTTCCCGGACTGAGAACAAGATATCCAAATTTGTTGGAAAAAGCCATCAGGATATCACCTCTAATCCTGGCCTGAATATTTTCTTCCGCAACTCCCGTTTCCGTGCCCTGAAAATCATCTTTTAATACACTCAAATAAGAACTATTAATTTCAGAAATAGATATTTCTTTTAACTCAATCCCCAGATTATTCGCTAATTCTTTTGAATGCTCAACACTACCGGTAGAAGAATAAGGTCCGGGCATGGTAACAGCAAGCACATTATCTTTTCCCATTGCTTCTTTTGCCAGACAGCAGCTAACCGAAGAATCTATTCCTCCTGAAAGGCCAATTACTGCTTTTTTAAAACCACATTTGTCCAGATAATCTCTTATACCAAGCAGAAGCGCCTGATAAAGTCCTTCAATTTCCGGTAATACTTTATATTTTTTACTGCTTTTCTTATTTAAATCCACAGACTTAACAGCTTCAGTAAAGGAAGCTAACTCCTCAATTATTTTTCCAGATTGGTTAACTACCAGACTGCTGCCGTCAAAAATTAATTCATCATTACTACCAACCTGATTGACCATTATAAAAGGTAAATTGTAATTTTGGACATGATTTTTTATTATCTGATATCTTGTATTATCTTTTCCGATACTAAAAGGAGAAGCAGAAATATTAATTAAAACATCTGCTCCCATGGCTGCCAGTTCTTCAATTGGATTACGATCATATCTATTCTGCTGCCAGCGTTCTTCTACATTCCACATATCCTCACAGATTGAAATGCCGAGTTTTTCTCCCTTAAAATTAACAATTCCAATTTCTTCTGCAGAATCAAAATAGCGTGCTTCATCAAAAACATCATAGGTAGGCAGCAGTGATTTATTTTGACTGAAAATTATCTCCCCTTGATAAATTAAAACTGCAGAATTATATAAACCTCTACCATATTTTTTAGGGGTAGGCATTGGTGTTCCAAGCAAAATACCGGCCTCCACTTCTCGAGACATTTTTTTGATTTCTGCAAGAGCAGATTTTACTTTTTTGGTAAACCAGGGTTTGACCAGCAAATCACGTGGAGGATACCCTGTTAAAAAAAGTTCGGAAAAAATCACCAGATCGGTTCCATTTTCCAGCTCAGAAACAGTCTGCTGAAGCTTATTTAAGTTTCCTTCAATATCCCCAATTATAGGGTTTAATTGAGCTAATTTTATCTTCATTATCTATCACTCCTAATAATTATTGACTGAGTTCAATTAAGGCAATTATATCCATCTATTTCTTCGGTGTCAAATACCAAATCTATTTCTTGAAATATCTAATCCTTATTATTATTTATTATATTACAAAAATGTGGTAATAGTTTATTATATCTGTATACAGGTATTTAAAAAACACTATTTTTAGTTAAAAATTTAGTTAATCACTGAAACAGCAGGGGTAATGAACATTATTTTGAGTTTTAAAGCTTTATTGACGAAACTAAAAAAAGCCACTATACTGAAGTCAGAACTTGAAAATGAAAAATTACTAGGAGAGTGATTATGATGTCAAAGTACAGCAAAGAAGATATTTTGAAAATAGCCGAAGAAAAAAATGTTAAGTTTATCAGAATGCAGTTTACTGATATTCTGGGAATAGTTAAGAATGTTGCAATTACAGTCAAACAGCTGGAAGATGCCCTGGATAACAAGATTATGTTTGATGGTTCTTCCATTGACGGTTTTACCAGAATTCAGGAATCTGATATGTATTTAAGACCAGATTATGACACCTTTACTATTTTTCCCTGGCGTCCAGAAGAAGGTGGAGCAGTTGCTCGCTTAATCTGTGATGTTTATATGCCAGATGGAACTCCTTTCTCTGGTGGGCCCCGCAATGTTTTAAAAGAAGCTTTAAAAGAAGCTGAAGAAATGGGTTATGATATGAATGTTGGACCAGAGCCTGAGTTTTTCCTTTTCCAGCTGGACGAAAATGGTGAAGCAACAACTAAAACTCATGATGAAGGTGGCTATTTTGATTTAGGCCCTATTGATAAAGGAATTAATGCCCGCCGCAGTATTGTTCTGGCTTTAGAGGAAATGGGTTTTGAGGTGGAAGCTTCCCACCACGAAGTTGCTCCCGGTCAGCATGAGATCGACTTTAAATATGCTCCAGCCTTAAAAACAGCTGATAATATTGCCACATTTAAATTTGTAACCAAGTCTATTGCTAACCAACATGGTCTGCACGCAACATTTATGCCTAAACCAATTTTTGGTGAAAATGGTTCTGGAATGCATGTCCATCAATCCTTATATAAAGATGGAGAAAATGCATTTTATGATGAAAATGATCGCCTGGGCTTAAGTAAAACTGCCTATCATTATATCGGCGGCTTACTAAAACATGCACGAGCAATCACAGCAATTACTAATCCTTCTATTAATTCCTATAAACGTCTAGTTCCCGGCTATGAAGCCCCAGTTTATTTAGCCTGGTCAAGTGCCAATAGAAGTGCTTTAATTAGAATTCCTGCAGCCCGTGGTGCAGGTACAAGATTAGAATTAAGAAACCCTGATCCAACTGCTAACCCTTATCTGGCAATCGCAGTGATGTTAAAGGCTGGATTGGATGGAATTAAGAATGAAATTGAACCACCTGCAGAAGTATTAGAAAATATTTATGAGATGTCAGCTGATAGAAAAGCAGAACTTGATATTGAAAGTCTACCTGCTAATATCAATGATGCTGTTAATCTACTTTTACAGGATGAGATAATTACAGAAGTTTTAGGTGAACATGTTTTAGAACACTTTGCTGCAGCTAAAAAAGTAGAATGGGATGATTACAGGACTCAAGTTAGCCAGTGGGAATTAGATAAATA
>JASMSZ010000092.1:0-41807 GCA_041694515.1 Halanaerobium sp.
CTTCATTATGGAAATAATTATGCAGCCGGAGAATTTGGCCATATGAAAATTACTGATGATGGGCCAATGTGCCACTGTGGTAAAAAAGGGTGTCTGGAGGCACTTTCCTCTAAGGAAAGTATTATTTCCCGCTATCAAAAACTTAAAGAGTTAAAAAGTGAGATAAATTTTGATCAGATAATGGAGAATTATCAAAAAGGAGAAAACGAAGCGTTAATTGTGATCAATGATGCTCTAAAATATTTTGGTCGTGCTATTTCTGATCTAGTAAATATTTTAAATCCAGAAGCAGTAATTATTGGCGGTTTATTTGCTGAATACGAAGAAATGTTAATCAAGCCCCTTTATCAAATAGTTAAGGAAGAATCACTGGCTGAGGCAGTTAAAGATTTAAAGATACTAACAGCTTATTATCAGGAATTTGCAGGCGCTGCTGGGGCGGCAGAAAAAGTTTTAAACAATTTTTTTGAACTAAAAATTTAAATTTATTTAAACTTAAAGGAGGCAGAATGATGAACATTTTAGTAACAGGCGGAGCAGGATATATTGGTAGTCATGTGCTCAAAGCACTGCTGAAAGAAGGACACCAGGTTGTTACCTTTGATAACTTACAAAAGGGGTACAAAAAAGCTGTAACAGGAGGTAAATTTGTTAAAGGAGATCTGGCAGATAAAGAACTTTTAAATCAGGTGATGGAAAAAAATCAGATTGAAGGTGTAATCCATCTGGCTGCAGACAGTCTGGTTGGAGAATCAATGGAGAACCCTGGTAAATATTATCGAAACAATTTTGCCAACGGGATTAATCTTTTAGAGGCTATGGTCAAAAATGGGGTTAAAAACATTGTTTTTTCTTCTACCGCGGCTGTATATGGAGAACCGGATCAGATTCCCATTAAAGAAGATAATCAGACTGAGCCGACAAGTACTTATGGAGAAAGCAAGTTGTTTTTTGAAAAAGCATTGAAACGCTATGATGATATTTATGACTTAAAATATGTTTCCTTGCGTTATTTTAATGCAGCAGGTGCAGATCCAGAGGGAGAGATTGGAGAGGCACATGATCCAGAAACACATTTAATTCCGATTGTACTGCAGACAGCTTTAGGTATCAGAGATAAGATTTATATTTTTGGCGATGATTATCCAACCCGTGATGGCAGCTGTATTAGAGATTATATTCATGTTAATGACCTGGCGGCAGCTCATGTGCTGGCGGTGGAAGCACTGGCTGATGGTAAAGAAAGTTCAATTTATAACCTTGGTAATGGAGAAGGCTATTCTGTTAAAGAAGTTATTAATACAGTTAAAGAAGTTACAGGTCGTGATTTTGAGGTTAAGGTCTCTGAGAGAAGAGCTGGAGATCCTGCAGTTTTAATTGCAAGTTCTGATAAAATTCAAAAAGAGTTGAGCTGGCAGCCTCAATATCCGGAATTAGAAAAGATCATTTCAACTGCCTGGAAGTGGCATAAATCAGGTGGATTTGAGATTATTTATTAAGCAGGGGACTTCTAATCCCCAGGTTTTAAAAAAAGGAATATTTAATCTAAAAGCGAGAATGAGTTTTATTAGTCAAATTAAAATTTTAAAAGAGGTGTTGTAATTATGAATAAACAGGAGTTATGGGATAAGTTTGGAAAAACTTTTAGAGATTTTGATTTAGAAAATGGAGCTTATAAGGCTCCAGGACGGGTTAATTTAATCGGTGAACATACAGATTATAATGATGGTTTCGTGATGCCGATGGCGATTGAAAAAGAAATTACAATGCTTGCTCAATTAAGACCTGATAGAAAAATAAAATTTTATTCTCTCGATTATGATCAGATGGTAGAATATGATCTGGACAGCTTAGAATATGATGAAGAAAATATCTGGGCAAATTATATAATGGGAGTTATTGATGAAATTCAGAAATTGGAAAAGAGCCTGCAGGGATTTAATTTAATGTTTACCGGTAATATTCCTCAGGGGTCGGGATTAAGTTCTTCAGCTGCTCTGGAGGTAGTTACTGCTCTGGCAGTTACTGATCTGCATAAAATTAAAATTGACGGAATTGAAATGGCTCTGCTTGCCCAGAGAGCAGAAAATAATTTTGTTGGAGTTCAGTGTGGAATTATGGATCAGTATATTTCTCGGTTAGGTCAAAAAGACCACGCTCTGTTAATTGACTGCCGTACAAATGACTACGAGCTGGTACCTTTTGAAAATGAAAATTATCAAATTGTAATCTGTAATTCTAGAGTGGAAAGAGGTCTTGTAGATTCTAAATATAATGAGCGCCGAAGTGAATGTGATCAGGCTGTAGAGTTTTTTGCAGAAAAAGAAGATAGTAAAATCACTGCTTTAAGAGATCTTGATCTTGAAACAGTAGAAAAATATAAAGCTGAACTGGCAGAAAATGTTTACAAAAGAGCTCATCATGTAGTCAGTGAAAATAAAAGAGTTTTAGAAAGTCAAAAAGCCTTAGAAGCTGATGATCTGCAGAAATTTGGTGACTTGATGTATGCCTCCCATAAAAGTTTAAGTGAAGATTATGAGGTCAGCTGTGAAGAATTAGATATTTTAGTTAATTTAGCAGCAGAAACCGGTGTTGAGGGAGCCAGAATGACTGGAGCTGGTTTTGGAGGCTGTACGGTTAATTTAGTCAAAAAAGACAAGATAGATCAATTTATAGATATGATCAAGAAAAATTATAAAGAAAAAACAGGAATTGAAGCTGAGGTTTATGTCAGTAATCCTGGAGAAGGTGCCTGTAAGTTATGAAGTGAAACGGGGATGATGTTTAACCAGCATTATTCCTCAAATTGTTTTCAGAAAAAAGCAAATAAATAAAACTTTAAAAAGACTTGATTAATTAAATGAATTATGTTAATATTTTTATAAAGACAATTTAAATCGATTTAAAATTATTGTTTTATTTATGAAAGAGGTCTTTATATGATTAGATTAAAAGATGTTGCAAAAAAAGCAAATGTTTCTCCAGCAACTGCTTCTTTAGCTTTAAATGATAATGAACTTGTAAATGATAAGACAAAAGAACGGGTAAAAAAGATAGCTAAAGAACTAAACTATATACCTGATGCGAGAGCAAAGGCTTTAAAAACTAAAGAGACAAAGATAATAGGGCTTGTCATTCCAGAGATAGACAACCCATTTTTCTCTGAGATTGCCAAAGAAGTAAAAACTGTTGCCAAGAAAAATGGTTATAATATAATTTACTGTGGAGTAGAAAGCAAAGAAGATGAACTGGATTATATTACTCTTTTTAGAGGTATGCAGGTAGATGGTGCTATTTTTGCTTCTTCAGTCAGTAATTCAGACTCAAATATAGATTTAATTAAAGAACTTGCTGATAATTTTATTCCGGTAGTTTTTATTGATCGCCTTTTAGATGCCGGGAATAAAATCGATTCTGTCAACTCTGATCTAGAAAAAGCAGCTTTTATTGCAGTAGAACATCTGGTCAATTTAGGTCACCAAAAAATAGCTTTTGCCGGTAAGGAAAATGAATTTAGAATGACCGGTTATCTGGAAGCTTTAAAAAAATATAAATTGAATTATGATAATAAATATTTATTTAAAAATATTCTTTCCTTCGAAGATGGTTATAAATTAGGTAGAAAAATAGCAGGACAAAAACAAAAGGATAGACCAACAGCAATTATATCTCATAATGATGAAGTAGCGGTAGGGTTAATTCAGTCTCTGGTCAGTTCGGGAATCAGTGTTCCCGGGGAGATATCAATCTGTGGGATTGATAATATTCGCTTATCTCATTTTTATAATCCAGCTTTAACTACTGTTGATATTCCTAATATAAAAATGGCCAGAAAAGCCATTCAGTTATTACTTAAAAAAATTAAAGACGAAAAGAAGTCAAAAACAAAGCATATTAAGTTTGATGTTTCTTTAATTGAAAGAGAAACTACTCAAAAACTATTGTAATTCATTTATTTAAATAGATAATAAATTTTTAACTTAAATTTAAATCGATTTAAATATATTTAATTTTCATACTTTAAATCGATTTAAAGATAAATCTCTTTCCAAAATCTGTTCAATACAAGCAAAAGGGGGGATCTTTAGAAAAGGTTTAAATTTACTTAAAGCTTTATCATCAATCAAAATTATTAGGAGGAGTAAAATGAAGAAAAAATTAACTGTATTATTTTTAATGGTTTTAATGGTGGCTGGATTTACTACAATGACTTTTGCCCAGGAAGAGACAACAATCACAGTCTGGTGCTGGGATCCTAACTTTAATATTTATGCAATGGAAGAAGCAGCAGCAATTTATAAGAATATTAATCCCAATGTAAATATCGAAATTAAAGAGGTAGCCTGGGAAGATCTTCAAACTCAGCTAAGTACTTCTTTAAGTGCAAATCAGACCGAGAATTTACCTGATATTATTTTAATGCAGGATAATGCTCTGGCGAAAAATGTAAATAGTTTTCCGAATGCTTTTTATGATTTATCAGATAGCGGTATAGAATTTGATAACTTTGCTAACTTTAAGGTTGAATTAACCAAAGTAGATGGTAAAAATTATGCAGTACCTTTTGATAATGGGGCAGCAATTAATGCGATAAGAGTTGATATTTTAGAAGAAGCAGGTTATACCATTGATGATTTTACAAATATCACCTGGGAAGAGTTTATCGAAAAAGGTTCAGATATTAAAGAAAAAACCGGCAAACCGCTTCTATCTGCGATAGCTGGACAATCTGACTTACTGATGATTATGATGCAGAGTACCGGCAACTGGTTCTTTGATCAGAATGGAGAGCCAAATATTGCTGATAATGAGCCTTTAAAAGAAATCATTCGAGTTTATCAAGAGCTGTTAGAAAAAGAAATTTTAGTTCAAGTCAATGACTGGAATCAGTATATTAGTACTTTTCAGAGTGGTACAGTTGCTGGAACTATGAACGGAGCCTGGATTATTGGTTCTATTGTTCCTGTAGAAGAACAGGCAGGTGACTGGAGAATTACTAATATTCCAAGGCTTGCAAATGTGGAAGGAGCAACAAATTATAGTAATCAGGGTGGATCCAGCTGGATGGTAATGGCTAACTCTGAAAATCCCGAAATCGCTGCAGATTTCTTAGATAAGACCTTTGCCGGCAGCAAAGAATTATATGAGACAATACTTCCTTCTTCAGGAGCTATAGCAACTTATTTACCTGCAGGTGACAGTGAAGTATATAATATGCCCCATCCATTCTTTGGCGGTCAGAAGATTTATACAGAAATAATTGATTATGCTGCCAGGGTACCGGAAGTAGATTATGGTATTTATAATTATGAGGCAAGAGATACTGTTAGTACTGCAATTACTCAAATAATGTCTGGACAGGATATTCAGAGTGCCTTAGATGAAGCACAGTCTACTTTAGAATTTCAGATGTGGTAAAATTGAATTAGAATATATGAAGGGGAGGCTTCTCTCCCCTTATATATTTAAAGGAGGTTAGTATGCTAAACTCAACTATTGAAAAATTTAAAGCCTATAAACGTGGGTTTTCAATTAATAAAAAACATAAAATTATCGGCTGGTTTTTTGTTATTCCAGGTGCTTTACTGATTTTTTCATTTTATTTTTATCCAATTGTTAGAGCTTTTCTGCTTTCTTTACAGGGAGGAGTTGGCAATAACTTAAGATATGCTGGACTTGCTAATTACAAAAGATTATTTGAAGATACACTTTTTAAAAAATCACTGTTTAATGTATTTGTTTATTTAATTTTACAGGTCCCAATAATGCTGACCCTGGCCTTAATTTTAGCAGGGATCTTAAATGATAAAACTTTAAAATTTAGATCTTTTTTTAGAACAGCAATTTTTGTTCCCTGTGCAACCTCACTTGTCTCATATGCTATTATCTTTCGTTCTATGTTTGCACTGGATGGTTTTGTTAACACTATTCTGATCAATATGAATCTCCTGGGAGAACCAATAAACTGGCTTGGTGGGCCCTGGACTGCAAGATTGTTAATTGTAATTGGTTTGACCTGGCGCTGGACCGGTTATAATATGATATTTTATCTGGCAGGCTTACAGAATATTGATCCTGCCATTTACGAGGCAGCAAAAATAGATGGTGCCAGTGCTTTTGATCGGTTAACTAAAATTACAATTCCAATGCTGAAGCCAATTATTCTGCTGACAACAATTATGTCTACAAATGGTACTTTACAGATTTTTGATGAGACTAAGAACTTAACCAATGGTGGACCAGCAAATGCAACCATTTCTGTTTCTCAATATATTTATCGCTTATCATTTGAGTATGTCCCACGTTTTGGTTATGCAGCAGCTGTAGCACTTGTAGTTTTTGTCATAGTAGCTATTTTATCCTTTATCCAGATGAAGGTTGGTGATGAAAGATGAATAAGAAAAAATTATTTCGAGCAAGTAAGTATGGATTTTTAATTATCATTTCCTTTTTATCATTATTTCCACTGCTCTGGATGTTTATTGCAGCAACCAATAAAAGTGTTGATGTGCTGGCAGGGACTCTGATACCTGGAAAAAACTTAATTGAAAACTTTAAAGTATTAACAGTAAATACAAATCTTTATCGAGCAATGTGGAACTCATTTAAATATGCAGCAGTTACAACTCTTGCAAGTCTATTGATTTCATCTTTAGCAGGCTATGGTTTTGAGATTTATCATGATCGAGGCAAAGATATGTTGATGAAAATTTTATTACTTTCAATGATGGTTCCTTTTGCAGTTATTATGGTTCCTTTATATATGCTATTTGGAGATTTAGGGCTTTTAAATACTACAGCAGGTTTTGCATTACCTACAGTATCAACAGCCTTTTTGATCTTTTTATTTAGACAGAGCAGCCGCAACTTTCCCCACGAAGTAATTGAAGCTTCACGTCTTGATGGACTGACTGAGATTGGTATTTTCTTTAAAATGTTTATTCCAATAATGCGTTCTACCTATGCTGCAGCCGCAGTAATTACTTTTATGAATGCCTGGAATAATTATTTATGGCCTTTAATTATTATGCAGAAAGATAGTGCTAAGACTATGCCCCTTTTAATTTCAAATTTAACAGCTGGTTATACAACTGATTATGGTGTTTTAATGCTGGCTGTTGGAATCAGTATTTTACCAACTCTAATTTTATTTTTAGCTCTGCAGAAAAACTTTGCTGAAGGAGTTACAGGTTCAGCAAAATAATGATAAACTAACATATGTTATAATATTATATATCTACAAAAATAATTAAAACGTTACGATAATAATTATTAATATTTTTAAGGAAGAAAGGAAGAATAGAATGCAAAAATATGATTTATTCAATGGTAAAGTTAACAATATGCTGCATGGTGCAGACTATAATCCAGATCAGTGGCTGCATCGGCCGGATATTTTAGAAAAAGATATAAAATTAATGAAGAAAGCAAATTGTAATGTAATGAGTCTTGGTATTTTTGCCTGGTCCACCCTTGAACCGGAAGAAGGTAATTTTCAGTTTGAGTGGCTTGATCAAATTATAGAAAATTTATACCAAAATGGAATAAATATTATGCTTGCTACTCCCAGTGGTGCCCGACCAGACTGGCTGGCAGCAAAATATCCTGAGGTATTGCGGGTTAATACTGACCGAACTAAAGATTTATTTGGAGAAAGGCATAATCACTGTTATACTTCTCCAGCTTATAGAGAAAAAATTAAAATAATCAACAGAAAACTGGCGGAAAGATATGGTGATCATCCAGCAGTAATTATGTGGCATATTTCCAATGAATATGGAGGAGAGTGTCATTGTGATCTCTGTCAGGCTGATTTTCGCAGCTGGCTGAAAGATAAATATGGTGATTTAGAAACTTTAAATCAAGCCTGGTGGTCAAATTTTTGGAGTCATACTTATTCAGATTGGGATAATATAGAGTCACCAGCACCACAGGGAATGCAGTCTAATCATGGTCTAGCTCTGGATTGGAAAAGATTTGTAAGCGAGCAGACTATTGATTTTTATAAAAGTGAGATTGAGCCATTAAGAGAGATAACACCAGAACTTCCCATTACCACTAACTTTATGTACAGATTCGATGGACTTGATTATTCAAAATTTGCGAAAGAAGTTGATGTAGTTTCCTGGGATTCATATCCCAGCTGGCACAGTGATCAAGAAAGCGACATTGAGAGGGCAGCAGATGTAGCTTTTATGCATGATTATTTTCGTTCATTAAAAGATGGTAAACCATTTTTATTGATGGAAAGTACTCCCAGTAAAACCAACTGGCAGCCGGTCGCTAAACTCAAAAGACCGGGAATGCATAGACTCTCTTCTCTGCAGGCAGTAGCACACGGTTCTGATTCTGTTCAGTATTTTCAGTGGCGGAAAAGTAGAGGTGGTTTTGAAAAATTCCACGGCTCTGTAGTTGACCATGTGGGTCATGAAGATACCCGTGTTTTTAATGATGTCAAAGCTCTGGGCAGTGATCTGCAAAAATTAGAAGAATTAACTGGTACCTCAGTTGAAGCAGAAGTGGCAGTTATTTTTGACACTGAAAATCGCTGGGCAATTAATGAAGCTTCAGGCCCACGGCAGAAAAAGAAAAATTATGTAGAGACCTGTGTTCAACATTATCAGACTTTTTGGGAAGAAGGAATATCGGCTGATGTAATTGACCAGAGTAAAGACTTTTCAAAATATAAAATTGTTGTAGCTCCAATGTTATATATGCTTAAGGATGGTACTTCAGAACGTCTAAAGAACTTTGTTAAAAATGGGGGTACTGTAGTTAGTACTTACTGGAGTGGAATTGTAAATGAAACTGATTTATGTTTTGAGGGTGGATTTCCCGGTCAGTTAAAAGATTTATTCGGAATCTGGGCAGAGGAACTGGATGTCTTATATGATGCTGATCAAAATACAGTTAGTTTTAAAAATAAAAATGGGTTAAAGTTAAGCGGTCAATATAAGGCTGAAATTTTCTGTGACTTAATTCATTTAGATGGTGCTGAATCACTGGCTGAATATGGAAGTGATTTTTATGCAAGCCGTTCTGCTTTAACTGTTAATAATTTTGGTCATGGAAGAGCATTCTATATTGCTTCTCGTAATGAGCAAAAATTTAAAAGAGATTTTTATCAAGCTTTAATTGAAGAGCTTGATTTAAATAGAGTTATAGAGATAGAATTTCCATCAGGTGTAACAGCTCAAAAGAGAAGTGCTGGAGAAAAAGATTATATTTTTCTGATGAATTTTAATAATCAGGTGGTTGAAATTAAGCTGAATAAAAAGTATTATTCATTATTAAAAGAGAAAGATATTACAGGAAAGTTAAGACTTGAAAATTATGGAGTTGAGGTTTTAAAAAGTTAATAGGTATGTATAAATAAAGCGCCTACATTATTGAGGCGCTTTATTTGTATATTATTCGTTTTTATATAATTTTAACTCCAGCTGTTTCAAACTTATCAATTTCTCTAATATCGGCGTCATTGTCTGTTATTATTTTGCTGATTTGATCGAATTCTACAAATTTTGCCAGCCCAACATTATTTAATTTACAGTGATCAGCAATTATTATGATTTCTTTAGCCTGTTTGATCATATTTTCCTTAACTTCAATCTCCAATTCATTCGAATCTGTAGCTCCATGTTGAATAGATATTCCCTTACAGGAAGCAAAAATTTTATCAGCAAAATATTTTTTTACAGTTTCATTAGCTAAAGGTCCTACAAAAGAAAAAGAATTCGCTCTCAGGGTTCCCCCTGTCGAAATAACTGTGATATTATCTTCATCAATTAGTTCTAACATTATTTTTATTGAGTTAGTAATTACAGTTAAATTGTTATATGAGCTTAATTCTCTAGCAAGATACATTGCTGTAGTACTTGCGTCAAGAAATACAGTTTCTCCTTCCTCAATCAAATTCAGAGCTTTTTTGGCAATTTCCATTTTGTATTTTTTGAGCCTATTTTCTCTGACATTAAAACTCAATTCTGCCTTGCTGTTATTTTCAACTGCAACAGCGCCACCATGAGTTCTTGATAACTGGTTTTTTTGATCTAAAACATCAAGGTCACGTCTTATTGTTTCTTCTGTTACATCTAATTCTTCACTTAAATCAGAAACATGAACAGTCCCTTCAATATTAATTTTTTCAATAATTTTTTGGCGTCTTTCCTCAGCTAACATAAAATCACTTCCTTATTTATATTATAAATCTTTATTATAAGCTTTTAAGAAAATTATTATCTATATTTGATAACAAACTACTGCCAATATATTTGCCGTATTCTCTTACTATATCTTTGGCCTCTTTTAAAGCAGCTTCTAAAACATCAATTTTTCCAGCAAAAATTAAAGTTAGTCGACCAGAACCCATTTTTCTGCAGTCCACAATTTCTACCGGATAATTTTCGAGCAGCTCATCTGCTGCGGTAATTAGAGCAGTTAAACCTCTTGAATCAATAAAAGCCAGAGAATCATAATTCTTAGATTCAAAACTCGTTTTTTTAGAAACCCCAATTCTATTACTTGTATTAAAAAATAAATTAATAATATCTTCTTCAGGACTTGTAATAACACTGGCAGCAATCAATCGAGAAACACCTGCCTTAATAATATTATTTGAGGGGATTTGATTACAAATATGATTAATAGTGTTTACAGCAAGTTCCTCGCCATTAATACAGGAACTGTGCTGACCAGCAAATACAGCAGTATTATAAGCTGAACCATATCTTTTATATGTAATAAATTTGAGATTTGTTCCTTTAAGTATTTCATCTACAGCAGAGACCAGAGGGGTAAAACTCCTACATTCGATTACTAAATAATTATTTTTCATTTATATCCCTTCTTTAGTTAAATAAGCAGTTGTTAATTTCGGATTACTCAAAATAGTAGAAGCTGGTATTTCACAAAAAGCTTTTGCAGTATTAAGCGCAATTTTTTTTGCAGCTATTAAAGCATCATTACTGCCTGTAAATTTAAGACATAAAATTAAGCCAGGGGTACCAGTCCCACCTTTAGATTTTTCTACAGCTAATAATTTTACATTTGTAGATTTCAAAACCTGATCTGCAATTTTCATAGCTGCAGAAAAAGTGAAAACTTCAATTAATGCAGCAGGAGAATTAATTAAGTTATTATTTTTTTTCGAAATTTCACTTTTTTTATTTAAAATTAAATTTTCTAGTTCTTTGCTTAAGTTATTTATAGAAATGGCACCTAAAACCTGATTTGTTTTTTCGGCTTCTTCTCTGCCAATGTTAAGTGCATAATCAATTTCAGCATTATTTCCTTTAATTATAATTGAAGAAAGTCCAGCTCCCAGATTATTTCTGGCTGCTGCAAATTCTACATTGGAATGTTTTAAAATTTTATTAAGACCGGAATAGCTTGCAGCTCTTCCTTTACATTCAAGAATTCCATAATTATTTCCCATAAATGGCCGCACCTCAATCTCTACATTATTATAATATAAAATTTTGTTGCTTTAATTTTAACATAATTATTGAAATGAATCAATATATTTCGATCACATAAAATAAATAAACACAAATAAAAAAATAAAAAACCAAAAAAAGATTGAAATAAACTAAAAAATAGGTTATAATAAATTTGTAAATTGATATAAAAATAAAAACAATTAAAGAAATGGAGGCTTAAAAATGCAAAATGAATTTCAATTAAAAAAAGATATCTGCGAAATTGGTAGAAGAATTTATCAAAATGGATTTGTGGCTGCCAATGACGGCAACATATCTATTAGAATTGGCGAAAATGAAATTCTTGCAACTCCTACCGGAGTAAGTAAGGGTTTTATGACTCCAGATATGATTGTTAAAACAGATATGGATGGTAATGTGATTTCTGGAAAATTAAAGCCATCATCTGAGTTAAAAATGCATATTGATGTTTATAAGCAAAGAGATGATGTTAAATCAGTAGTACATGCTCATCCACCAACAGCTACCGGTTATGCTGTAGCAGGAATACCTTTAAATGATATGATAATGCCTGAGGTGATTATAAGTCTGGGTACAGTGCCAATTGCCAAATATGGAACTCCTTCTACCATGGAGATCCCGGAAAATGTACGTAAATATTTAGATTGTTATGATGGGGTATTGTTGGAAAATCATGGGGCTCTAACTGTTGGCACAGATGTAACAAATGCCTATTTTAAAATGGAAACAATAGAATTAGCAGCTAAAATTAATTTAACAGCAAGACAATTAGGGGGAATCAAAGAAATTTCTCCAGAAAATGTAGATCGACTTTATGAAATTAGAGATAAATTAGGTGTTCAGGGCAAACATCCTGCAACCTGTAAAGTTGATTTAAGCCAGACAGAAAATGATTCTAATGACTCAGGTGAGATTTCCGAAGCTGAATTAGGAGAACTTGTCAGTGAAATTACTAAAAAGGTGATATCTGAACTTGAATAATAATTTAATTAAGGAGGTCTTATGATGGCCAATCAATCAGTTGGGTTAATTGAAGTTAGAGGTTTAGTTACAGCTGTCCATGTCGTTGATGCAATGGTCAAGGCCGCCGGCGTCAAGCATCTTTCTACCAGGAAAGATCTTGGGGGCGGCCTGGTTACTGTTGTAGTTGAAGGTGATGTTGGATCAGTGAGAGCAGCTTTGGAGGCTGGAAGAAATTCTATTAGTGGTCGTGCTGAAGTTTTCTGTTCTGAGATTATTCCAAGGCCCCATCCCGGTTTAAACAAATATCTAAAATAAGAGGTGAAAATTAATGGCAAGAGAAGCAGTTGGTTTTATAGAAGTTTATGGTTATAGTCCAGCAATTCTTGCAGCTGATACAGCATTAAAAACAGCAGATGTTGATCTGACTGCAATAGAAACAACCAGAGGTAAGGCAGGTTCTCCCGGACTTGTAGTTCTTGTTAAACTGAGAGGTAGTGTCGATGCTGTAAAAGCAGCAGTTGAGGCAGGTGCAGAAAAAGCAGCAAATTATACTGAAGTAATTGCCTCAAATGTAATTGCTCGACCAGATTCTTCTTTAGCTAGTGTGGTGGATTACAGTAATGTCAAATAATAAAAGCCGAGCAAGAAAATCTGAGCTTAAAAAACATTCTTCTGATGTAAAAGAAAACGGTAAAGCTGAGAATTTAAAAGAAATTAAAAAAACAGAAAATAATGAAAACGGAAAAAAAGATAAAATTTCAAACAAAAATTTATCAAATCAAAAAGAAAAACAGGAGGTAAAGAGAATGAGTAAACAAGCATTAGGTTTAGTAGAATGTAGAGGTTTGACTGCAGCAACTGAGGCTGCTGACGCAATGATTAAGGCAGCAAATATCGAATTGGTTGGAACTGAAAAAATTGGTTCCGGGCTTGTCTGTGTAATGATTAGAGGTGATGTTGGAGCGGTTAAGGCAGCAACTGAGGTTGGTGGAGAGGCTGTTTCCAGGCTAGGAGAACTGGTTGCAGTTCATGTAATCCCTAGACCACATGATGAGCTAGAAAATATTCTACCTAAGTCAAAATAGTTAAGATACAGAAAGGAGATTGATAAAATGGGTAATTCTCTTGGATTAATTGAAACAATTGGACTATCAGGCGCAGTTGCAGCAGCAGATCAAATGTTGAAATCTGCTAATGTAAGCCTGGTGGGAGAATATATTTATTCAGGTTCAGGTTTGATTACTGTAATGGTACAGGGAGAAATTGGTGCAGTGCGGGCTGCTGTAGAAGCTGGTGAGCAGGCAGCAGGTAAATTAACAACTATTAAATCTGTACACGTTATCCCCAGACCACATGCAGATACTGAAAGAGTTTTTTTGAATCAAAAGAATGAGTCTAATTAAGGAGGTATATAAATGGCCGGTTTATCACTTGGTATGATAGAAACTAAAGGTTTTGTTGGAGCTGTAGAAGCTGCTGACACTATGGTAAAAGCAGCTAATGTAGAATTAGTGGGTTATGAACAGATAGGATCAGGTTATGTTACAGTTATTGTTCGAGGAGATGTAGGAGCTGTCAAAGCTGCTGTTGATGCTGGTGTTGATGCTGTAAATAGAGTCGGAGAATTAATAGATTCTGATGTTATAGCCAGACCTGATTCTGGTATTGAAGATATACTTCCTAAAGCTAAATAAATTTTTCAACGGGAGGGTAAAAAGTGGATAAAAACAAATTAGTTAAGATGGTAACAAACCAAGTTTTGGATTCTTTAAATACAAAAACTGATTCGAGACAGGATTATGATTCAAATAAATATAATATTCCTATTGGTATTTCTGTCAGGCATCTCCATATTACACAGGCTGATTTAGAAAAATTGTATGGGTCTGGTTATAAATTAAGCAAAAAAAAGGACCTTACTCAGCCTGGAGAATTTGCCTCAAATGAGGTAGTAACTCTGGTTGGCCCTCGTTTGAAAAGCATAGAAAATGTCAGAATTTTAGGACCTGTTAGAGATCATACTCAAGTAGAAGTTTCTCAAACAGATGCTATTACTTTAGGTATTAAGCCACCTGTACGAAGATCTGGTAATATTAAAGGTTCTGAATCTTTAACACTTATTGGACCTGAAGGAGCAATTACTTTAGATGAAGGTGTAATTAGAGCAAATAGACATATACATCTACCTCCAGCTGAAGCAGACAAAATGGATGTTAAAAATGATGAAATAGTAAGTGTTGAAATCCCAGGGACAAAAAGTGTTGTTTTGAGAAATGTACAGGTTAGAGTCAAAGAAGGCTGGGTCCTACAAATGCATTTAGATACAGATGATGCCAATGCTGCAGATGTTCAGTGCGGCTTAAAAGCCCGAATCATTAAGGAGTGAAACTAAATGCGAATAATGGAAGTAGTTGGAAATTTAACCGCAACAAGAAAAAATGAAAATTTAATTGGATCAAAGTTTATGATTTTAAAACCATATAAAGATAAATCAGAATCTAAACTAATTGTAGCAGTTGATTTAATGGGAGCTGGAATTGGGGAGAAAGTTCTGGTTGTTACAGGAAGTTCAGCTGGAAAAGCAATTGACAAAAACGATGTTGCTATAGATGCAGTTATTGTTGGTATAGTAGATAATATGGATATTAGGGAGTGATTATAGATGGCAGTTGATGAGAACAAAATTGCTTCAATTGTTAAAAGTGTCTTAGAAAATATGGAAAAAGAATCTTTGAACAGTAAAACGGAGAAAAATCTTTCTCAAATCGGTAAAAGAGGAATTTTTTCCGATCTGGAATCAGCAGTTTCTAATGCTGTAAAAGCACAAACAGAATATAAAAAAGTAAGTAAAGAAAAAAGAAGAGAATTAATTGAAGCTGTAAGAAATATTAGTGTGGATAATGCTGAGAGACTTGGGAAAATGGCTGTGGATATAACTGGACTTGGTCGCTGGCAGGATAAAAAAGCTAAAATTATCAATTCTGCTACCTTAACTCCCGGGCTTGAAGATATAAAAACTGAAGTTCTTGATGGTGACAAAGGTGTAACACTAATTGAAAAGGTTCCAGTTGGTTTTGTTATTTTAATTGCACCAACAACACATCCGATTGCACAAATTGTTAATCATGTAATTTGTATGTTGGCTGCTGGAAACTCTACTTTTATTTGTCCGCATCCCAGGGCACAGGAGGTTACCAGAGAAATTATAAGATTGATTAATGATGCTATTGAAGAAGCTGGTGGTCCTGAAAATCTTGTTGTTGCACTAGATAGAGTAAGTCTAGAAATAGTTGAAACTGTAATTAAACATCCAAAGACAGATATGATAATGGCTGCTGGTGGGCCTGCTGTGGTTGAAATGGCGCTTACAAGCGGCAAAAAAGCTATTGCAGCAGGACCGGGGAATCCTCCTGTTTTAGTTGATGAAACAGCTAATATTGCAAAAGCAGCTGAGGATATTGTTAATGGAGCAGTCTTTGATAATAATATTTTATGTATTGCTGAAAAAGAAATATTTGCTGTTAATTCAATCGCTGATCAGCTATTAAAGGAATTAGAAAAGAATAACTTTTATGTTTTAAAAGGTGAAGAAATAAATAAAGTTACAGATCTTGTTGTAAAGGATAAAGAACATGCAAATCCTGATTATGTAGGTAAAGATGCAGAATTGATTTTAAATGACGCGGGAATAAATGTTTCGGGAGAAATTAGAGGTGCGGTTATGGATGTTAGTTTTGATCATCCATTAGTAATGATTGAACAGATGCTGCCAGTATTACCATTAGTGAGGGTAAATAATTATGCTGAAGGACTTGATAAATCTCTGAAAGCTGAACAGCATTTTGGCCATACAGCTATGTTTCATTCAAATAATTTAGATCGAATTGCTGAATTTTCTAGAAAAATGGAAGTCACTATTTCAGTAATTAATGGTCCATCTTATGCTGGTTTAGATGTAGAAGGAGACAGCAATTATACTCATTCAATTGCCGAACCTACTTTTGAAGGTATCTGTACTCCTGAAAATTATACCAGAGAAATTAGAACATCTATTTGTGGAGGTATTCAGTTTTCATATTAAATCATATTAAATCTATAAAGTATCATTGGAGGTGAGCAAATGGCAGCAGCAAAAATGATTGACTTAATAAAAAAAGCAGGAGTTGTTGGAGCAGGTGGTGCCGGTTTTCCTACTCATGTTAAATTGGATGCAGAAGTAGATACTATCATTGCCAATGGTGCTGAATGTGAGCCTTTATTAGAGGTTGATCAGCAGTTAATGAAACATAAAAGCAAAGAACTTATTATGGGACTTGAAGAATCTAGAAAATTACTTTCTGCAAAAAAAGCGGTTATAGCCTTAAAATCTAAATATAAAGAAGCAATTACCAGTATAAAAAAAATTATTGAGGATTATGATCAGATTGAAATTTTTGAAATGGGAAACTTTTATCCCGCAGGTGATGAGCAGCAAATTGTTTATGAGGTAACAGGTAAAATTATTCCTGAGGGTGGTATTCCCCTGATGGTTAATACTGTTGTAATAAACATTGAAACACTTTTAAATGTTTATAAAGCATTAAATAGTATTAGTTTAACTCAAAAATATCTAACTGTTAACGGAGAAGTTAATAATCCTCAAACACTAAAAGTACCTCTTGGTACTCCCCTAAAAAAAATAATCGAATTAGCAGGGGGAGCTAAAGTTAGTGACTATAAATTAATTGATGGGGGCCCCATGATGGGAAAACTTGTCAGTGAAGATTATTCTGTAACAAAAACAACCAAAGGAATTTTGGTTTTGCCAGCAGATCATAAACTTATTATTGATCGAAGTGTACCAATTGAAAATGATATTAGACGCTCAATAGCAGTATGTTGTCAATGTCGAGCCTGTACTGATGTCTGTCCCCGCAATTTACTTGGGCATTCTCTAGAACCCCATATGGTAATGAGAGGTGTAGCTTA
This sequence comes from Halanaerobium sp., assembly GCA_041694515.1. Taxonomy (GTDB): domain Bacteria; phylum Bacillota; class Halanaerobiia; order Halanaerobiales; family Halanaerobiaceae; genus Halanaerobium. The sequence goes on from JASMSZ010000092.1 coordinate 17,391, forward strand.
TGGTATAGATACTGATCAAGATATTTTCACTCAGGCTGATCTCTGCTGTGAATGTGGTGCCTGTGATACCTGGGGTTGTCCTATGGGATTACATCCAAGAAGAATTATTATTGAGGTAAAAAAACAGCTTGCTAAAAATGGCTATAAAAGAGAGAATAATCAGGAAGTGGAGGCAGTACATTCAATGTATGAAATCCGTAAAATTCCTGTAGAAAGATTGGTTTCCAGATTAGGAATTAGAGAGTATAAAAGTCATTTACCATTTTCTGATAAAGAGATTATTGTTGACAAAATAGAGCTTCCATTACAGCAGCATATAGGGGCTCCAGCTGAATCAGTAGTTCAATTGGGAGATTCTGTAATTGCCGGAGATTTAATAGCTAAAATTAAAACTGATTCGTTAGGTGCTAATTTACATGCAGCAATTGATGGAACGATTAAACTACTTGGAGAAAGTATAGTTATTGAGAGGTGAAAATATGAAAAGGGCTCTAGGATTACTTGAATTTAATAGTATTGCTGCCGGGATAGAAATAGCAGATGCAGCTGTTAAATCTTCTCATATAAAATTAATTCAGGCTCAACCGGTATGTCCTGGTAAATATGTGGCAATGTTTGATGGTGATGCTGCTTCAGTCAAAAGTGCTGTGGAAACAGCCAGAAAGCAGAGCAAAGAATTTTTTGTGGACAGCTTTATTCTTGCCAATGTACATCCGGACGTAATTCCCGCTTTAACAGGAGCAACTAAAATTGGGGAAGTTAAAGCACTGGGAGTAATAGAAACTTTTTCTGCTGCTTCAGCCATTGTTGCGGCAGATTTGGCGGCAAAAACTGCTCAAATTAAACTTTTAGAAATTAGAACAGCGATGGGCATGGGCGGAAAAGCAGTATTAACATTTGCAGGAGATGTATCTTCTGTAGAAATGTCACTGGAAGCAGCTTCCAAAAATGTGGCTGATAAGGGAATGCTGGTTAAAAAGACATTTATCCCGTCTTTACATAAAGATTTACAGGATAAATTATTATAGGAGTGATTTTAGTATGAAAATTTTTGTTTTAAATAGTGGCGGATCCTCAGTAAAGTTTAAAATTTTAGAAATGCCAGCAGAAGAAGAAATTGCTTCTGGAAAAGTTGAGAAATTAGGAAGTTCTGATGCAATTTTTCATTTAAATTATAATAATAGTAAACTTAAAGAAATACAGGAAATTAATAACCATGGAGAAGCAATAAATCTAATTTTAGAGACTTTAATAAAACCTGAAATTGAGATTTTGAATGATTATGAAGAAATTGATGTAGTGGGACACCGAGTAGTTCATGCAGGTGAAAATTTTACTGGTTCTGTAATGATTGATCAGGAGGTCATCGATACTATTAGAGATAGTTTTGATCTGGCACCATTACATAATCCGCCTAATTTAAAAGGTATTGAAATATTTAAAGAAATTTTGCCGGGAACACCAATGGTTGCTGTTTTTGATAACGCTTTTCATGCAGAAATACCAGATTATGTCCGCACTTATGCCATACCATATAAATATTATGAAAAACACGCTGTGCGCAGATATGGTTTTCATGGAATCACCTTTAATTATATGACTGACAGAGCAGCTGAAATTCTGGAAAGAGACAAAAATGAACTAAAATTATTTTCTTTAATGCTGGGAAGCGGCTGTACGGCCAATGCTTTTAAAAATGGTAAATCATTTGAGGTGAGCACAGGTTTTACTCCTCTGGAAGGTCTTGTCCAGTCAACCCGCTCAGGAGATATTGATCCAGCAGCAGTCCTTTATTTGATGCGCAAGGAAAATATCTCAATAGATGAGATGGATAGAATTTTAAACTCAGAAAGCGGCTGGAAGGGGATTTCTGGAATTAGCAATGACTTCAGAAAAATAGTTGAAGCCTATCAGCAGGGTAATGAAATGGCAGAATTAGCTATCAATACTGCTGTCCACAGAGCCCAAAAATATTTAGGAGCTTATACAGCTGTAATGGGCGGACTTGATGCAGTAGTCTTTGCCGGTGGTGTTGGTGAAAATTCTGTTTTATTGAGAGAAAAAATATGTAGTGATTTAGAACACTTAAATATTAAATTAGATAAAAAGCTTAATCAAAATCTTGAGGGTGAGGGTATTATATCTGCAGCTGACTCCAGAGTTAAAATTGTAGTAGTTAATACAGATGAAGAAGTAGTAATTGCAAGAGAAAGTTACAATAAGGTGGTGTGATAATGACTGTTAGTAAAAAAGTACTGGCCTGTGATTTAGGTGCATCCAGCGGCAGAGCAGTATTAGGTAGTTTTGATGGTAAAAAGTTAGATCTAGAAGTTTTGCATAAATTCTCTAATGGCGGAACATATTTAAATAATGATTTTCACTGGGATACTCTAAAACAATTTAATGAAATAAAAAAGGGTATTAAAAAGGCAGTCAAGAAAACTTCTAATAATCTTGATTCAGTGGGGATTGATACCTGGGGAGTTGACTATGGTCTATTAGATAAAAATGGAACCTTAATGTCAGTACCATTTCACTATCGAGATGATCGAACTGAGGGGATTATGGAAGAAGTTTTTACGAAATTATCTCGCGAAGAAATTTATCAGGAGACTGGGATCCAATTTATGGAACTAAATACTATTTTTCAGTTATATGCTGAGTTGAAAAATCGTTCCTGGATATTAGATAATGCAGCTGATTTATTATTTACCCCTGATTTATTAAATTATTTTTTAACTGGTAAAAAATATAATGAATATACAATAGCTTCTACTTCACAACTTTTTAATCCGAATACAAATAATTGGTCAGACAAAATCTATGATAATCTTGATTTTCCCGGATCAATAATGCAGGAAATAATCCATCCTGCCGAAAAAATTGGAAATATCTTAGAAAAAGTTAAAAAAGAATGTGGTATTGAGGGTGAACTACCAGTTATAGCAGTAGGCAGTCATGATACTGCCTCTGCAGTTGCTGCAGCTCCTCTGCAGGATAAAAATAGTGCTTATTTATCCAGTGGAACCTGGTCTCTACTGGGAATGGAGCTGGAACAACCAGTAATTAACGAGCAGAGCCTCAAAGAAAACTTTACTAATGAGCTTGGAGTTGAGAAGACAGTTAGATTTTTGAAAAATATAACAGGTTTATGGTTAATCCAGGAGTGCAAAAGAATCTGGAATAGAGATGGTTTAAATCTATCTTATTCTGATATTACTAAAGCAGCTGAAGCAGCTGAGCCATTTAAGTATTCTCTTGATCCAGATCATCATAGTTTTGTTAATCCAGATAATATGCCAGAAGCAATTAAAAATTACTGCCGAGAAACTGGTCAAGAAATGCCAGAAGAACCAGGAGAAATGGCTAGAGGAATCTATGAAAGTCTGGCTGTTAATTATAAAGAAGTAATAGAAAAGTTAGAAAGTTTAACTGATCGAAAAATTGAAACACTACATATGGTGGGGGGAGGAATTCAGGCGGAAATTTTATGTCAGTATACTGCCAATATAAGTAAAAAAAGAGTTGTAACCGGCCCAATTGAAGCAACAGCAATTGGCAATATTTTAACTCAACTGATGGCTTTAGGTGAAATAGATAATTTGAGTCAGGGTAGAGAAATTGTCCGTAATTCTGTAGAATTAAAGGAATACTTACCAGAATAAATTGAACTGCAGCTAAAATTTTTGAAAAAATAATTTAATTTAGAGGTGATGTTAAATGTTTGATGAAAAATATGTTAAAGATGCCTATAAAATGGCCAGAGACCTTTATGCTCAGTGGGGAGTAGATGTAGAAGAAGCAATGGAGAGACTGGCACAGATATCTATTTCTATGCACTGCTGGCAGGGAGATGATGTTAAGGGTTTTGAAGATCCAGAAGGAGAATTGACCGGTGGAATTCAGGCAACAGGAAATTATCCTGGTCGAGCCAGAACCCCGGAAGAACTGCGCAGTGATTTAGACAAAGCGTTTTCTTTAATTCCCGGTCAGCATAAACTTAATTTACATGCTATTTATCTGGATAATGAAGGTGAATTTGTTGATAGAGATCAGATTGAACCAAAACATTTTAAAAATTGGGTAGATTGGGCTAAAAAACAGGAAATAGGGCTTGATTTTAATCCGACACTATTTTCTCACGCAAAAGCAGATGATGGTTTTACTCTAACTCATCCAGATAAAGAAATTAGAGATTTCTGGATTGAACACTGTAAGCGTTCTCGTAAAATTGGAGAATATTTTGGTAAAGAATTAGGACAGCCAGCTGTAACCAATATCTGGATTCCAGATGGTTATAAGGATATTCCAATAGATAGATTTGGTCCCCGCAAGCGTTTAAAAGAAGCGCTGGATGAAATAACAGCTGAAAAAATTGATCCTAAATATAATTTAGATGCTGTAGAGAGTAAATTATTTGGAATTGGTTCGGAAAGTTATGTAGCCGGTTCACATGAATTTTATATGGGCTATGCGATGCAGAATGACGCTTTACTCTGTATGGATGCAGGTCACTATCATCCTACAGAAGTGGTTTCTAATAAAATTTCTGCTGTAATGCCCTTTTTAGATGAGATCTTATTACATGTCAGTCGTCCTGTAAGATGGGATAGTGATCATGTTATTATTCTGGATGATGAACTGCAGGCAATTGCAGAAGAAATTATTCGTCCAGGCTTTGAAGATAGGATTCATATTGGTCTAGATTTCTTTGATGCCAGTATTAATAGAGTTGCAGCCTGGGTGATTGGAACCAGAAATATGCTTAAGGCTTTATTAAAAGCAATACTTGAACCAACCGAAAAATTAAAAGAAATGGAACTTGATGGTGATTATACAAGCAGATTAGCTTTAACTGAAGAGTTTAAAACTTACCCCTGGCAGGCTGTCTGGAATTATTACTGTTATAAAAATGATATTCCTGTAAGTAATGACTTTCTGGATGAAATCTGGAAGTATGAAGAAGAAGTTTTAAGTGGAAGAAATTAATTCAATAAGTTTTTTAAAATACAAACAGGCTTCTTAATTGAAGAATTATGAAGCCTGCACTTAAAATTATAGATTTCTGAATATTAATAAAAAATGAATTTAAAATTATTTTTATAATATTTGTTATTAGTAGAGCAAAAGTTACAAGTCTGAAGGAGGAGATTTTAATGCAGAGAGTTGGGTTTAAATTATTTCTTAAAGATGATGCAGCAGTTGAAGAATATAAAAAACGGCATGATGAAATCTGGCCTGAAATGCTGGAGCTGCTCGATAAAGCTGGGATCAAAAACTATTCTATCTGGAATTCTGGCAGAGAATTATTTGCTTATTATGAATGTGAAAATGTAGAAAAAGCAGATAGAGTTCAATCAGAGAGTGAAATAGTAGCAAAATGGAATCTTCATATGGAAGATTTGCTGGTCAGTGAGGAAGATGAAGCTGGGAATTTGGTACCAGTTAAAGAATCCATGGAACTAATGTTTTATAAAAGATAGAGCTCAAACTATAATTATTTAAGTTCAGCTAATTGATGAAATATTAGTCAAGCTATTTATTACTGGAGTATATTCTTCAGAAAAAGGAGAGGTAACAATGTCCGACAAATATATTCTTGAATTAAAAAATATCACTAAAAAATTTCCTGGAGTTACTGCACTAAATGAAGTTAGTTTTCAGTTGAAATCAGGAGAAATCCATGCTTTAATGGGGGAAAATGGAGCTGGAAAATCTACTTTTATTAAAGTGATTACAGGAGTACATCAGCCAAATGGGGGAGAAATATTCCTCAATGGAGAAAAGGTTGAAATTAGCAATCCCAATATAGCTAAAGATCTGGGAATTGCAGCAATTTATCAGCATGCTACGAGTTATCCACATTTAAGTGTGACAGAAAATATATTTATGGGTAATGAAAAGATAGATTCTAAGACCAAAAGAATCTTATGGGATGATATGCATAAATCTGCAAAAAAACATCTTAATGAGCTGGGAGCTGATTTTGATCCCAGAAGAAAGATGAATACTTTAAGTGTTGCCCGTCAGCAGATTGTAGAGATAGCTAAAGCAGTTTCTACAAATGCAGAAATTATTATTATGGATGAGCCGACAGCTTCTTTAACCAAAACTGAAAGTGAAGATCTTTACAGAATAACTAAAAATTTGCAAAAAATTGGAACATCAATTATTTTCATTTCTCACCGTTTTGAAGACATGTACCGACTTGGAGATCGAGTTACAGTGCTCAGAGATGCCAATTACATAGGAACCTGGAAGGTTAATCAAGTTTCAAATAAAGATTTAATAAAAGCTATGGTGGGAAGAGATATCTCTCAGATGTTTCCTGAAAAAGAGGCGAAAATTGGTAAAGAAGTAATGAGGGTTGAAAATTTAAGCCGCAAAGGATTTTTTAAGGATATTTCTTTTTCTGTTAAGCAGGGAGAAATATTAGCCATTACAGGACTAGTAGGGGCAGGTAGAACAGAATTATGTGAAGCATTGTTTGGAATTACTAATTATGACAGTGGGCAGATATATTTTGAAGGTCAGCCCGTAGAAATAAAAGAAGTAAATGATGCGATGGATTTAGGAATTGGTTATTTACCAGAAGATAGACAGGAAGAGGGGTTAATTTTAGACTGGGAACTTGATAAAAACATTTCTTTATCTGCTTTAGATAAAATATCAAAAAATGGTTGGATTAATAGAAAGACTGAGAAAAAAATGGCTAAGAATCTGGCTGAAAAAGTCAATGTTAAAGCACGTTCTATTTTTAACCTGGCTAAAGAACTTTCAGGTGGCAATCAACAAAAACTTGTTGTAGCCAAATTATTAACTTCTGATTTAAAAGTAATTATTTTAGATGAACCAACTAAGGGAGTAGATGTGGGGGCAAAAGCGGCAATTTTTAAAATAATGAATGAGCTTGCTGCTCAGAATTACGCAATTATTATGGTCTCCTCTGAAATGCCTGAAGTAATCGGGATGGGTGATCGTATTTTAGTAATGAGAACCGGTAAAGTTACTGCAGAATTAACAGCTGAAGAAGCTGATCAGGAAAAAATACTGGAAGCAGCAATGAAAGAAGAGAATATCTAGTAAGTAGTTTATAAAAATATTTATTTAGAGGTGAAATAGTAATGGCTGAAAGTAAATCTAAAAATAGATTAAATTCAGAAAGAATTCAACAAATTAGAGAATTTTCTCTGCTGGCTTTTATAATTGTATTGGCAGTATTTGTTCAACTGAGAAACAGCAGGTTTCTTTCTCTGAGCAATTTAACCAACCTAACTACCAATACAGCAATCTTAAGTATTTTAGCAGTTGGGATGATGATGGTTATTATAACCCGTGGAATAGATCTTTCAATTGGTGCCAACCTTGCTTTATCGGGTATGATCTCAGCTATGATAGTGAGGGCCTATCCAACTTTACATCCTGTATTAATTATTTTAATTGGGATCACTATCGGTTTAATTGGAGGGACTTTAATAGGTTTATTAGTTGCTAAAGCTTCAATTTTACCTATAATCGCTACGCTGGGGATGATGAATATTTTTCGAGGGATTACTTTTCTCATTAGTGGAGGTAGATGGGTAAGTGCTCACCAGATGCCTGATAGTTTTAAATCAATTTCTACTGGTAATTTGTTGGGACTAAATAACCTTGTAGTACTGGCTATAATAATTTATATAGTATTTTATTACTTTATAAATCATACCCGCACCGGACGCAAAGTTTATGCAATAGGAAGCAGTCCTGAATCTGCCAGGATAAGTGGAATAAACGTAGAAAAAATTACAATTATGGTGTATTCAATTATGGGAAGCCTGTCCGGTTTAGCAGGAGTCTTATGGGTTTCTAAATTTGCGTCAGCCCAGAGTAATACCGCAGCTGGTTATGAACTTAATGTTATTGCAGCCTGTGTTATTGGAGGAATTAGTATTGCTGGTGGTCAGGGTAAAGTTTCGGGCCTTCTTTCTGGGGTGTTATTGTATGGTATGCTGCAAAATGCCTTACCGATGCTTAATGTATCTCCTTTCTGGCAGAATGCAATTCAGGGTGCAGTAATTTTACTGGCAGTAATAGTTAGTGCTTTAATTAAGAGAAAAACAAGTAAAAAGAATTTAATCAGGCAGGAGGATTAGACAATGAATACAAATCAAAATACAGGACATCAAATTCAAGCAGAAAAGGAATTTGATTTAATGGATTTCTTTTTTCAATGGGAATGGCTGCTGGTAGTGATATTTATTATAATTAATATAATGAATTCTCAGCTTTCACCCTATTATTTGAATCCATATACCCTCTTAGATGCAACAATGTCTTTTTTAGATAAAGCTTTTATAGCCTTACCAATGGCTTTTGTAATTATTTTTGGAGATATTGACATTTCAGTAGGTTCTACAGTGGCTCTATCCTCAGTGGTAATGGCGGTATTATATAATGCTGGTCTGGCTATGCCTCTGGCAATAATTGTTTGTCTTTTAGTTGGTATTATTGCAGGATTATTAAATGGTATCTTAATTGTTAAATTTAAAGAACTCTCATCTGTAATAGTAACTCTATCGACAATGATATTATACAGGGGAATTGCCTATGTGATATTAGAAAATCAGTCAGCCGGAGATTTTCCCATGTGGTTTAATTATTTTGGCTGGGGGTATATTCAGAATACAATTCCCTTTATTTTAGTTGTTTTTGTGATTGCTGCAGTTATTTTTTATCTGCTGCTGCATAAAACAACTTTCGGCCGAAAAGTATATGCTATTGGTAATAATGATACAGCAAGCCTTTTTTCGGGAATAAAAGTAGATAAAACTAAAATTATTGTATTTACTTTAAATGGATTAATGGCAGCAATAGCGGCTATCTTTTTAACTTCCCGCATGGGCAGTACACGACCAAATATTGCATCTGGCTATGAGCTGGATATTATAGCAATGGTGGTGCTGGGAGGAGTCAGTACTTCGGGAGGAAAAGGAAGGATGGCTGGTGTTTTACTGTCAATTTTTATCATAGGTTACTTGCGCTATGGACTTGGTCTGGTAAATGTTTTATCCCAGGTAATATTAATCATAATTGGTGCTCTACTGATCTTTTCTGTTATGATTTCTAATTTAAAGCTGCACTCAGATTCTTCTAAATAACAAAGTCAATTATTTTTGTATTCAAAGTTTATATGGAGTAATCATTTAGGATGAGCTTCATATAATTTAATTATCACAATATAAAAGGAGGAATTATTTATGAAAAAGTTACTTGTTGGGGTTTTTGTGTTAATCATGATGTTCTCAGTTGTTGGTTTTGCTGCAGCACAGGCAGATGGTACTTATGCACTGGTAGTTAAAAGTGCAGGAAATCCATTTATGGAAAGAGTTCGGGAAGGTTTTGCTGAGGCAGTAGAGGCCCAGGGCGGAGAAGTTATTTATAGAGCTCCAGCTGAGCCGACTGTATCTGCTCAGATTGCAATTATTGAGCAGTTAATTACTCAAAGAGTTAATGTAATTGCCATTGCTGCTAATGATCGTGATGCATTACAGCCAGCTTTACAGAGAGCTATGAACAGAGGTATTAAAGTGTTATCTTTAGATTCTGCTGTCAATCCTCAAAGTAGAATGGTACATGTTAATCAGGCTGATCCAGAACTAATTGGACGAGTCCAAATCCAGGCAATCTCCGAAATGATCGGTGGAGAAGGCCAGATTGCAATTTTAAGTGCTACTTCACAGGCCACAAATCAGAATCTCTGGATAGAATATATGAAAGATGAGTTGAAAAAGCCTAAGTATGAAGATATTGAATTAGTTAGAGTAGCCTATGGTGATGATTTAAGAGATAAAAGTGTAGCTGAAACTGAAGCACTACTTCAGACATATCCTGATTTAAAGGGAATAATTGCTCCTACTACAGTAGGTATTGCAGCTGCAGCTAGAGTTTTATCAACTAGAAATTTAGGAGATGAAATCGCTCTTACCGGACTGGGACTTCCCAGTGAAATGGCTGAGTATATTAAGTCAGGTGTCTGTGAGTGGATGTATCTCTGGAATCCAATTGATTTAGGTTATTTGGGTGGAGAAACTGCAGTTGCTCTGGATAATGAAGTGATTACAGGTGAAGTTGGAGAAACATTTGAAGCCGGTCGCCTTGGAGAAAGAAAAGTAGTTGAAACATTAAGTGGAGAGGGAACCGAAATTATGTTAGGTGAACCTTTCAAATTTGATAAGAGCAATATCGATGAATGGAAAGATGTATATTAAAAATAAGAATTAAGTTAAATTAAGATTCTAAAAAAACACCATCAGCTTATATTGGCTGGTGGTGTTTATAAAATTTTATATTCTTTTTATTATAACAATCCAGAATGGATATAAGGAGAGATTTTATGCAGAATAATAATGAGATTAATAAATTGAAAGAGATGGTATATGATCAGGTATTAGATGAGGTTGGGCTTGGACATTTTTACAGATTTATAATGCCCGAAGAAGTTCTAGTTGGACCTGGATGTGCCAGAAAGGTGGGTAAAGAGGCAGCAGAATTAGGAAAGACAGCTCTTTTAGTTACTGACAGAGGTATTATTGATTTACATTTACATAATTCTATTATAAGATCATTAGAGAAAGAGGACATAGAAATTAAAATTTTTGATCAGGTGCAGTCTGATCCAGATGATAAAATAATTAAGAATGGAGTTAAATTTGCAGAAGAAAATAATGTTAATTTTATTATTGGTTTAGGTGGTGGAAGTTCTTTAGATGCTGCCAAGGCTATTTCTTTTATGATCAATAATCCTTTACCAATTTCTCAATATGAAGGATCCAATAAAATTAAAAACAAAGGGCTGCCATTAATTGCTATTACAACAACTGCAGGTACAGGCAGTGAAGTTTCTGCTTCAACTGTTGTTACAGATAGTTCTAAAAATAAAAAAATGGTAATCAGCAGCAAATATCTTGTTCCCCAAATAGCAGTCATTGATGCAAAACTAACCGTAGGTTTACCAGCTTCAATTACTGCAGCTACTGGAATTGATGTTTTAGTACATGCTTTAGAAGCATATTTATCAAAAGATTCGATGACAATTTCTAGAGCTTTAGCAGACCATTCTATCAAATATGTGATGGAAAATCTGGCCCAGGCTGTTGGGAATGGTAATGATATTGAAGCCAGACATAGAATGTGTATAGCTTCCTTAATGGCAGGAATGGCTTTTTCTAACGTAGGGCTGGGAGCCTGTCATGCTACAGCACATCAGCTGGGTACAACCTATAAGATTCCACATGGTGTTGCAAATGCTATTATGCTGCCTTCTGTTTTAAGATTTAATAAAATGGTAAGCAAAAAAGAGATAGCTGAGCTTGCTCATGTTGTTGGTGCAAGAACTGAAGGATTAACTACCAGAGAAGCTGCAGAAGCAGTTATCAATGAAATAGAACTTTTAATTTCCGAGCTTAATTTACCTCAGACAATAAGAGAAATTGGTGGAAAAAAAGAGAATTTTAAATCAATGGCAGAGGATGCCTTAAATGATCCAACATTAAGTACAAACCCCAGACAGGCTAATTTAGAAGAAATTATTACAATTTATGAAAATGCATTTTAAAAATCACTTTCTTTATTAGCTCAGGATAGTTTTGGTATTTCCTGTAATTTAACTGATGATGGAGCTATTGCTATATTAATTTAAACGAAACTGCTCAAATTAAACTTCAGGTTGCAGGAAGTGAGAAGAACTTACGGCTTGGAGCAATTACTTCTAGAATAGTACAGTTAATTGCAGTAGATATTTTGTTTGTTGCATTTGCAAAAAATGATTTTAGTAAAATAAGTGATTACTTAAAAAATACTCGCAAAAGTGTTGAGCAGTTTAAAATCAGCTAGAGGAAAGGAATGATCAATGAAAAAATATATAATTTTTGCTGTATTGTTTTTTGTTATATTTTTTTCCTTTTCAGCAACAGCGGCTAGTTATCCGCAGGAATTTAATTTTTATAAATTGATAAAATCAGGAGGCGAGTATTTAATGGAATACAAATTAAAAAATATGTCTGTAGAAGAAAAGGTGGGACAATTATTTCAGGTCGGTTTTTTAACTCCAACAGTTAATGGTCAAGTCAGAGATATGATAGAAAATTATCATGTGGGGGGAGTAATTTATTTCAGCAGAAATATAGAAAGTCCCGAGCAGACTGCAGAACTATCAAATCAACTGCAGCAGATTGCTTTGAGTTCAGGGTCTAAAATTCCACTTTTTATTTCTGCAGATCAGGAAGGTGGAACTGTGACCAGATTAGCTGGTGCAACTCATTTTCCAGGCAATATGGCTCTGGGAGCAGCTAATGATCAAGATTTAACTACAGAAGTAGCTGAATCTACTGCTTCAGAGCTTAAAAATTTAGGGATAAATGTAAACCTGGCTCCAGTACTTGATATTAACAATAATCCTGATAATCCAGTAATTGGAGTCCGTTCATTTGGGGGAGATCCAAAGCTGGTGGCAGAGTTGGGTGCAGCCTATATTAAAGGCATGCAGTCTGGGGGAGTTATTGCTACTGCCAAACATTTTCCGGGACATGGAGATACAGATACAGATTCTCATCTTGATCTGCCAATTATTAAGCATCCGCGCTCAAGACTGGATCAGGTAGAATTATATCCTTTTAAAAAAGCAATTCAGGCTGGAGTAGACAGTATAATGACAGCTCATGTGTATTTTCCAGCAATTGAAAAAGAAGAAGATATTCCGGCCACGCTTTCAAAGTCAGTTTTGACTGATTTACTAAGAAATGAACTTAAATTTGAAGGTTTAATCATTACAGACTGCATGGAAATGAAGGCAATAGTTAATACTTTTGGTACAGTTGAGGGTGCAGTCAAAACAATTGAAGCAGGTAGTGATACAGTTTTGGTTTCCCACAGTTATCAGCGGCAGAAAAATGCAATTGAGGCTGTAATTGAAGCTGTTAAATCTGGCCGGATTAGCGAAAAAAGAATTGATGCCTCTGTCAAAAGGATTTTAAGCCTTAAGGCAAAAAGGATTAATCTGGATCAGGTAGATAAAGCCGATCCAGCTCAAATTAATTTTAAAAATCACAAAAAAATTGCACAAAAACTAGCAGAAAAATCATTAACTTTAGTAAAAAATGAGAATGTCTTTCCTCTAAAAAATATTAAAGGAAAAAAAATGACTATCATTGATTTTGAAATGGGAAGGGTTTCTCTGGCAGAAAATGAAGGTGAAAAAAACAATCTATTTGCCAACTATTTGAACAAGGAAATTATAAATCTGGATCATATTCGACTGCAGAAGAATGCTGTTTTAAGTTTTGATGATCAGCAGAGAATAGAAGCTAGTGATTTAATAATTGTCTGCACCTATAATGCCACAGTAAATAGAGATCAGGCAAAATTGGCAGAAAAATTGGCTGAAAATAATAATGTTCTGGTGCTTGCACTTCGTAATCCATATGATTATCAACTAATTGATAAAACTCAGGCTTTTATAACAACTTATGATTACAGTCCGGCCGGTCAGAAAGCAGCTGCAGATTTTATCTTAGGGAAAATTAAAGCAAAAGGAAAACTGCCGGTCAGTGTTGATTTATAAGAATCTTTACTTGACAGAATTGCTTATCTATGTTAAAGTTATAAAAAACAATAAAACTTATCTAGAGAGGTGGAGGGACTGGCCCTTTGAAACCCGGCAACCAGCAGTTAGTTACTGCCCGGTGCTAATTCCAGCAGGAAGATTCCTGAAAGATAAGGAGTTAATTAATTACCCACTCCTTCTTTTAGGAAGTGGGATTTTTTGATTCAAGAGCAGGATATTTTGTTTTTGAAATGAGTAGTACAGGCAGTAGTAATCAGTAGGTTGATCATCTGGTTTTATTGTTTTTAATTTGAGAAGAGAAAATTAGAGGAGGAAATTAAATGAGTTTAAAATTTGACACTTTAGCATTACATGCAGGTTATGAAGCGGGCGAGAATAAGAAATCAGCGGCAGTTCCTATTTATCAGACAACATCCTATTTATTTGATGACACAGATCATGCAGCAGGTTTATTTGCCTTAAAAAAACCAGGCAATATTTATACCAGAATTATGAATCCAACCAATTCGGTCCTGGAAAAGAGAATTGCTGCTCTTGAAGGTGGAGTAGGAGCTCTGGCTGTTTCTTCAGGACAGGCAGCGGAAGTGATTGCACTTTTAACTATTTGTAATAATGGTGACCATATTGTAAGTGGAAGCTCAATTTATGGTGGTACTCATAATTTATTTAAACATACCTTTAAAAATATGGGGATAGATGTCAGTTTTGTTGATTCTGAAGATCCAGAAAGTTTTAAAGAGGAAATTAATGAGCAGACAAAGGCCTTATATGTCGAGACAATTGGTAATCCAGCTTTATCTGTACCCGATTTTGAGAGGATGGCAGAAATTGCTCATCAGTCAGGTATTCCCTTAATAGTTGATAATACTTTTGCTACTCCCTATTTGTGTAATCCATTTAAACATGGGGCAGATATTGTAATTCACTCGACCACTAAGTATATAGCCGGCCACGGTAATTCTATTGGTGGTGTAATTGTTGACAGCGGTAATTTTGACTGGAATACTGGTAGATTTCCCGGGCTTGTAGAGCCTGACCCAAGTTATCACGGGATTAAATTTCAGGAGGAGTTTGAAGAAGCAGCTTTTATAACTAAAGCCAGAGTTCAGCTTTTAAGAGATTTAGGTAGTGCTCCAAGTCCTTTTAATTCATTTTTAACAATTACCGGTCTGGAAACTCTAGGTTTGAGAATGCAGAGACATTCGGAAAATGCTCAGTCAGCAGCGGAATTTCTAGAAGCTGATCAGAGAGTAGACTGGGTAAGTTATCCCGGTTTGGAAAGCCATGACTCTTATCAAAATGCTCAAAAATATCTGGAAAATGGAAATGGTGGGATGATTGCCTTTGGGATTAAGGGTGGTAAAGCTGCAGCCGTGAAATTTATTAACCAGCTTGATTTATTTCTTCATTTGGCCAATGTTGGAGATGCAAAATCACTGGCTATCCATCCGGCAAGTACAACTCACCAGCAGTTAAGTGATGAAGACCTAAAGAAAACAGGTATTTCACCTGAATTGATTAGATTGTCGATTGGAATTGAAGATATTGAAGATCTGAAAGTAGATTTAGATCAGGCTTTAGCAGCAGCTCAAAATTAAGAAGCCAGGAGTGAGAAGAGATGCCTATTAAAATACAGGACGAATTACCAGCAGTAGAAACCCTAGAAAATGAAAATATATTTGTCATGAAAGAATCACGCGCAACTCATCAGGATATACGTTCTTTAAAGATCTTAATTCTGAATTTAATGCCCAACAAAATAAAAACAGAAACCCAGATTTTACGTTTGATTGGTAACTCCCCACTGCAGGTTGATGTTGATCTGATGCATCCGGTGAGTCATGATTCAAAAAATACTTCTGAGGAACATTTGATTAAGTTTTATAATAATTTTGAAGAGATTAAAGATAATAATTATGATGGTATGATAATCACCGGTGCACCGGTTGAAACCTTAGATTTTGAAGAAGTGGATTACTGGGAAGAACTGCAGAAGATTATGGACTGGAGTCTGCACCATGTTTTTTCTACCCTTCATATCTGCTGGGGAAGTCAGGCAGGTCTTTATCATCATTATGGAATTCCTAAATATTATTTAGCTGAAAAAATGTTTGGAGTTTTTCCTCATTATAAGACCAAAAAACATGTTAAATTAATGCGTGGTTTTGATGACTTATTTTATGTTCCCCAATCACGGCATACAGAAATCAGAAGAGAAGACATTTCAGAAATTGAAGAACTGGAAATTCTTTCGGAATCAGAAGAATCTGGTATTTATCTTGTAGCCAGCAAAAATGGCCGTCAGGTTTTTGCAACCGGACATTCAGAGTATGATCGCAAAAGTCTGGAGGAAGAGTACTTAAGAGATATCAATAAAGGGATGGAGCTTGAACCTCCAAAAAATTATTATAGAGACAATAATCCTGACAAGGAAATTGTTATGCGCTGGCGCAGTCATGCCAATCTGTTATTTGTTAACTGGTTGAACTATTATGTCTATCAGGAAACTCCATTTGATTTAAATAAACTAAAATAAAATTAAATCAAAAAGATATAATAAAAACCCTTCAGATATTTTATCTGAAGGGTTTTACTATTTAAGAAGATTTAATTTCTTTAACCGATTTTCTCTCGATTAATTCAGTGGTAATTACTGATTTAGTAGATTTTTTTTCTGGATTCTGAATTCTGTCAAATAATTTACGAGCTGCTTCCTGGCCCATTCCTTCTTTATCAATGGAGATTGTTGTTATCTTTGGGGTAGTAAAAGCAGTTAATTCAATATTATCAAAACCAACAATTGAAACATCAGCAGGAACTTTAACTCCATATTTATTAAAAGTCTGGAGTAAGCCAATAGCAGTAGCGTCATTGGCTGCAAAAATTGCAGTTGGCAGCTGTTTTTCTTTTAAAAAATCTTTTGCCAGTTCTTTACCCATATCCTGGCTGAAATCTTCCTTAATTTTAATTAAATTTTCCTGAATCTCCAAATTGTTTTCCAGCATCTCCATTTTATAAGCGCGGTAACGTTCTTCAAAACTGGGATGACTATTAGGCCCACCAGCATAGGCAATTTTTTTATGACCCATTCTAATTAAATATTCTACTGCCTGCATAGCTCCATTAAAATTATCAGAAACAATAGAATCCATAATTGGAGAGCGAAGATAATTATCTACAAGTACGGTAGGAAATTTTAGATCTTCAATCGCTCTGATCATATCTTTATTAATGTCAGCCCCGGCAAGAATTAGACCATCAACCTTATTTTGACTTATTATTGAAGGGACCTTTTTGCTCTGTAAGGCATCTAATTTAATAGTCGAAAAAAGAAGATTATAATCATAATTTTCTACTTCAATCTCAACCCCAGCTATAACTCTTGTATAAAAAGGGTTGTTAAAAATAGGAATATGTCTGCGGCTCATAATGAAGGCAATATTATGGGTTTTTAAACCGGCCTGAGAATGAAAAGAAAAATAACCCATTTCTTTTGCAATGTTTAATACTTTTTGTCTGGTGACAGGAGAGACTCCTCCTTTATCGTTTAAAGACTTAGAAACTGTAGAGATTGAAACATCTGCTTTTTCTGCTATATCTTTAATTGTTACATTCATTTTAAAGCATCCTTTCCTCAAAATTAATCCGATTATATAAATTGAAATAAATTTTCAAAAGTAATGAAAACTTTTTTCTTAGTATATCATATCATAAAAAACAAATAAAATTAAATTATTTTTAAAAATTGTTTGAAAATATGAAAAAACAATGCTATAATTAAAGAAAGTTATTTCGTAAATAACGAAAATATTTTAAACTAACACTAAAAATAATTTTGAACCTTGAAAAAATAATAAAAAAATCAAAAATTCTGCTTGAATTGTCTGCAAATTTGCGCTATAATTGAATCAAGAAATCGTTTTAGTAAATTTTAGCGCAGTTTTGATTGGATTGTTAGTTTTTTCTAGCATTAAATTAATTTAATTTAATGAAGATTCATAAAACAGCTAAAATTTTGCTCACTCTTACTTTTTATAAGTTAATAATCCCTTAAGATAAAAGAGAGTGACATTTTGCATCATAAAATAATTTAAAGGGGTGTGTTTATTAATGATTAATGTTGGTAAGAAAGTTTTAATTTTAACTCTGGCTTTTCTATTTTTAGTTGGAGGAATGTCTTTAGCTCAGGATCTTCCTAGAGAAGAGACATTGGTAGTTTCCGGAGCAATGTGGGGACCTCCATCAACCTGGAATATTTTAATCCCTAACCCTACACCTGGAACTGGCGGTTTAGTTTATGAGACAATGTTCTCTTATAATCCTCTCGATAATACTTATACTCCCTGGCTTGCAAAAAGTGGAGAATGGGTAAGCGAAAATGAGTATGTTCTTAATTTAAGAGAAGGAATTAATTGGACTGATGGTGAAGAATTTAATGCAGAAGATGTAGTCTTTACCTATGAAATTGCAAAAGAAAATTCTATAATGTATTCACCTGTCTGGAAATGGCTCCAATCTGTAGAAGCTGAAGGTGATTATACAGTTAGATTTACTTTTAGTGAACCTCATTATGCAGAATGGAATGCAGAATTATATGAGCGCTACATTATACCAGAACACATCTGGAGTGATATTCCTTCTGGTGAATTAATCACCAGAACAATGAAAGATCCAGTTGGAACTGGTCCCTATACTGCTAGAGAAGTCGGTCAGGATAGAATGGTCTGGGAAAGAAATGATAACTGGTGGGGTAATGATGTTTTTGGACAGCCCAAACCTAAGTATCTTGTTGACTTAGTTAATCAGAGCAACAATGTAGTAATGGGTATGTTAATGAAGGGTGAGCTTGATTTAAGCAACAACTTTATTCCTGGAGTTCAGAAAATTAAAGACCAATTTGGTTTAAAAACCTGGTATGAAGAAGAACCCTATATGCTTTCCTGGAATACTGCTAATTTATACATGAACACCACTAGAAAACCAATGGGTGATGTTAATTTTAGAAGAGCAATGGCCTTTATGGTAAATAAAGAGTCAATTGTTGAGCGAGTATATGGTGGTCTTGTAAAAGCTGCTAATCCTACAGGGTTATTTGGAGAAGGTTGGTTAAAATATCTTGACGAAGAAGTAGTAGATGAATATGGATTTGAATACAATACTACTAAAGCTAAAGCACTTCTAAATGATGCAGGTTATGTAGATGCAGATGGTGATGGCTGGAGAGATATGCCAAATGGTGATCCTCTAGAATTAAGTATTATAGTTCCTAGTGGCTGGACAGACTGGATGTCAGCTGTTAGAGTTATTGCTCAAAATGCTGAAGAAATTGGTGTTAATATTAAACCTAACTTCCCTGATTCTTCACTATTTGACAATAAGCGTTTTAATAAAGATTTTGACATGTTAATCGCTAACTTCCAGACCACATTATCCTCAACACCATTTGACTACTGGAATGGTGTAGCAAATGAAAATATTGATGGAAAAACAATTAGTAATGGTAACTGGGGTGCTTATGATAATCCAGAGCTGTTTGAATTAATTGATGAGTTTAATATGACTAGAAATGAAACCAGAAAACAGGAAATTGCATCTAAGATTCAGAGAATCTTATTAAAAGATATGCCAACTGTTCCTCTCTGGCATAATGGTCTCTGGGCTCAGCAGACTACAAATAATTGGACTAACTGGCCAAGTGAAGATAAGCCTTATGGTGTTCCAGTAACCTGGGGTAATGCTTATCAGTTAGGAATGATCGATACCTTAATCGGTATTAAACCAGCTAAATAATTAATAGACAATTGAATTTAACTAATAAATACAGGTCCGATATTCTTATCGGGCCTGTTATTTAGAAAGGAGCAGTATAAAATGGGCAAATATTTACGGAAAAAATTAATGATTTATATTATTACATTTATTTTGGCAGTTACCATAAATTTTATCATCCCCAGAATGATGCCTGGAGATCCAATCCAATCACTTTTGTCACGTTTTTCTGGAATGGAGGGGGGGCGTCAAATTTTAGAAGAACAATTAACATTATTATTTAATCTTGATCAGCCAGTGTGGCAGCAGTATCTTAACTTTTGGAAATCAGTCTTTACTCTTGATTTTGGAATCTCAATTATCCAGTTTCCAACTCCAGTAATAGATATTATAAAAAGAGCAATTGTATATGATTTATCTGTTTTGTTTCCTGCAATTATATTAAGCTGGATTGTTGGTAATAAGTTGGGTGCTTATTCAGGAACTGATAAAAAAGTAGATAATGCTTCAATGCCTTTCTTTTATTTTCTTGCTTCATCTCCTTATTTCTGGATGGCTGGTTTGGTAGCCTTCTTCTTTGGAGTTGTTCTGCAGTGGTTCCCAATCAGCGGGGCCTATAGTGCAGTAGCTTCCCCTGCTTTAAGTTGGAATTTTATTAAAAACTTTTTACATCACTGGTTTTTGCCCTTCTTTACCATGTTTTTAGTTCAGCTGGGCGGCTGGGCAATTGGTATGAGAAATATGATTATGTACGAAAAAAGCTCAAATTATTCAAAGTATATGGAGACCCTGGGTTCTTCTAAAAAGTTAATTCGTAAGTATGGTTTTCGGAATGGTGTTTTACCTCAGGTTACCGGTCTTGCTTTAAGAATCGGCCGCATAGTGGGGGGAGCAATTACAGTTCAGGTAGTATTTAATTATCCTGGCCTGGGAAGAATGCTTTTAGATGCAGTTCAAAATCAGGATTATTTTTTAATGCAGGGAATCTTTTTGACAATTGTAACAATGGTTTTAGTAGCAAACTTTGTAGTCGATATTGTATACATGTTTATTGATCCAAGAGTTAGGCTTTCATTTACTGAGGAGGTGTAGATTGTGGCAAAAGATTTCTGGGCTAAACATGAAAATTTGTATTATGCCCTTACAAATAAAAAAGTACTTTTTGGTTTATCTATTGTAATTTTAGTATTTTTGCTGGCAGCTTTTGGTCCACTTTTAACAAGATATGAATATGATGAATATGCAGGTCAGGGTTATTTACCACCTTCATCAGAACATTTTTTTGGAACTACAATTGATGGGAAGGATGTATTTACACGAACAGTACATGGTTTACGTTCAACCCTTTTAGTTGGTGCTATTGCAGGTACAATTGCAACTTTAATTGGCTGTATAATTGGTTTTGTAGCCGGTTATTATGGTGGAACAATTTTTGATGAACTTTTAATGATGCTGACAAATATCTTTGTTGTAATTCCCCAACTGGCACTTTTAATTGTAATTGCAGCCTTTTTAGAAGTACGGGGGACCTTTGTGATGGCAGTTATAGTTGCCTCTACAGCCTGGCCCTGGACAGCAAGAGCAGTAAGATCTCAGACCCTTTCTCTTAAAAATCAGGAATATGTATCTTTATCTAAAATTTCTTCAATTAGTGTGGGTAGAATTTTAAGAGAAGATATTGCTTCCAATATGTTTTCCTATGTATTTATGGTTTTTATCCAGCAGTTCAATGGAACAATGCTGGCAACGGTACAGCTTGAATTTTTAGGTCTGGGACCAACAAAAGGAATTTCTCTGGGACTCGTAATGCAGAATGCTGTTAACTGGAATGGAATCCAACTTGGTATGTGGTGGTGGGCAATAATCCCCGGTTTAATTTTAGCAATTTTAATTACCGCACTTTACTTTGTTAATACAGGATTGGATGCAGCCTTTAACCCACGTTTGAGGGAGATGTAAGTAAATGAGTGAAAATATATTAGAAGTCAAAAACTTAAAAGCATATTATGATATTTTAAAAGGACAGGTCAAAGCAGTAGACGATATAACCTTCACTTTAAAAAAAGGTGAAATTTTAGGGCTGGCAGGAGAATCAGGCTGTGGTAAAAGTACCCTGGCCAGTACTTTTATTTCCAGAAAAAAGCCTCTAAAATATATTTCAGGTGATGTTGATCTGGTCGGCCATAAAATTATGGAGATGAGTGAAAAAGAATTCAAAAAACTACGTTTAAGAACAATTTCCTTAATTCCACAGTATGCACTTGATGCTTTTTCGCCGACTAAAAAAGTTAAAACATATATTGCAGATCTGGTCAGACAGCACGGAATCAAAACCGATAAGAAATTTTTTGATAAGGTAAAAGAACGGCTGGATCTGGTTAATCTGGATGAATCGGTTTTAAATAGATATTCTATCGAATTATCCGGTGGAATGAAACAGAGAGTAATTATGGTGATTTCGACGATATTAGATCCGGAATTCTTAATTGCTGATGAGATCACATCAGCTCTCGATGTAAGTTCTCAAAGATTTGTAGCAACTATGCTGGCGAATTTGAGGGATTTAGGAATTATAAAATCAGCTATTTTTATTACTCATGATATTTCAATTCTTTACCAGATAGCAGATCGGATTATGATCATGTATGCCGGTAATTTTGCCGAAATTGGTCCGACAGATGATATTGTAGAGAATCCACGTCATCCTTATACCAGAGCTTTGATTGATTCTTTACCTAAGGTTGGAATCCAATATAAGGATAAAAAATTGGCTGGTATAGAAGGAACACCACCGCATCTGTTAAATATTGGGGAAGGATGTCGCTTTAGACAGCGCTGTCCCTATGCAATCAATAAATGTGAAGAAACTCCAAAAAGGGAAAAGGTAGCAGAAGATCATTATGTTTCCTGCTGGAGATGGAAAGAGTTAGGAAGTGATTTAAGTGGAAAAAAATAATGAGGTAGTAATGTCAGTTCATGGGTTATCAAAGGTCTTTAAAAGTGGTATTTTAAATCCAGAATATACTGTAGCTGCAAAAGATATTTCTTTTGATATAGAAAAAGGAAAAATAATTTCTCTAATCGGAGAAAGCGGCAGTGGAAAAACAACAGTTGGTAAATTAATTTTAAAATTAATCGAAGTTTCTGAAGGTGAAATCATATATAAAGGGAAAAACATTTCTGAAATCACGGATAAAACTGAAACCAAAGAATATTATAGGAAAGTTCAGGGTATTTTTCAGGATCCATTTGCAACTTTTAATCCTTTATATAAAGTAGATAGAGTTTTTGATATGATCTTTGATTCTTTTGATCTGGGATTTGAAGATAAGGATCAAGCGATTAGAGATGTTCTCTATGATGTGAATTTAAATCCGGAGCGGACCCTGGATAAATTTCCCCATCAATTAAGTGGGGGACAATTGCAGAGGCTGTTAATTGCCCGGGCACTACTGATGGATGTTGATATTTTAATAGCGGATGAGTTAATTAGTATGCTGGATGCTTCAACCAGAATTGGAGTTTTAAATTTACTGGTAGAATCCTGTAAGAAACATGGTATGGCAGTAATTTTTATTACTCATGATCTTAACTTAGGCTATTATATTTCAGATAAATCTCTTATTATGTATAAAGGGCGCCTGGTTGAAAGAGGAGATACCAAAAAGATTTACGAGAACGCAACTCACCCTTATACTCAGATGTTATTTGAGGCTGTACCTGAGATTGGTGAACGCTGGGACCCGGACGAAGAATTTTTACCGGAACAGGTAGTAAATGATGTGCAGAAATTCTACAAAGAAAATGAAGGTAAGGGTTTTGTAGAAATTGAAGAAGATCATAGTGTATTATTTAGTGATAAGTAGTTTTAATTTATTAAAATAACTATCTAAATACTAATCGTATAATAATTATAATAGGTGACAGTTGAAATTTAGAGGAGGCAGTTGGATGGCAAAAATAATATTTCCCGAAGATTTTGAGTGGGGTGCTGCTACAGCATCCTATCAAATTGAGGGAGCATATAATGAAGATGGTAAGGGTGAATCAATCTGGGATAGATTTACCCATCAAAAAGGTAATATAGTAGATAATGATACAGGTGATGCAGCCTGTGATCATTATCATCGCTACCAAGAAGATGTAGAGTTAATGAAGGAGTTGGGACTTGATACTTATCGTTTTTCCATAGCCTGGCCTCGTATTTTACCTACAGGTAAAGGGAGAATCAATCAAAAAGGAATTGACTTTTATAAAAATTTGATTGAGCAGCTTTTAAAAGCAGGTATTGAACCCTCTGCAACTCTCTATCACTGGGATTTACCTCAAAAACTGCAGGATAATGGAGGTTGGGAAAATAGAGATACAGCTAAATATTTTAATCAATATGCTCAGATAATGTTTAGAGAGCTCGGAGATGTGGTTCCACGCTGGATAACCCATAATGAACCGATGGTGGTTTCAATGGTTGGAAATTTATGGGGAGAACATGCACCAGGTTTTAAAGATCATCAGAAAGCTCTGCAGGTTGCGCATAATGTTTTACTCTCTCATGGAATGACAGTTAAAAGTTTTAGAGAAAGCGGAATTGAGGGTGAAGTTGGAATTACTTTAAATTTAAACCATGTTTACGCTAATAGTGAGAGTAGAAAAGATCAAATTGCAAAAGATTACTGTGATGCTTTCAATAATCGCTGGTTTTTAGATCCTGTATTAAAGGGAAAATATCCGGAAAAATTAATGAATTTATATCAGAATAAGTTTGATAACCCATTTAAGACGGAAGCTGGAGATCTTGAAATAATTAGTCGAGAAATTGATTTCTTAGGTATTAATTATTATTCCAGAGCCCTGGTAGAATATGACGAAAGTGAATTCCTGAATTTTAAGTCAATTAAAGCAAATGATTCAGATTATACTGCAATGGACTGGGAGGTTTATCCCCAGGGTTTAACAGATCTCTTAAAAAGACTGGATCAGGAATATACTAAAAAGCCAATTTTCATAACTGAAAATGGAGCTGCTTATGATGATCAGATTGCAGAAGA
>JASMSZ010000093.1:0-17139 GCA_041694515.1 Halanaerobium sp.
ATATTTTCTCTAATCCAGTCTGTCAGATACTGGGAACGTTCAACTTCAAAACCAAAACGATTTACCTTTTCTTCAATCTGGTTATTAATTGACTGCTCCAGTACAACATAAATTTCGCCAATAATTCCAATTTTATAGCGCTCATCTTCAGCAGGGATGGAATCTTCAAATTCTGCCAGTTTGTTTAAATATTTATTTTTGATTTCCTTAATATCTGAAGTATTTTTAATCTGAAAAAATTCTGACTGAGCATCCATCCAGAGCTTATTGATTGTTCCCTGATCATTATAGGCTCTTAAGATTTCTATCTTTTTTTCAATAACATCCAGTGCTTTTGTAAGTTCATAAACAGTCTTGATCACTTTAGCTACTTTTAACCAGGAACTGTCTCCTTTTAATCTTTTTACTATCTCATAAAAATATTTATAATCATCACGAGGAGAATCAATAACAATAATCTCTACATCATAGCCTAAATCCTGAAGAATCTTTTTATGGACTTCTCCGTAATATCCGGCCCGACAGGGTCCGTGACCACCACTGGTAACCAGGGCATCTAAATTCTTATCCATCAATTTTAAATAGATACCGGTAATCACTTTAAAAGGAAAACAGGCAAATTCAGGACTGTGTTTTACACCCAGATCAATGATCTCTTTATTGGGTTTAGGCGGCATTACCACCTCATGACCTAAAAGTTCTAAAAGTTTTTTATATACAATTGTTGGTCCCATATAAGGAAAAGATAATCTCATCTCAGTTATTCTCCTTTTTTAATCTCAGTAGGTCTATAAAAGCTTCAATTCTGGTAATAATATGACTTTCTCCTGTCTGCTCATCAATTCTTAAAGTCATAAAGGCCTTATCATATTCTTTGGCATCAACCTCTAAAATCTGGCCCAGCATTGAATCCGGACCACAGCCAAAAGCAGTCAGGTGAATCACCCCATCTATCCTATTATTTTTAAAATAATGCTCGGCTGCTCCATACAGTTTATTGGTAAATTCCCAGAACATGGGCTTTCTCAGTTTTGACAGCTCTTTTTCTATAATTTCTTCTGCTACCATCGAAAAGGTGTGGACTCTAACACCCATTTCCTTCAGCTTATTAAGAATATCCATGTTTATATACTGATCAGAAATATTGTAACCATAACCAATAACAGCAACATCAACAATTTGCTCATTTCCAGGTGTTTCTATATCTTTTCTCTGACTCTGAGGTGGTTTTTTCTCATTTTCAAATTTAGAAATTAATTTTTCCAGCACTTCTGAATTTTCAATACTGGAAAAATAATTAATTAAATATCCCTGATAGAGCAAATTTCTATACCGCTGCCAGAAGTTAGAGGCTTTTCTTAAAGCCTTTTTCATTTCTTTTTTCGGAATAGATAAAATTTCTGCCAGCTGCTGATGATTGGCAAATTGTGCTATATTATCACTTTTTGAGTCAATCTGATCAGTAATTATTTCTGCTTTCAGTCTGGTTAAAGAATGTCTGACCATATCCGGTAAGCCGATAATTTTAGGACAGAAAACTGCATCTTTACGGATTGAGTGAAATCGCGGCAGAAAAATATAATCAACATCTTTATGATCCAGGTTTAAAATATGGCCAATCATGACTTTGATGGGAACACAGATCTCTGATAAAGATTTTTTAACTCCCTTATCCAGCAGTTCCCTGGAAGTACTGTCAGAAATAACAGGCTTTATGTTAAGTTCAGCAAAAAGTTTGAGCCAGAAAGGAAAATAGTAATAATACAGCAGAGCTCTGGGGATCCCAATTTTTATTTTTTTCATATCTCAATTCCTCCAAAACTTATCAGAAATTATTTTCAGTTTATAAATATTTTATAGTAAATTAATAAAAAATGCAAAAAATTTTAACTGCTGTGCCCCAGGGACCTGGACATTTTTTGAGAATATTCTACTACCAGCTCAGCCAGCTCGTTCATTCTTGACTCTGTCATTCTGGTCATTGGAGCAGAAATACTGAAAGCAGCTACTACATCACCACGATGATTAAAAATTGGACCAGCAATACAGCGAATATCTTCTTCCTGTTCCTCATCATCTACTGCATACCCCTGCTTCCTTACTTTTTCCAGATGATCTAAAAACTTATCGACTTCAGTTATCGTATTTTCCGTGTTTTTTTCCATTCCCTTTTTTTTAAGGATTTCTTTAACCCGTTTTTCCGAAAGCTGAGCCATAATTGCCTTTCCCAGACTGGTTGAATGTGCGGGAACTCTTTTACCAACCTGAGAGTACATGCGAATAGTGGCATTGCTTTCTACCTTATCTAAATAAATAATCTCACCTGAATCTAGAATTCCCAGATGGATTGTTTCCTCCGTTTTCTGCATCAATTCCTCTAAATAAGGACGAACTCGGACTCTGCTGTCAATATCATTTAAGACCTTTGAACTTAGCTCAAAAAGCTTAATCCCAGAAATGTATTTATGATTATCCTCATTTTTCTCTAAAAAGCCTCTGAATTTCAGGGTATCAAGCAGTCGATAAACAGTGCTTTTATGGATCCCAAGCTCTCTACTTATTTCGGTAACACCCATCCCATTTTCTCTGTCTACAATTAATTCTAAGATGTCAAGTGCTCTATCTAAAGATTTAATTAACTGATTTGGTTTTTTAGAAGCCATTATTTAGTCCTTTCTTTTCTTAAAAATTACAACCTTATTTTTTTAAAATCTTTCTATTTTTCTCTAAAACTTCGCTTATATATTTCTGAAACCGCGAAGGTCTTTTGGTCTTAATATAAAAATAACCAATAATCGAAGTAGTAAAAGCACCAATACAGTCTTCCATCAGATCAAACATTGTATCTATCAATCCTGATTTCTGCATATTTAATCCAAAAATAGTATCCATCCAGAACTCAAAGATTTCCCAGAAAACACCGATTGTGACCGCAAACGAAAAAGCAAAAACTGCTACAAAAAGCGGGCTTAAAACAACATCAATATTCTCATTTTTATTTAAAACATAAACCATTATAAAACCAATAAAACCCATTCCCATTCCGTAAATTAAATGCAGCATACTGTCCCACCACCAAAAGTGATAGTAAAATTCACGCTGCTCACCAAGATACATTGAAGCAAAAATAAAAACAATAATTATCAGCTGCAGTCCATTTGGAATATGCAAATAATTTTTATCGGTTAAATAGGCAGGTAAATAAATTAAGATAATGGCCAGAATTGAAGTAAAAAGGTTGAGCCAGTTTTCTGCTAAAAAGTTTCCAATAACAGCTGCCAGCAGCAGAATTAGAAAAAATCGCGTAATATAAAGTTGTAATTTTTCCTGATCCATAATAAATCCTTCCCTAAATAATATTCCAAAATTTTAATTTACTCAATAACAGATAAAATCTGCTTTCTATTTTCTTCGATATCAGGAACATAACTCTTCATTAATTTTAACTTACCTTTGATTTTGAACTCTTCTGCATAAGCAGGGATTAATACACTTTCAGTCTCATTTAATTCAATTTCCTGATCATCCCAGCTTAATTTTCCTGCCCCTTCTAAAACTGTTAGAATATAAAATCTCTGCTGATCTCCCTTGGCCTGATAACTTTCCTTGATCTTAATAATATCAAGCGCAAATTTATCATTCAAACAGAAATAGCTGTAATCATAATTTTCTTTACAGATTCTAAGCCCTTTTCTTTTTTTGGACTGGAGCTTAAAATCAATAACATCTAAGGCTTTTGATAAATGCAGTTCTCTACCCCGACCGTAGTCATAAACTCTGTAAGTTGTATCACTGCTCTGCTGTATTTCTGCAAGCATAACGCCAGAACCAATAGCATGGAGCAGTCCGGCTTTGATAAAAAAGACATCTCCTTTTTCTACTTTTACTTTTTTGACATACTGATTAATTTGATCATTCTTGACTGCTTTTTTGAATTCACTTTCTGTACAGTCTTCAGTTCCAATAATTAAGTATGCATCTTCATCTGCATCAATCACATACCAGGCTTCTGTTTTACCAGCTTCACCGGGATGTTTTGCTGCATATTGATCATCTGGATGAACCTGAATCGAAAGTTGAGATTGAGCATCAATTATTTTTAAAAGTAGGGGAAATTCATCTGCTTCAATATCTTTACCGAGAATTTGCTGAGGATACATCTCTGTCAATTCTTTCAGGCTTTTACCGGCCAGTTTTCCGTTTTGAGCAATACTCATCCCGGATTCCTGTGCTGAAATATCCCAGCTCTCCCCAATCGGGCCATCAGGCAGGTCCTCGCGAAATTTTTCAAATTTGCGCCCTCCCCAGATTTTTTCTACATATTTATGGTCAAATTTCAATGGATAAAACATCTTATTCCTCCTATATATTTAGCTAAATTTTAACATTTAATTATCAAAATTTGATTAAATTACTCCGACTTAATTTAAGACTTTATCATACCTTTAATAAAATAAAGCTTAATTAAAAGCATATCAAACATTTAACCTGACTTTTAATTTATCACCCTTATTAATCTTTGCTGACAGATTAACAGGCTCTCCATTTAAGATCAGCTGCATTTTCTGCTGCATATTATCAGAAATTCCATAGTTGATATAGTCAAATACTCCTGCTGCAGTTAAAGTTCGCGAAAAAGCTTTTATCTGATCTCCAGCCTGAATTGTGTAATCCAGATCAACTTTTTCTTCATTGACCTCTACTTCCCAGATTTGATCAGGAACAGTTAATTCACTTCCATTAAAATAAAAATCAATCTCCTGATTACCTTTTTTCTGCAGCAGATCTCTAATAGTTAAACTGTTTTCCTGTTTTTCCTTAATCTGCAGCTCCAGTCCATCTTCTAGAGGCTGGTCTAAATCAACTTTCTGCTCTTCAGCTGTAATTAAATAATTTGAGCTGACTGTTTCTTCTTCTCGTCCATTAAAAGTATATTTTATACTCTCATTTTTAAAGCTAGCTGCCGGAACTTCCATAATTTGAGCCAGCGCATCTCGGATAGTTTTAGGTACAGTATACTTAATCTCTGCCCCATCAACTAAATCTGCCTCAAGATTTACCAGTTTCTCATTCTGAAAAACTCTGGTTCCAACTTTATTTTCACTGCCGTTTAAATATATCTGATAAGCACATAGATCCTCTTTTGGAATAATATCTCTTATTTGGGCCTCTGCATTACGGCCCGGTCTTCCTGCTTTAAAAGCAATATTATCACCATTAGTAACTCGCTCTTTCAGTTTTGCCTCCTCTTGATTGAGTAAGATTTTAGCAGCACTGCCCATCTCACCTTTTACGGTTTTAAGTTCACCATTGACCGTGGCAGTAATTCCCATTCCCGGGCGCGGAGTCAGCTGTTCCATTTCGATATCTGCAGCCAGCAGTGCATCAGCAACTGTAGGCTGGGAGAGGGTCAGTAAGTTTATTCGGTCTCCATTTACTCCAACTTCAATAAAAACTGCCTTACTCTGGGTTTCTCGGGTTGTAACTGCAATCCCAAGAGGAGTCAGGGTTTGCGTTGTATTAACCCCTTCCACCTCACCTTCAATATTTTCTAAATCTTCTCGTTTACGAATCCCGATTCTGCTTTCAATTATATCAATTTTCTCTGCAAATTTTTCTTTCAAACCGGGAGTTAAACTTCCGCCTCCAATAAATATAACAGCCTGAGGTGGATTAGAATTAATTTCTAAAATACTTTCTGCAATAGAACTGCTTAACAGTTCAAGCTGTTCTTCAATTGCAGCCAGAACTTCATCTTTTTTAATCTCAAGGCTCTCACCCAAAATAGTTTTAACCTCAAGCACATTACTTTCAGAGAGATTACATTTTACCTTTTCTGCATTATTATAGTCGATTAAAAACTTTTCGGAGATAACTTCAGTTATTTCATCTCCGGCGATTGGCACCATTGCATAACCGGAAATAGATCCACTTTTGGTGATTGCAATATCAGAGGTTCCAGCTCCGATATCAACTAAGGCCAGATTAAAGTTACTCATAGCTTCGGGAATAACCACATGGGAGGCGGCAATCGGCTCTAAAGTTAAATGTTCTACTTCCAGCCCCACTCTATTAATCACAGAGAGCAGGGAATCAATTACAATTCTTGGTAAGAAAGTAGCCACCAGCTCAACTTCCATGTTTTTTCCACGCTGTCCTAAAAGGTGACCGAGTTCCATTCCATCCAGCTTATATTTACGAACTGTATAGCCTACAAAATGATAATCCACAGTATTTTTCGGCTTTTTCTTTGACTCAAGCCCCTTAAAATCAACTGTATTGTTCTGCTGGTTATTATTAAGCTGTCCCTGAGCCTTTTGAATAGCCTTTAATTCCAGTGTTTTTAAATCATCTTCTTCAATATATCTGCTTCTTTCCAGCCTAATGTTATGGCTCTGAGTTACTGTTTTTAAGGCTCTACCGGCGGCCGCAATCGCAACATTTTTTAGAGTTAAGCCAGATTTTTCTTCCAGCTCTTTTTTTACTTCTGCAGCAGCTTCTGCTACTCGAGCAACATTATGTATTTGACCATCAAGCATTGCTCTGGTCTGATGTTCGCGTACAGCTGAATGAATAATTTGATATCCATTTCCTTTTTCCTTGATTAAAATTCCAACAATTGTCCTGGTGCCAATATCCAGAGCAAAGGTTATCTCCTCGGTCATAATAGTATTCCTCCCCTAAACATTTATTAAAAAAACATTAAAAAGATCTCTTAAATTTAATCTTCCTACCTGGTAATTATATTCTATATCCAGGCCCATATCCCTTTAAAAAAATCAAATAAAAAAGTTACAAAGCTTATCAAATCAAGAAAACTACCTTCCTAATTTACTTAGAAAGATAGTTTTAAAAAAACAAAGGAACTAAAATTAAATTATGTTTAACTTTCTTAATTGTTTATGTAAAATTAAACAATCACTTTGGTAATTACAATATTCATATGTTTTAAGAGATCTAATTCCTTATCAAGCTCATTACCTTCATCATCTTCGATTAATCTTAGTACAGGCCGGGTAGGAAATCCTACATTCTGATCTTTGACAACTGCCCGATATCCGCTGCTTAAAATAACTTCGGATCCATTGGGATAAAATGATACCTGGGGCAAAAACTTTTTGACCAGCTGATAATCAAAAAGTTCTTCTGTATGATTCATAATATATTCTGCAGCCTTATAGGTAGGCCATCTGTCACGATAAACACGATCACTTGTCAGGGCATCAAATACATCTGCAATTGCAGCTACTCTGGCAAATTCGTGGATTTCATCTTCCTTTAAGCCCCGGGGGTAACCGGATCCATCAACCCGCTCGTGGTGAGAATAAACAACAATTCTTGAGAGAGGACTGATCGATTCAATCTGCTGCAGATAATTAAAGCCCAGTTCGGGATGATTTTTCATCACCTGGTATTCATAATCTGTCAGGCGGGCGGGTTTATTTAGAATTTCTGCAGGAACTAAAGTTTTCCCAACATCATGCAGCATTCCACCCATCCCCAGTTTATAAAGTTCATTTTTGCTGTAGCCGAGCATTTTACCCAGAGCAATACAGATAACACTTACATTTACAGAATGCTCATAAGTATAATTACTGGTACTCTTTAAACTGACCAGATTTAATAATACATCCTCATTTAAAACCAGTTCATCTGTAATGTCTTCAACCACACCTTTTAATTCCTGCGTATTTAAATCTAAGAATCCATTTTTAATTTTGTCAAAGGTATTGGCAACAATTCTTTTACCATTCCGCCTGGTGCTGTCTTTAATTGCTTCGTTAATTTCAATATTATATGAGTACTTATCTTCAATATAAAGATGTTTGATTCCCATTTCCAGTAATTTCTTTTTATATTTATATAGGTTTTTTACACCTCTGTTTAAAAGGACATTCCCATTTTCATAAATTGGCTTAGCCAGTTCCATATCCTCTTTTAAATTCTCTGTTAGAACTAAACGCATAGTATAAATCCTTCCCCCAATAAATAGCTAAATTTTACCCGTGTAGATTATTATAAATTTTTACTTCCTCTTCTCTGGGCTCGGAAACTCCCAGTGCACCCCTTACTTTACAGTATTTAGCCGCAGTTTTCAAGCCTTCTGCCAGAGCTTTTTGATAATTTTTTTCTTCCTTAGTTAAATAAGTTAAAAAACCGGCTATCAGTGCATCCCCCGCACCTAAAGTATCGACAGCTTTTACCGGCAGAGCTTCTTCTTTAATTAATTGATCTCCAATTTTCATTAAGACTCCATTTTCTCCCAGACTTAAAACAGCCGCTTCAACTCCCAGGTTTGAAATCCAGTCTAAAAATTCTTCCGGATTTTCTTCTTTTTTACTTTCAGAGAAAAAAGCAATATCTATTTTAGAAATAATATCCTCAATATAACTTTTATTTCTGAGATAGGAAAAATCGAAAGAAAGTCTTGTTTTATAATGAAGTTTTGGCAGATAATCTTCAAAATAAGCATAGATATTACTGTGAACAATTTTTGAATTTTTAATTATCTCAAGCACATTTTTATTGATCGATAAGTTTTTATAAACTCCTTTATCAACTGCCTCCACCCTGGACTCTGAACCATTTCTTTCTATAATAGAGACAGCATTACGGCCTTTGCGAATATCATTTGCTGGATAGGCAATCTTTTCCTTTTTTAAAGTATCATATAAAAATTTAGCATTTTCGTCTGTGCCGAAAACTCCATAATAGGCTGCCTTAGCACCCAGTCTTTTTGCTATAACTGCTGTATTATAGGCTCCTCCTCCAGCATACACTTTTTTGTCTTCAGGATAATAATCAGCTATATTATCTCCTACTGAAAATATATCATATTCCATAAATTTTCCTCCTTTACTCATTATCAGCTTCTATTTTAGTTTATAACAAATATCTTTAGTTTCTAACAAATATCGTTATCTGTCTCTATTTTCATTTTTACTAATTATAATCAAATCTATTTTACTTTTCTATTAAACTCTGTCAATTCTTTAATCGGCTTGATTTTTTCGACTATTGGTGGAATAATAACCAGCTGGATTACCATTCCGGGAATTCCGGTCAAAAACGCTCCCTGCATAAAAGGAATAAAGGGAGGATTAAAATTAAAAAGTGGTCCTACAGCAATTAAGGCCAGGCCGTAAACTAAACGCCCCAGAATCATTGCTGAAATCAAACTAAAATATATATTTTTGAATTTATTTGAATATAGATAACCTGAAACCAATCCAAATGCTGCCAGTTCAAAGGCCATCAAAACTGCTATTGGAGGCATCATTGGCGGCATAGCAAAAAGCAAGGTGCTAAATAAGGGTGTGATTAAACCAACTAAAGTACCGTAAAAAGGACCTAAAATCAGCCCTGTCAAAAACACCGGAATATGCATTGGAGAAATCAAATTTCCCAGAGTCATGCTGCCTGCCAGATTAATCAATCTTGGTAAAATAATTCCTAAAACCAGTAAAAAACTTGACCAGACTAATTTCCTTGTTTGGTTTTTCAAAATACTCACTCCACATTATTTTTTATGTTATTTAAACTTGATACTGTTAATTAACTGTTCAATTAATTTCTTCTGCTGAATTCTATTGCTGCCAGTAATCTTAAAACTCAATTTTAACATCTGCTGTTTATTTTTTTGATTAATAAAGTACTCCAGCTTAAATTCTTTTTCTCGCTGCAGCAGAAGTTGATAAATATTAAGTTGGTCAGTGCTTAAATTGCTTTTTTCTACCTCAAATCCATTTTCTTCAGCCATAATTGCAGCATAATTAAACTGTTTTCTGCTGGTTTCCATAAAAGTTTTGCTGCTTAAATCTTCCATAAATATTTCGCCCTTAACTTCTTCCGCCTCAAGTTGATATCTAAATTTAATTTCTGCTTTCAAAGCCCTTTCCTGACTAAATTTCCAGCTTTCCGGATAGGAAAATGTAATCAGTTTATTCTCAAACTTTTGCCTGTTAACCGTTACCGGCTGCTTCTGGCTGCTGTTCTGATTTTCAGAACTACTATTTACCGCTGCATTTTTCGAATTTTTCTGAGCAAGATAATCCTCTAAATATTCAATCCTGCTCTCAGGTATAGGATGAGTCTGGGTAAATTCTAAAAGTTTAAAATTGCTGCTGTTTTCTTTAAAGATTTTCATTAGCTCTATCAAACCCTGAGGGTCATAACCACTGCGGATCATCAAATCAACGGCATAAATATCAGACTCCTGTTCCTGTTCTCTAGAATAACCATTGGCAATTAAATTCTGGGCCACATTGGTCATTGTCTGATATTGATCATCTGTAAAATGATTAAATAACAGATTTAAAATTGAAAGTCCCATATTTCTTTCCAGATCTTCAGTTAGATGTTTTTCAACAGCATGGCCCATCTCATGGGCAACTAAGCCTGCCAGCTGATCTTCTGTATTTAATTTTTGCAGCAGACCTTCAAACAGCATAATATTACCATCGCCGATATAATAAGCATTGATTAGTTGATCGTCAATATGATGCAGCTTGAATTCTTCATCCTTAAAACCGGATTCGATTATATTTGCTTCCAGCCTCTGTAAAGTTTTATATTCCAGACTGCCCGCTTTAAATTCTGTAATCCTGTATTCTTGATTCAGATCCTTATATAATCCTGCAGCAGCATCCTCCTCATATTCAGAAAAAGCTGAAGCTGTAAAAGCAGCTGTGCTGACTAAAAATAATGTTAAAACTACTACAAAAAATTTATTTGATGATAAATTAATTCTCTTCAATTTAAAACCTCCAATCTTAAGTATCTTACTTATATAATTATTGTATTACTTTTTTAACAGAAATAAAAGCCCTAATTTAGAATTATTTTCAAAACCAAATTAGGGCTAATTATTAGAGATTATTATTTTTGAGCTAAAAATTCTTTTTCTTTTATAATAACTCTGCGGCTTTCCTCAAATGCAGGTCCACCTTTAGTTGCATGAGAGTTAACTGCAGCTTCGACAGCTAGTTTCTCTTTTAATTCTCCAGCATCAACTTTTAGATATTGTCCGAGAATTTTTTCCCATTCTTCCTGCTGCAGCTGGTCAAGCTCTTTTTCCTTTTTAGAGGCAAATAATACCGCCTCTCCCACAATCTGATGGGCCTGACGGAAGGGTATACCCTTATCTGCCAGAAAATCTGCCAGTTCTGTTGCATTTAAAAATCCTGCGGCAGCAGCCTTTTGCATCGCTTCTTTTTTGACAGTCATAGTTTTCAGCATCTCAGGATATAATTTTAAAATAACCTTAACTGTATTTACACTGTCAAAAAGGCCTTCCTTATCTTCCTGCAGGTCTTTGTTATAAGCCAGAGGCAGCCCTTTAATTGTCAGCATTAATTGATTTAAACTGCCGATTACTCTACCGGTTTTACCCCGCACCAGCTCAGCTAGATCAGGATTTTTCTTCTGCGGCATAATTGAGCTGCCTGTTGTATATTGATCAGCCAGTTCGATAAATGAAAATTCTTTAGAATTCCACAAAATTACTTCTTCACTTAAACGGCTTAAATGCAGCATCAGGTTAGAAGCCACCGCCAGAAATTCTAAAACAAAATCCCGATCGCTGACTCCATCTATCGAATTTTCGCAGGCTCTCTCAAAACCCAGTTCCTGGGCTGTAAAATCACGATCTAAGTTAAAAGAACTGCCGGCCAGAGCGCCGGAACCCAGCGGAGAAACATTAATCCGTTTTAAGGCATCTCCAAAACGCTCATAATCTCGCTTCAATTTAAAGTAATAAGCCAGCAGGTGATGACCAAAGGTTAAAGCCTGTGCCCGCTGCAGATGGGTATATCCGGGCATAACGGTTTCTGTGTGCTCTTCTGCCAGCTGAAGCAGGACCTGCATAAATTTAAGAATCATTTCTCTTATCTGCTCAGTCTGATCTCTAAGATATAAGCGCAGATCAACAGCAACCTGATCATTACGGCTGCGGCCGGTATGCAGTTTACCTCCCAGCTCACCAATTTCAGCAGTTAAGCGGGCCTCCACCAGGCTGTGAATATCTTCAGCTTCCTTGAAATCAAAATCTCCTGCTTCTAATTCAGCCTGCAGATCTTTTTTGACAGCTTTTAAACCCTCAGTAATTTCTTTTACTTCAGCTGCAGTTAAAATATCCTGTCTGCCCAGCATTTTAACATGGGCCAGACTACCCTCAATATCATATTCCATCAAATTAATATCAAAGGGAAGAGAAGCATTAAACTGGTCCATCAGCTTAGAAGTGCCAGCCTCAAACCTTCCCCCCCATAATTTGCTTTTTGCCATCTATTTTTCTTCCCTCTTTTTCTGATTTGCTACCTGGAGCGGTAGAGCCCAGAGATTAATAAATCCTGGAGCTGATTTATGATCAAAATTATCGCTTTCGTCATAGGTTGCCAGTCCGTGTTCATACAGAGAATACTCTGATTTTCTACCGGCAAGAGTACATTTTGCCTTATATAACTTTACTTTAACTGAACCGGTTACAGTCTGCTGTGATTTGTCAACAAAGGCATCCAGAGCATCTCTTAAAGGAGAAAACCAGAGTCCATTATATGTTAACTCAGCGTATTTAGCTGCCATTTCGGCTTTGTAGTTTTTGGTATCACGATCCAGACATAAATCTTCTAAAGCTTTATGGGCGGTAATTAAAATTTCGCCGGCTGGCGCTTCATAAATTTCTCTTGATTTAATTCCAACAAGTCTGTCTTCTACCATATCAATTCTGCCGACTCCATATTCAGAACCCAGTTCATTTAATTTTTCAACCAGCTTAATTGGCGCCATTTTTTCACCGTCCAGAGCTGCTGGCACACCTTTTTCAAAATCAATTGTAATATATTTAGCCTGATCAGGAGTATCATCAACATCTTTAGTCCACTGGTAAGCATCTGCAGGCGGCTCATTCCAGGGGTCTTCTAAAACGCCACATTCGATACTAATTCCCCACAGGTTCTGATCAATACTGTAAGGACTATCCTTGGTTGCCTTAACCGGAATTCCATTTGCTTCTGCATATTCTATCTCTGCATCTCTGGAAACAAATTCCCAGTCTCTTAAGGGAGCAATAATTTCCATTTCTGGAGCCAGTGCTTTAAAAGAAACTTCGAACCGCACCTGATCATTACCCTTACCAGTACAGCCGTGAGCTAAAGCATCTACACCTTCTTTTTTTGCAACCTCGACCATTCTTTTAGCAATTAAAGGCCGGGCCAGCGCTGTTGCCAGAGGATACTTTTCCTGGTACATTGCATTAACTTTTAAAGCAGGATATACATAATCAGTAATAAATTCTTCTCTGATATCATCGATATAAGCTTTAGCAGCACCAGTTGCCATCGCTTTTTCCTCTACTGCATCCCAGTCCTGAGGCTGTCCTAAATGTGCAGTATAAGTAATGATTTCCGCATCATACTTATCCTGCAGCCACTTAATTGCCACTGAAGTATCGAGTCCACCTGAATACGCCAACAAAATTTTCTTAATTTCTTTTTCCGCCATTTTAAAAATTCCTCCTTAGATTTTCTGCTCTCTTTTCAATCCTCATCAAATCAGCATCAACAATCTTTATCTAAATATATTTTCAGCAAAAAAACTGCTAAAAAACTACAAAAACCCGCCTCCATATAATAGAGACAGGTTAAGATCCGTGGTACCACTCTGCTTGATAAAATAATAATTTATCCACTTTCAGCTAATTTAACGCAGTTCTACGTTTTTTCCTACTGAGTTCAGAAAAAAACCTCACAGATGCGGTTCAGAACTAAGTTTCGCTCGAGCTTTCACCATCCTCGATTCGCTAACTCCACTAAAATTCCTACTCTTCTGTTCACAGGTTTAATTTTATGTTGATTTTTTAGTATTATATAGTATTTATTTGATTATTGCAAGCATTTAGGAAATAAAATTTGCTTATAAATTATCCCTGTGTTACACTTTTCAAAATGTGAAGAAAATATTTTATTTTACAGGCCAGTACTGTAAGCAGCTGAAGAATACTGCCCTTATTCAACAACCACATTCAATTGTATTATTCCAAATAATCGATTATATGTTCTGCAAATTCTTTAAAATCATCAAGATTGTTATTTAATACCTTTTCTATAATAGCAGTATCAACTTCAGCATATTCATGAACTAATATATTTCTAAAACCTGCCATCCCGCCAATCTTACTTTCTAAACTTTCTGTAATTACCTCAAGTCTTCTAAGTTCTCTAAAAATATCACTATAATTTTCAACAGTTATTCCTTTTTCAGATAAAATATGATTACCTATATCAAGTATAATTTGAATACAAAGCTGCAGCCCTCTTTCAACTGACCAGAGTTTATCCAGATCATTTTCAAGTTCTTCTTTATTTGTGCCTTCATATTTTCTAAGGTGTTTTAAGTATTTATTAAGTTCATTTAACTTATTAATTATAACTCTTTGATCAATCATCTGCTCAACTCCCGAATTTACCCTTTTTTATATTATTCTTAAGATACTTTTCTTGAACTTTAAGCGCAGGTAAAAAGTCAAGGTATTTTCTCATCACAGACTCATGAAATTCAACTCTTTTTTTATCAGATTTAGTAAATACAAGTTTTCCATCTTTTAATACACTAAAAGCAATTGATATAGATACTTCATTTAAAATAATTAAATCAATTTCTCTTTTAGATAAAGGCTGAATGTCTGCAATCAAATCACTTCTATAGCCAAAAGAACTGCTTTTAGGTTTTTTAGCTTCATCAACATATATAGCAATATCTAAATCACTCAGTCTATTTTCTCTACCTCTAGCTACCGAACCAAAAATATAAGCGAATATAATTTCTTCGCGACTATATAAATAATTTTTGATATTTTCCATACATTCACCCCACAGCAGTAATTTTTGACTTTTGAAAGAAAAACCCACTACTTATAAACTCAAAATAGGCCATATTTAAAATTTCAGGTATCGCTCTCTTTCATAGAGAAAATATTTATAATGCTGGAATAAAACATAGATATCTGCATATAATCCATTTATTATCATCCTGTATTTATAATTCTAGCTGCTCTACCTCTTCTAAAGTTGGTAGTGCAGCCATTGCTCCAGAAGCTGAGGCTGCAAGTGAGCCCGAATAATTTGCAAATTTGAGTGTTTTCTCTAAAAATTTATTATCTATCTCTGCCAGGGTTAAATCTGCCTGATTAAAATTATATAAAACTGCTGACATAAAAGCATCACCGGCACCAGTCGTATCAACTGCATCTACCTTAAAGGCTTCGACAAAACCTAAATCATTTAAATAATAATAGGAACCTTCACTACCACAGGTGATAAATAAAACTGGTATTTTGTATTCTGACTTTAAGATTTCTGCTCCTTTTTTGATATCTGCTTCTCCAGTTAAAAATTCAAGCTCTTCTTCTGAAACTTTAACTAGATCAACCTCATCTATTACAGATAAAATCATTTCTTTTGCTTCAGCCAGAGAATCCCAGAGCATTTCTCTTAAATTGGGGTCATAAGAGATCAGCATTTCATTCTGCCGTGCCAGCTCTATTCCTCTTTTAGTTGCTGATCTTGCCGGTTCATCAATTAAAGAAATTGAGCCAAAATGATAAATTTTATTTTTTTCAAAAAGCTCTGGATCAATTTCAACCGGGCGCAGAAATCTATCAGCACTGGGATCAATGTAAAAATCAAAGCTGCGATCTCCATCTTGATCTAAAGTAACAAAGGTAATTGCAGTTTTTGCCTCATCAGTTAAAATCAGATTATCAATATTAACATTTTCTGACTCTAATTTTTCTGCTAAAAAATTACCTAAAACATCATCTCCAACCTTACCAACAAAACTAACATCTACTCCCAGTCTGCTTAAAGCAACAGCAACATTGGCCGGTGCTCCCCCTGGATTTTTACGAAAGTCCAGATTCTGATTATCTAATGGTGTAAAGTCAATTAAGGCTTCTCCTAAGGTTATTACTCCCTGCATTGAAAGTCCTCCTTATTAAATTGAAAATTATTCTTCTTTTATCTAAAACTGCCAAGAAAACTCCATCCAAGCTCTGCATTGGGTGGAGATGAATTGGCTATTGTCCCTGGTTTTCAATGTATTTTTTGATTATATCAATAGTAGCACCACCAGAAGATACAATGCATCTCTCAAAGATTATAAAAAGAATCCTCAAAAATATAAAGGCCAACCAGGACCACCAAATTTCAAATATATAGACAGAAATCCATGCGAAATAATTTTTACCAAACCAGGTATTAGAATTAGAAATGATAAATTGCTTTTGTCCTTATCCAAAAAGATAAAATCTAAATATAATGTGAAGAGTCTTAAATTTGAGCTGCCTGAAGCAGTTCAAAGCATTGTAGATTTAGAGACTATCCAGCAGATAAAGATCAAGCAGGATCATATTTCTAAAAGATGGTATTTACTAATCATCTATATCAATGGTAAAACTATTAAATCTAAAAATGCTTACTTAAATAAATCAAGTTTATCTATTATTAAATCCTTAGCATAATTATTTATAAATAAGTCCACAATTACTTCTTCTGGAAATATTAAAGAAGTAATGACCTGAAATCCATCATTTTCTTTTAGCAACTTTAATTCTCTGGGAATACTCATAGCACTTTTCCATTTTTTTGTTGGTACCTCATTGGCATAATCCCAGTTACTCATCCAACCAAGCCAAATTTTTCTTTTTCCCGCATCAGGTAAGTTGTTCCAGGATTGAGCAGCATAACCATTAAAGAAAGAGAACATTTAAGTTCCATCTTATCTATGCCTCTTACTGTATGATTCTCAAATCCATAAGAAACATCCAGACGACTATTTACTCTTTCTACTGAAGTTCTGGCTTTATATATTCTATCCCATTTATAGCTCTGACGGGCTACAGGAGTAAATACACGGGGATCTTCCTCCAGTGAAATTCTTGTACCATTTGCCACCGGACATTTATCTTTTCCCCTGCATTCTAAGCCATAATGTTCGGCAGTTCATATGCTGCATCCACTATCAGGTGGAGTTTGTAACCAAACCAGCTTTTTACCTTTTTGTATTTATTACCTTCTTCATCCTCATAGCAATACGTTTTACTGCCATAATCAGCATCTAAATCTCGTCTTCTATCATCTTTTA
>JASMSZ010000094.1:0-6767 GCA_041694515.1 Halanaerobium sp.
ACTGATTCAAGAAAAATTAGAAGAAGCTAAAAATCAGCTTCTCAGTTATTCTAAAGCTGAAGAATTTAAAGATCGAAAAGACCTAAAGAAGTGGGCGATTATTTTTGTAGGGAACAAAGCTACAATCGAAGAACTATAATTTCAAAAAGGCTCCAGCTGGATAATTAATCCTGCTGGAGCCTCTATTTTAGCATAATTTTTCTAAAACTAATCAATTAAACCAGCTGTTAATTATTTTTCAACAACAAGCTCTTCGGTTTGGCTTAACTCATATTCCTGATCATAAACTTTGATTGTTAAGTCTTTACCTGCTTTCAGTGAGAAGACAGATTCATCTTGACTGACCTCAACTTTAATTCTGCGGCCTCTAAAGTTAATCATAAAGTTAAATCCACTCCAGGCGGCCGGTAAGAATGGTCTAAATTCTACCTGACCGTCTTTAACTTTAAAGCCGGCAAAACCTTTAACAATTGACATCCAGGTTCCTGCCATACTTGTAATATGCAGACCATCATCAGTATCAGTATTGTAATTATCCAGGTCCAGTCGAGCTGTCCTTAAATATAATTGATAGGCTTTTTCTTCTCTTTCTAAGTCAGCTGCCAGGAGAGAATAAATACAGGGGGAAAGTGAAGATTCATGTACTGTCCGCGGTTCGTAAAAATCATAGTGGCGGGCAATACTTTCCTGATCAAAATCTTCTTTAAAATAATAGATACCCTGCAGCACATCTGCCTGTTTGATATAGGGTGAGCGTAAAATTCTATCCCAGGACCAATTTTTATGCAGCGGCAGATCTTCCTCATTTAGCTCGGAGACTAATTTCTGTTCTTTATCCAGATAGCCATCCTGCTGAGCATAGATATCATATTCTTCTAGATAAGGATAGTACATTTTTTCGGTCATCTCCTGCCATAATTCCAGTTCAGAGTCTTCAATTTCCAGTTCAGAAATCCACTTTTTATATTTATCTGGATCATTTTCCTTAATATTTTCTAAATTTTCCAGGGTATAGTTGAGAGTCCAGACCGCTATCCGGTTGGTATACCAGTTATTATTAACATTGTTTTCATATTCGTTAGGACCGGTTACTCCCAGGATCATATATTTTTCCTTCCGCGGATTAAAGTGAGCTCTATCAGCCCAGAAGCGGGAGATTTGAGCCAGCACCGGAATACCATATTCTTTAATATAGTCCTGATCTCCAGTATAGTCAACATAATCTTTTATGGCATGGGCAATCGCTCCATTACGGTGGATTTCCTCAAAGGTGATTTCCCATTCGTTGTGGCATTCCTCTCCATTAATTGTTACCATTGGATAGAGAGCACCATCAACTCCCAGTTTATCTGCATTTTCCACAGCTTTTTCCAGGTGGCGGTATCTATATAATAATAGATTGCGAGCAACATCCTGACTGTGGGTAGACAGATAAAAAGGAAGGCAGTAAGCTTCTGTATCCCAGTAAGTCAAACCACCATATTTTTCGCCTGTAAATCCTTTGGGCCCGATATTTAGACGGGGATCATGGCCGGTATAAGTCTGATTTAAATGAAAGATATTAAAACGGATTCCCTGCTGTGCTTCCGGGTCACCTTCAATTTTAATATCACTTTCCTGCCAGATTTTAGCCCAGGCCTCTGTATGTTCAGTAAATAATTGATCATAACCCCGGAAGGCAGCTTCCGCAGCTTTTGATTTTGCTTTTTCACTAACCTGATCAGCCTCATAATCACGGCTGGTACAGACTGCTAGATATTTATTTAATTCTATTTTTTCGTCTGGAGCGGCCTTAAATATAATTTTATTTCCTACATAGTTTTCGTCTCCAGGTCCGGTTAATAACTTAACTTCCCGTTCTTCTTTATTTAATTTCCAGTTCATAGCTGTAGAAACAACAAAATCTGATTTTCTGGTTTTCATTGAAAGCACTGCTTTACCCGGTTTGTTTTCTTTTTTCAGCCCCTCCCAGAAAAATTCATCATAATTGGCATCTTCATTTTTAACATCACCATCTAGATAGGGAATTAATTCGATTTTTGCTGTCTGATCAAGTGCCTGTAGACTGTATTTTAGAGCAGCCAGTTCCTTATCCTGCTGACTCAAAAACCGAGTTTCTGTTACTTCAACCCGATTATCTTCCAGCTCCAGGGTAAAAGATCTCTCTAAATAAGCTTCTTTCATATTTAAAACCCTTTTAAAATTACTGAAATCAACCTCTGCCAGGTCAATTTTCTGTCCATCTATTTTTAAATCAATCCCAATAAAATTAGCAGCATTAGCAATTTTTGCAAAATACTCTGGATATCCATTTTTCCACCAGCCAACAATAGTTTTATCTGGATAGTAAACACCGGCAATATA
Organism: Halanaerobium sp.; assembly: GCA_041694515.1. Taxonomy (GTDB): domain Bacteria; phylum Bacillota; class Halanaerobiia; order Halanaerobiales; family Halanaerobiaceae; genus Halanaerobium. The sequence goes on from JASMSZ010000094.1 coordinate 2,365, forward strand.
TGTTCCCTGCAGGCTGTCACCGCTGTAGCTTTCGGCAAAATTTCCGCGCAAACCCATATGGCCATTCCCCAGACTCATTACACTTTCTGTAACTCGGTTATAGTCTTTATCAAAATCATTTTCAATGACTTTCCATTTATCAACTTCGAAATATTTTTTCAAAATCTCCACCTGCCTTTCAGCTAAATTATATCAGAAATGCCAGATTAATGAAAGAGCTTCCATTTTTATAAAAAGAGCGGTATTGGAAGTATATTTATCTGAGATTTTTGCCTGAAATTTGATTTAAATTATTTCTATATGTCCTCTTACTTTTAATTATTATCAATTTGTTATATGATAGGATTGATAATTGATAATAATTACTATAGATAGATATTGTGGGGGTTGAATAATGGAAGACTTTTGTGAAATTAATTATTAATATAGATAAGGATCCAGCTAAAAAGCCGAACCCTTAATTTTGATCTGGATATTTTTAATCTGAATTAAATTAAATCTACTTCCTGCAGTAATTCTTCTAAAGCCTGTTTGATCGGGGCTGCAGGGCGTCCCAGTAGTTTTTCGAAATCATTACTTTTTACATTAAGTGCTCCCTCTCTAATTCCGCGCTGGATAGCAGCTAACATCGGTAGAGAAGATTCGGGCATTCCACTTTTTTTCATTATCTGTTTATATTCTTCATCATTCACTCTTTTAATTGGAATTTCCTGGCCGATTACTTCTTCTGCGGCTGATACCAGTTCTGCCTGAGTAAGGGGTTGAGCGGAAAGCTCATAAATAGTATTTTCATGACCTGATTCTGATAATACTTTAGCTGCAGCTTCTGCATAATCTTTTTGCAGGGCCCAGCCAACCTTTCCATCTTTAGCAGCGGTTACCCAGGGTTGACCTGAGATGGCTGCTTTAATACTGGGGAGTTCATTGCGCAGATACCAGTTATTACGTAAAAAGGAATAGGGAATTCCTGTAGCTTTTATAGCTTTCTCAGTTTTTCTGTGGACAGGAGCCAGAAATAAAGAACTATTTTCGGCATCTGCCAGGCTGGTATAGGCAATAAACTTAACGCCAGCTTCTGCTGCGGCCTGAACCGCATTTTGATGTTCCCTAATTCTTGTCTCGTTATCACCAGTGGTCGATATAATCAGGATTTTGTCTATATTTTTAAAGGCTGTGCTTAAAGTCTCAGGCCCTGCAAAATCTCCCTGACGCACATCAACTCCTCTGTTTTTTAGGTCTTCAGCTTTGGACGGATCACGGACACTTACTGCCAGCTGTTCAGTCGGGATTTTTTCCATTAAAAAACCCATTATTTTGGAACCAAGTTTTCCAGTTGCACCGGTTACTAAGGTTTTCATAAACAATTCCTCCTTTAGAATTTTATTATAAAGTTAAAATCTTTTTGGTTAATGTACCAGTCAAAATATGTTTTCGAAATCTATTTCTATCTACAAACTATAATATCAAAAAAATCGGGAAAAAAATGTTAGCATTTCACACTTTATAATTTATTAATACAAAAAAATACATACTTTGCTTTCAATATTCTTTTATTTATTGTATGATTTAAGTAGATTTAAGTAAAAGATAAGACTTAGAAAAAAATAAAACATTGGAGGTTAGATAATGATTATTGATTTTTTGATTGAATTATCACCTATCACCCAGGCTTTACTGGCAACATTATTTACCTGGTTAGTCACAGCTCTGGGGGCTGGAGTTGTTTTCTTTTTTAAAGATGTTGATCGCAGACTTCTTGATAGTATGCTGGGGTTTGCTGCTGGAATAATGATAGCAGCCAGTTTCTGGTCTTTACTTGCTCCTGCAATAGAAATTTCCGAAAAACAGGGAGTGGCAGGTTGGATTCCCGCTGTAATTGGCTTTTTAATGGGGGGAATATTTTTACGTCTGGTTGATCTGGTTCTGCCTCATTTACATCCTGCTTTAGCTAAAAGTGAACCTGAAGGAATTAAAACTAACTGGCAGAGGAGTGTTTTGTTGGTTCTAGCAGTTACTTTACATAATTTTCCAGAAGGGCTGGCGGTCGGAGTAGCTTTTGGGGCAGCTGCAGCAGGTATTCCGTCTGCTACTATTGCAGGTGCTGTTGCACTGGCAGTAGGGATTGGACTGCAGAACTTTCCTGAAGGAGCAGCTGTATCTATTCCTTTAAAAAGAGAGGGCCTTTCTGCAAAAAAGAGTTTTATGTACGGTCAGTTTTCGGGAGCTGTTGAACCAGCAGCAGGAGTTTTAGGGGCAGCAGGGGTCTATTATATGAGACCTATACTTCCATATGCTTTAGCTTTTGCTGCAGGGGCAATGATTTTTGTGGTAGGAGAAGAGCTAATACCAGAAGCTAACTCAGAAGGTAACAGTCATCTAGCTACCACAGGTTTGATGCTGGGGTTTGCAGTTATGATGTTTTTAGATGTTTCTCTGGGTTAATTTAAATACTATTTTACTAATGAGACTAAGATAACTTTAGTAAAATTAAAATTATTTTCTTGACTTATCTAAATAATTCAGTTATAATTAAAAAAATTCGAGATGAGAAGAGCCCAGATTAGTAGAGAAGAGTTAGAGATGAGATTAGCAGAGCAAATATGTATTTAATGGGTCAGATTTATATCTATTTATATAAATGTGGCTTTTTTGTTTTAGTAAAAGAATGATTTGAGTTATAACTCAAATCATAACTGAAACAGAATTTTGGTATTTAAAATTATATTTTTAAATATCTAAAAATCTCTTACTAATAACTACGGTCAGGCTTTTAACCAAGCTCTGGCCGTTTTCTGGTTTCAGGGCAGAAAACTGAAAATAAGTTAAAGGAGGAGAGAGATGAAAAGCAAAAACGAATTTTTAGAATTAACAGCAGAATATAATCTGATTCCGATTTACGATGAGTTTATTGCAGATATTGAGACTCCGATTTCTTTATATAAAAAATTAGCTCTTAATGAAGATTACACCTATCTTTTAGAGAGTTCGGAAAATGACCGTTATTCTTTTATCGGCTTAAAGCCAGCGACTGTTCTTAAAAATCATGATGATCATTTAGAAGTGATTAAAGAGGGAAAAAAAGAAAAGTTAGAGGGTGAGAAGATAGTTCCTTATCTGCAGCGGCAGCTGGCTGAACTTGAGGTTTATGAAAATGAAAAACTGCCTCCTTTTTCGGGAGGTTTTGTTGGCTATTTTAACTATGAGATGATAGAAAAATGGGAGGATATTTATCATTTGGAGGCAGATAAAGGATTAAAGAAAGATAATACTCCCCTTAGTCTGCTGGTGATGAGTAAAATAATTATTGCCTATGATCATCTGCATAATACGGTCAAGATTATTAATAACCTTAAAATAAAATCAGACTTAAGTCGGAAAGAAAAAGAAGATATTTATCTGCAGGCTAAAGAGGAAATCAAAAAGATTAAAGCTGAAATTGAAAATAATAATTCAGAATTAAAGCCAGCAGCAGTTAATTTAGACTCAAAACAGGAAAAAAAGTTAAAGTCAAATACTACAAAAAAAGAATATCAAAAGATGGTAAAAAAGGCGAAAGAACATATTAGGGCTGGAGATATTTTTCAAATTGTACTCTCCCAGAAATTTTCAATAGAAAATGATCTGCCTCCTTTTAAGATTTATAGGGCCTTAAGATCGGTTAATCCTTCTCCTTATTCCTTTTATCTTAATTTTCCCGAGATAAGAATCATTGGTTCTTCCCCGGAAGTACTGGTTAGAGTTAGAGATCAGAGAGTAATGACCAGGCCGCTGGCTGGAACCCGACGCAGAGGCAAAGATAATAAAGAAGATCAGGAATTAAAAATGGATCTCTTAAATGACGAAAAAGAAAAGGCAGAACATACAATGCTTCTGGATCTGGGCCGCAGTGATTTGAGCAGAATTGCAGCCCCAGGTAGTGTTGAAGTTACCGAATTAATGGAAGTTGAGTTTTATTCCCGGGTAATGCACATTGTTTCTCAGGTGGAAGCTGATCTGAGAGAAGGTCTGGACAGCCTGGATGTTTTAAAAGCTGTTTTTCCGGCCGGCACGGTTTCTGGTGCTCCTAAAATAAAGGCAATTGAACTGATTGATGGACTGGAAAAAGAAGCGCGTGGAGTGTATGCAGGTACAGTAGCATATTTGAGTTTTAATGGTAATTTAGACAGCTGTATTACAATCAGGACCTTTTCTTTAGTTGAGGGCAGGCTTAACCTACAGGTTGGTGCTGGAATTGTTGCTGATTCTGATCCGGTTAAAGAATATCAGGAGACACTTAACAAAGGGCGGGCTTTATTTGAGGCTCTAGAAGTGGTAAGAGAGGATGGTATCCGTGATTTTAGTAATTGATAATTATGATTCCTTTACCTATAATTTGGTGCATCTGCTGGAGGAGTTTGATCAGG
>JASMSZ010000095.1:0-2285 GCA_041694515.1 Halanaerobium sp.
GGGGCGCTTAAAATGTCAGATAAGATCAGACGGGTTTTTGTTGAGAAAAAGGAAGGTTTTGATGTCGAAGCTGAGGAGCTTTTGCATGATTTTAGAGAGAGTCTTGTACTTGATCATTTAGAAGGACTCAGGCTGCTTAATCGCTATGATATTACAGATATTTCTAATTCGGCCTATCAGGAAGCCTGTGAAACAATTTTAGCTGAGTTACCTGTTGATCTAATCCATCAGGAAGGAATTGAGACTGCAGCTGATGAAGAAATTTTTGCTGTTGAGTATCTTCCGGGGCAGTATGATCAGCGGGCTGATTCCGCCGAACAGTGTATTCAGATTTTAAATAATGATGAGAAGCCGACTGTCAGGGCGGCCCGGGTTTTCATTTTGAAAGGAGATTTAAGTAAAGCAGAAATAGATAAAATTAAGGACTATTATATAAATCCGGTTGATTCCAGAGAGGCAGCACTTAAAAAACCAGCCAGTCTGGAAATGCAGTATAAAGTGCCGGAAAAGGTAAAAACTGCAGCAGGATTTATTGAAGCTGATGAACAGGGTTTAAAAGATTTGTTAGCCGAACTTGGTCTGGCGATGAGTTTAGCTGATTTGAAACATTGTCAGAAATATTTTAGAGATGAAGAAAACCGAAATCCGACAATTACAGAAATCAGAGTACTTGACACTTACTGGTCTGATCACTGCCGCCATACAACTTTTCTAACAAAAATTGAAAATGTCGAAATAGAAGAGAATAAATTTACTCAGGGAATTAAAAAAGCTTATCAGGAGTATTTAAATGGCCGCCAGAAGATTTATCGGGATCAGGAAAAAGATATCTGCCTGATGGATATTGCTCTGCTGGGCATGAAAGAATTAAGAGCAGCAGGTAAATTAGAAGACTTAGAGATTTCAAATGAGGTAAATGCTGCCAGCATTGAAGTGACTGTAGATGTTGATGGTCAGGAGGAAGATTGGCTTGTTATGTTTAAAAATGAAACTCACAATCATCCAACGGAAATTGAACCCTTTGGTGGTGCAGCAACCTGTCTTGGTGGTGCGATTAGAGACCCTCTTTCCGGCCGCTCTTATGTCTACCAGGCAATGCGGATTACTGGTGCTGGAGACCCCAGGACTCCGATTGAAGAGACTTTAAAAGGAAAATTGCCGCAGAAGAAAATTGTGCAGGAAGCCTCTGACGGCTACAGTTCTTATGGAAATCAGATTGGACTGGCAACCGGAATGGTTAACGAAATTTATAATGAGCGGTATCTGGCCAAACATATGGAGATTGGAGCAGTTATTGCAGCAGCACCTAAAGAAAATGTAGTGCGCGGTGAGGCGCTGCCCGGAGATATAATTGTGCTTTTAGGTGGTAAAACAGGACGTGATGGCTGTGGGGGTGCAGCAGGGTCATCTAAAGTGCATACTGAAGACTCAATAGAAGAAAGCAGTGCGGAAGTACAGAAAGGTAATCCCCCAACTGAAAGAAAGATTCAGCGCCTGTTTAGAAATCCTGAGGTCAGCAAAAAGATAAAAGTCTGTAATGACTTTGGAGCCGGAGGAGTTTCGGTTGCCATTGGTGAGCTGGCTGATGCTCTGGAGATTAATCTGGATGCTGTACCAAAAAAATATGAGGGTTTAGATGGAACAGAACTTGCGATATCCGAATCGCAGGAAAGAATGGCGGTTGTGATTGAGGCAGCGGATGTGGAAAAATTTATTCAGCTGGCAGCAGAGGAAAATCTGGAAGCCGCTGTAGCAGCAGAGGTTAAGAATCACCACCGTTTAATTATGGAATGGAATGATGATCAGATTGTTAATCTAAGCCGGGCTTTTCTGGATACAAATGGAGCAGCTCAAAAAACTGAGGTTAAGGTCTCAAAACCGATAGCAGCCGAAAACTATTTCAAAAAGGCTGCAGGGGAGCGTCTGCCGGAAACGAAAAATTTGAAAGATAAGTGGCTGCAGAATCTTGCTGATCTCAATGTGGCCAGTCAAAAAGGTTTGATCGAAAAGTTTGACAGTTCAATCGGAGCCGGCAGTGTGACAATGCCCTTTGGGGGTAAATATCAGCTGACACCAACTCAGGCTATGACAGCAAAAATCCCTTTAATCAAGGGAGAAACAAATACAGGTACAATTATGAGCCACGGCTATGATTCTAAATTAACAACCTGGAGTCCTTTCCACGGAGCCCTCTATGCAGTGATTGAATCAGTTGCCAAAATTGCTGCCGCCGGTGGAGATTATTCTAAAATCAGATTCACATTCCAGGAATATTTTGAGCGTCT
>JASMSZ010000096.1:0-2148 GCA_041694515.1 Halanaerobium sp.
GTTGCTTCTAACACTGAAGAACAATCAGCTCAGGTTGAGGAAACTTCTGCAACTATGGAAGAACTAATCAAACAGATCACAATGATCAATACTTCTTCTGATGCTATGGATAGACAGTCAGTAAATGTAATGGAAAATATAGAAAAAGGTAATCAGTCAATTGATAAGTCTGCAGCTGAAGTCAATAAAGTTAAAGATAATTCACAGCAGGTAGAAAAAGCAGTCCATTCTCTGGCTGAGTCTTCTCAGAGAATTGGAGAAATTGTGAGTCTGATTAAAGATATATCTTCACAGACCAATCTGCTTGCTTTAAACGCAGTGATTGAAGCTGCCAGAGCAGGAGAGGCTGGACGTGGTTTTTCAGTTGTAGCAGACGAAATAAGACAGCTGGCTGAAGAATCAAATCAGGCAACAGATGAGATTACAGAACTAATAGCAGAAATCCAGAAGGATGTACAGGATTCGGTAGAAAACATGGAAGAAACAGGAGAAGTAGTTGATTCCAGTCAGGAACAGAATGCAGCCACTGATGAGATTATTACTGCATCGCAGGAGCTGGCAGAGATGGCAGAAGAGTTGTCAGATTCAATTTCCAGATTTAAATTGTAAGAAGTTAAATTCAAATAATAATCAATTAAGCTATAGACTTGCTTTTATTGCTTAATTTTAATAGAATCAGAACATACTACCTGATTTTGATCCCAGAGAGACCCTGGTTTCAAAATGCAGAAAATAGTGATCAGGCTGCAGTTTCTATTCAGGAAGTAGCTGCTGGTGCTGATGAGCAGGCCAAAAAATGTTGAAGATGTTTCAGTGAAAATTCAGCAGCTTTTCGAAGGGATTGAGGAACTTGATCAGACAAATGAGTAAAAAGTATTAAAGGCCTTCTTCTAAAAGCTAGAAGAGGGCCTTTTTCCTGATTAAAATATTGTTTTAGTTAACATGAATCCTATATAAATTCCTACTATTCCCATTACACCAGATAATGTCGGTGGAGCAGGAATGGGTAATTTTAGAAAAGAAAAAAGACCTCCTACTATTAAACCAGAAATAGCTGCTAAAAATACTTGATTCATAATTGATTCTCCTTTAGATAATAGTTTGAATTTTGTTAGACGTCAGACAACTGACTCCGAAATCTATTTTATTATATTTTACTTGATTTGTCAAAATTTTTTATAATAACGTTTTCCATATTAATTGAAAGTATTATAAATCTATGATAAAATTATTTTGGCAAATAAGAATATTTCGGAAGGGGTTTACCATGGCTAATAAAGAAATTACTATCAAAGATGTGGCTAAACTTGCAGAATGCTCACCAACTACGGTCTCTCGAGTTATAAATAATAGTGATCATCCGGTGAGTAAGGATACTGCTGAAAAAGTTGAAGCTGCAATTGAAAAATTAAACTTTTCTCCTAATAGAATTGCGCAGGGACTAAAGAGTGATAAATCAAATATAATTGGTGTTATCGTACATGATATCTGTGATTCATATTTTGCTCAAATGGTTAAAGGAATAGAAGAATTTATTTCCGGGCACGAATATATCGTAAACATTTATAATACCAGCCGCAGTGTAGAAAAAGAACTGTATGCAGTTAGTATGCTAAAAGCCAACCGAGCTGATGCTGTTGTATTTGCCGGTGGTGCACTAATGGATAAAGAATATGAGCAAAAGATGTATTCTATAGTTGAACAATTAAAAACTCAGGGTACAGTGCTGCTTGGAGTGACTCCTCATCCGTTTGATATTAACAATATAAGTCTTGGTAATAAAAATGCAGCTGCAATAATTGCTGATTATCTTGTAGAAAATGGACATCAAAAAATTGCCTTTATTGATGGTCCAGAAAAGCTGTATACCAGTTACTTACGTAGAGAGGGGTTAAAAGAATCTCTCCTAAAACATAATTTGGATCTTCCAGATGAACTGATTTTTTCTGGTGATTTTAGTTTTGAGGGAGGTAGAAAAGCAGCTTTAAGTTTATTAGATCAAATAGATAAGATTACTGCCGTTGTTGGTGCCAATGATGCTACAGCTCTGGGTTTAATCTGGGAGCTGAATAATCAGGGGGTTAAAGTTCCGTCTGATATATCAGTAGTAGGAATTGATGATTTACCGGAAGCAAAATATTCTTATCC
>JASMSZ010000097.1:0-2542 GCA_041694515.1 Halanaerobium sp.
GAAAAGAAAATGGCAAAAGCAAAATTTGAAAGAAACAAACCACATGTTAACATAGGAACAATAGGACATGTTGACCATGGGAAAACAACACTAACAGCAGCAATCACAAATGTGTTAGCAAACTATGGTGGAGCAGAAGTAAGAGCATTTGATACAATTGATAATGCTCCAGAAGAAAAAGAAAGAGGAATCACAATTGCAACATCTCACGTAGAGTACGAAACAGAAGCAAGACACTATGCTCACGTGGACTGTCCTGGACATGCTGACTATGTAAAGAACATGATTACAGGGGCAGCACAGATGGATGGAGCAATTTTAGTAGTATCTGCAGCAGATGGACCAATGCCGCAGACAAGAGAACACATTCTCCTGGCACGTCAGGTTGGTGTACCATCAATCGTAGTATTCTTAAACAAAGCAGATATGGTAGACGATGAAGAGTTAATCGAGCTTGTAGAGATGGAAGTAAGAGAACTTTTAAACGAATATGATTTTCCAGGAGACGATATTCCTGTAATAGTAGGATCTGCTTTAAAAGCAGCTGAAAACGGAGATCCAGAAGGAGAATGGGGTAAGAAGATCATAGAGCTGATGGATGCAGTAGACAGCTATATTCCAGAGCCGGAAAGAGATACAGAAAAGCCATTCTTAATGCCGGTAGAGGATGTATTCTCAATCACAGGTCGCGGAACAGTAGCGACAGGTAGAATTGAGAGAGGAACTCTGCATCCATCAGATGAGGTAGAGATAGTAGGGATCAAAGATACAGAAACAACAGTAGTAACCGGAGTAGAAATGTTCCGTAAGATGTTAGACGAAGCAGTAGCAGGGGATAACATTGGAGCCTTATTAAGAGGTGTAAAGAGAGAAGATATCGAAAGAGGTCAGGTACTGGCAAAGCCGGGAAGTATTACCCCACACACAAAGTTTTACGCTGAAGTATATGTACTAAGTAAAGATGAGGGTGGACGACACACACCATTCTTTGATGGATATAGACCTCAGTTTTACTTCCGTACAACAGACGTAACAGGAGACATCAGTTTACCAGAAGGAGTAGACATGGTAATGCCTGGAGATAACATTGAGATGACAGGAGAGTTAATTACTCCAATAGCTATGGAAGAAGGACTGCGTTTTGCAATTCGTGAAGGTGGACACACAGTAGGAGCTGGAGTTGTAACTGAAATTATCGAGTAAATAGATGCTTAATATTCTAAGTTATTAAAACTTAAATTTAATTCCATAGGCATGTGCAGAATTGAACTGCACATGCTTTTTTTCTAAAAAACATTGACATTGTACTTTAAATATGGTAAATTAGTTAAGGTTAAGAATCAGAAAAAATAGAGTAAATTAGAGAGGTAATTTAAGTTATGGCCTCTTTAAATATAAGTTTTCAAGCAGGAACTGTTTGATTGAGGAGGTGGATTTACGGTGAGAGATATTATTACACTTGAATGTACAGAATGCAAAAACCGCAATTATTCTACCAAAAAAAATAAAAAGAATACTCGTGATAGGCTGGAATTAAAAAAATATTGTAAGTTTTGCAGGGAGCACACCCTCCATCGTGAAACAAAGTAGAATCATTAATACTTTAGCTGAGGAAGTGATTTAAAGATGGCAAAAGAACTCGGGTTTTTTGGTAAGATATCTAAATTTTTAAAATCAGTAAAGTCTGAATTAAAGAAAGTAAACTGGCCAAACAAAGAAGAGATTACATCAAATACACTAGTTGTAATTGTGACTGTAATTGCTTTAATATCATTTATTGGTATCATAGATCTGGCACTGGCTAATATAATTACTCCATTAATTTCGTAATTGAGGAGGTGAGGATTCTCTAGAGAATCCTTAAATATGAGTGAAGAAAGCAAGTTAAACGAAGAGTTAGAAAAAGGAAGAGAAGATGTACCCTGGTATGTAGTCCATACATATTCAGGACACGAAAGAAAAGTTAAGGCAAATCTTGAAAAAAGAATAGCCAGTACAGGTATGGAAGATAGTATTTTTAGAATTTTGGTTCCAACTGAAGAAAAAATAGAAAAGAAAAAAGGGAAAGATGAAGTGGTTAAAAAAAGAATTTTCCCTGGTTATATCTTATTACAGATGGATATGAATGATAAATCCTGGTATGTTGTTAAAAACACACCCGGTGTAATAGGTTTTGTCAGTGGTGGGACTAAGCCCCTCCCTGTCGAAAAAGCTGAAGTTGATGCTATATTAAGCAGCATGGGCGAAAAAGCTAAAAAAGTTTCTGTTGATTTTGAGGTTGGAGATCAGGTCACTGTAAAAGATGGTCCATTTGAAGATTTTGATGGAGTGATCAAAGAAATTCATCCGGAACAGGGTAAGGCGAAAATTCTTGTTTCGATGTTTGGAAGAGAAACTCCAGTTGAATTATCATTTGAACAATTTGATAAACACTAGTAAAGATTTTTAAATAGATAACTATTTTGAAGAAAGGGGTGTTTTAAATGGCTAAACAGGTTATGACAGTTATTAAATTACAGATTCCTGGTGGACAGGCTAACCC
>JASMSZ010000098.1:0-25690 GCA_041694515.1 Halanaerobium sp.
GTTGCTTCTAACACTGAAGAACAATCAGCTCAGGTTGAGGAAACTTCTGCAACTATGGAAGAACTAATCAAACAGATCACAATGATCAATACTTCTTCTGATGCTATGGATAGACAGTCAGTAAATGTAATGGAAAATATAGAAAAAGGGAATCAATCAATTGATAAGTCTGCAGCTGAAGTTAATAAAGTTAAAATCAACTCTGAACAGGTAGAAAAAGCAGTTCATTCTCTGGCTGAATCATCTCAGAGAATTGGAGAAATTGTGAGTCTGATTAAAGATATATCTTCGCAGACCAATCTGCTTGCTTTAAACGCAGCAATTGAAGCTGCCAGAGCAGGAGAGGCTGGACGTGGTTTTTCAGTTGTGGCAGACGAAATAAGACAGCTGGCTGAAGAATCAAATCAGGCAACAGATGAGATTACAGAACTAATAGCAGAAATCCAGAAGGATGTACAGGATTCGGTAGAAAACATGGAAGAAACAGGAGAAGTAGTTGATTCCAGTGTTAATTCTATAGAAGAAAGTGGAACAGCATTTGAAGAAATCGAACATACAGCTGGAGTTTTGAGCAGGATAATTAGAAATATAAATAATAAGGCTGAAGAAATGGCAGCCAATAGTGAAGATGTAGAAAGAGCAATTAGAGAAATTGCTTCTGCAAGTGAAACAGCAGCTGCCAATGCTGAAGAAGTTGCAGCATCCAGTCAGGAACAGAATGCAGCCACTGATGAGATTATTACTGCATCACAAAAGCTGGCAGAGATGGCAGAAGAGTTATCAGATTCAATTTCCAGATTTAAATTGTAAGTAACTGTGAGTATAATATCAATATATTTTAAAATATATTGATAAATTACAAATCAGAAAAATTTGACAAATAAGAATTCAAATGATATATTTAAGTTACTGAGTATTCTAAACTAGTTACACATATTCAGCTTAAATTTTAGGAGGAAGATATTAATATGGTTTACACAGGAAAAGTTAAGTGGTTTGATGAGAAAAAGGGTTATGGCTTTATTGAAAGAGAAGACGGTGACGATGTATTTGTACATTTCTCTGCTCTTCAGCAGGAAGGTTTCAAAACTTTAGAAGAGGGTCAGGAAGTTGAATTCGAAATTGTTGAAGGCGACCGCGGACCTCAGGCAGAGAATGTTGACCTTATATAATTAAAATATAATTATGTAAACTTGCCCCGACTGTTAATTTAGTTGGGGCTTTTCTATATTTAAATTTAAAATAAAATTAAATTAACTGGTTGATTTTTAGTTACAATAAAGATAAAATTATATAATAGAGTAAATATTAAAAGATTAAAATATTATATATCGGGGGTAATACTATGGACTTTAAGATAATAGTTGACAGCTGCTGTGATTTAACAGAAGAATTAAGAAAAAAATTTAATATTTTAACAGTACCACTGTCTATAGATGTTGGAGATAAGCATTTTGTAGATGATGAAGATCTTGATCGGGAAGGACTATTAAACGCAATGCGTAGTAGCAGTGAGGCTCCTAAAACTGCAAGTCCAGGTCCAGGTCCTTTTTTAGATTTATTTCGGAAATACGAAGATGTTTTTGTGGTAACTCTTTCTAAAGAATTGAGTGCAACTTATCAGAATGCCGTTCTGGCAAAAGAAATGCTGATGGAAGCGGCTGAAGATAAATTTGTTAAGGTTTTTAATTCTTTTAGTGCTTCTGCTGGAGAAACAATGATTGCTTATAAATTGGGTGAATTAATTGAAGCAGGTTTTAATAGAGAAGAAATTGTAGAAAAGACTGAAAAATATGTTGAAGAAATGCAAACTTTATTTGTGCTGGATTCTCTAGATAATCTAATTAAATCAGGAAGAATGGGAAGATTAAAAGGGAAAATTGCTTCTTTTTTTAATATAAAGCCCGTCTTAGGAGGTACTAGAGAAGGAACTATAACTCTTGTTGATAAAGCAAGAGGAAGTAAAAGAGCTGTTAGAAAACTGATAGATACAATTGGAGAAAAGGGAGAAAATCTAGAAGAGAAAGTACTCGGTATTGCTCACTGTAATGCTTTAGACAAAGCAGAATTTATAAAAGAACAGGCTTCCGAAAAATACAATTTTAGAGAAATAATGATTGTAGAAACTGCTGGAATCAGTACAGTCTATGCCAATGAAGGTGGGATAGTACTGGCTTTTTAGGAGAAAAAGGCCGGTGTAGCTCAATTGGTAGAGCAGTGGTATCGTAAACCGAAGGCTGTGGGTTCGAGTCCCACCACCGGCTCCATTAATATATTTTTTAGGCTTTCCAGGCTTCCACAAACTTAGTTAACCCCTGCAGGAAAAATCCTCCTGCAACCCAGTAATACACTAATTCTGGGTTAGAAATAATTAACATACCAACAATAACATAAATTAAACCTGAAAATATCAGAGTTATCTTACCTGTTTTATCTGCTTCATCTGCCAATTTATCCACCCCCGAAATTAAGGCACTTGAGTTATAATGTTTTAAGATTCTATTTTTGGGATTGAATTCTCCCAGCTGTGATCTCAAATCTTTCCAGAAATCCGGGAAAAATATTATATTTAAAAATATTCCTCCGAGCAGTAAACTTAAAAGATAAGTAGTGCTGTGCCAGTAGTCTCCCCAGCTTAACAATAAACCAATCTCATCCATAAATAATCCAAGTCCGATTCCATAAGTTAAGGCATTATCTCTGCGGTCTACAAATTCTGTTTTAGTAATCGAAAACCATCCGGCCAGTGCAATTAGAAATATCCCGATATATAAATGATGAATATGATATCCAAATAAAATTATATTTGAGCCAATATAAAATTGTAGGTCACCAGTTTTAGCAGCAGTTGAGACTGCACTTCCGGCAGAACCGGCAATCATTACAGCCAGTCTAATAAATAGAAAAGTTAGAAGGTAGGAGCTGCTGATAATAAAAGGTATAGTTCCATTTTTTTCGTTATTTTCTCTTTTATCATTTTTTTGAGCAGTGATTAGCATCACCTCCGACTATTAAGTATAGTAAAATCTTTACTTTTTTGCAAGGTTATAGTCAACAATTAATTTGAAGTTTTTGTGTTATTACTAAAATATTATTAAAGAATACTGGATATTTAGTTTCTATAAAGCAAATCAAATAATCTTTTAAAATAAAGGATAATCATTGGAAATCGAGAATATAAATATTAGAGTATATAAAAGGCAAAACTGTTGAAAAACAGTGGCGCAAAGTTAAGGGATCTAAGGCTTGAGAGCTATGATTGCCCGACTGCCGCCTTTAATCATAGGGATGGTTCTCTGTAAAAACAGGGAAAGAAGGTGTAGCTATGACAAACAGCAGCGGAAAAGTAGAAATTAAACAGGGAAAAATATTAGTTTCTAATCCAGAAGGGAATGGCAGATATGCCAGACTTAAACCTGGAAAAGAAATAGAAATTTATCTAGATGGTGAAAAATTAAAAGAAGAAAGTGTAGTTTTTGCTGACAGTAAAATTGAAATAAAAAAAGAAAATCAGGAGGCTAAAAAAGAGCTCAGTTTAGAATTGAAAAATAATGCTATGGAGGCTTATTTAAATATTGAACTGCAGCCCTTCTACCAGCTTGAAATTAAAGACCACCCACCGTCTAATCTATTAGAAGTTAAAGCCGAAAAAGTAAAGGAAGAATACCCCGGAATAGAAAAATCGGAGATCTCAATTCTTCTGCTGCGGAATCGAGTCAGGTATGGTGTTAAAAAAGACCTGATAGAAGAAATAGTAAAAAATAATAAGAGTGGAAATTTTTTAATTGCCGCAGGAAAAGAAGTAATTAAAGGTGAGGATGCAAAAATTGAGCCAGTAGAAAAAGATGAAAGAACTCTGAGTCATGATTTTAACTGTATTACTTCTTTTTCTGTAGGAGAGATAGTAGCCGAAAAAATACCGGCAGTTCCAGGCAAGGACGGAATAAATGTTCAGCAGGAAAGGATTAAAGCCCCATCGGTTAAGGATTATCAGTTAACAGCAGGTAATGGTATTAAATTAATTAAGAATAATATGAAAGCAGTAGCTCTGGAGGCTGGCAGACCTAAAATTGAAAAGAAAAAAGATAAATTTGAGATATCGATTGTACCGCAGTATGTTGTCAATGGAGATATTGATAAAACGACCGGAAATATTAAATATGAAGGAGATTTAATTGTTCAGGGAGGAATTTTTGATTATTTTGATGTCAGAATCGGGAATAATCTGCAGGTTAAAAAAAGTATTGCCGGCTGTAAGGCTTCAGTAGACGGTGATGTACTGGTTAAAGAAAATATTGTACACAGTGAAATCACAGCTGGATTATTTATGCCGGCAAAATTAATAGAGAAGATTAAAAAATTATACGAAGAATTGGATGCTCTTCTACAGGCAGTTGATCAGATTTTAGGTGCTGCCAAAAATAGAAAAGGATTTTTAGAAAAAAATATGCAGCTCGGTAGGATCTTAAGGCTGCTCTTAACTGATAAGTTTAAAGAATTACCACCATATGTGGCAGAACTTGCTGAAGAAATGGAAGAATTTAATTTTGAATGGAAAGCTGCAGCTACTTTAAAAGAGTTACATTCTGAGTTTAAGGGTTATAAAAAGATACTGAGACTTAAAAACACGAAACTTTTTGAAAAGTTAAGAGAAGAGCTGGGAAATATTATTGATTCACAGGAAAATTTAAAGGAATCAGATGTTTATGCAAAATATATTCAGAATTCGGAAATCACTGCTTCTGGAAATGTAATTATTATGAAAAAAGGCTGCTACAATTCTACAATTCATTCGGGGCAGAGTATTATTAATATTTCTGGCAAGGGTTTTATTAAAGGTGGAAAATATTTTGCCCGTGATTATATTTATTTAAAAGAAGTGGGAAGCTCCTTGAGTGTTACTGAATTTCAAGTGGGTAAAGGGATTTATATCAAAAATTCAGCCGGAAATATCAAAATTAGTTCTGCTGGAGATTTTATTTTTCTAGATAAACCAGGATCAAATATTTACTTAGAGGTAGATCAACAGGGTCAGCTCAAACAAAAAGTAGGTTCTCCTGATTTTAAAAAATTAAAAGAAATTTCTGCTTATCAACAGATACCAATTGTAAAATCTTAAGGGGAGATTAATTATGGGTAATGAAATGAATTTAATATTGCTTTTGTTTGAGGGGCATGATCTTCATAATCAAAACCATGCCCAAAAAACTGCTATTTTTGCTGAAATGACTGCCGAAGAATTAAAGATGTCAGAAGCTGAAATTGAACTTCTAAAAAAAGGAGCTTTATTACATGATGTAGGTAAACTTTTACTGCCTCATGATATTTTAAATAAACCAGGAAAATTGGATAAAGTTGAGAAAGAAGTAGTGAGTGAGCATCCCGAAATAGGAGCTAATCTTTTAGAAGAAGCCGGTTATGATCAACGAATTATTGAAATTGCAAAATACCATCATGAATGGTGGGATGGGAGCGGTTATCCTGAAGGATTAAAGGGAGAGCAGATTCCCCAGATGGCTCAGATTATTTCTATTATCTCTGCCTTTGATGTAATGACCTCTTCTAATATTTACTCTTCAATTAAATCGATTGAAGCAGCTCTGGCAGAATTAGCTGATTACAGTGGTCTTCAATTTTCACCCCCCCTGGTAAAGGTTTTTAGTAAAATTGTGAGAAGAGAAATTATTTAGATTTATTTAACTATCACTATTAATTAATTATTATGTACCCGTTATATGAGGTTGAACATAACGAAATTGATTTTAAAGAGGTTGATAAAGATGGAAAAAATAAAGATAAGCTTGATTTTAAGTTTTATTATTTTGATACTAATTGTGTTTACCCTCCAGACATCTGCAGCTGCTGCAATTAGGGTAATGGCAGCAGCCAGTTTACAGGAACCTTTAAATGAAATAAAAGAAAAATTTGAGATAAAAAATACTAACTCTGAACTTGAAATCAATTATGCAGGCAGCCAGGCACTTTTTAGTCAGATTAAGCTGGGAGTTGAATTTGATTTATTTTTATCTGCGAATCTTCATTATTTAGATCAGTTAAAAAAAGAAAATTTGGTTACTAAAGATAAAATTTTTGCTAAAAATGAATTAATTATAATTATAAATTCAAGGAATAAAAAAGTTGCTAACTTGAAACAATTACTTAACAGTGATTACTCTTTACTTATTGGAGCAGAATCAGTTCCTGTTGGAGATTATACTGTAAAGATGTTCAATCAATATTTAAAATCGATTTCCAATAAAGAAAAGAGACAAAAATTAAAAAATAATTTTGATTCTGCAGTAGTTTCCCGGGAATTTGATGTAAAAAGTGTATTAAATAAAGTTAAATTAGGAGCTGCTGAGGCGGGGATTGTATATTTAAGTGATTACAATCAGGATGAGAATCTGCATAAAGTTGAAATCCCTGCAGAATATAATATAGAGGCCAGTTATTACCTGGGGTTGAGCCAGCAATCGCAAACTGAAGCAGTAAAATTTTATAATTATATTTTAAGTCCAACTGCCCAGGAAATATTTGCAAAATATAATTTTAAGCAGGTGAAAATAAATGAGTGAAAATATTTTTTTAGAAACAGAAAAGCAAAACAGCAGTTATCAAAAAGCAGCCTTATTTTCGCCTGCTTATTTTAATGATCTTAAAAGCTTTTCTTTTCCAGCTCAAATTTTAATTATTTTGATAGCAGCTTTGAATATGATTTTTATTGCCTTTGTCATATCATCACTGTTTATCGAAAGCTCAGTTGCAGATATTATTAATGTTTTCAGTAGTGTCAATATCTTATCTGCATTTAAAATCACGTTTTTTTCATTGGGTATTTCAGCCTCATTAACAGTCCTGTTGGGGATTCCCTTTAGTTATCTGATCAGCCGCAGAAATCAGTATATTAATAAAATATTGAATATATTGATCAGTCTGCCTCTTTTGCTCCCTCCAAGTATTACTGGTTTAGCGCTGCTTTTAAGTTTTGGGAATCGGGGAATATTATCCAGTTTGACTTCTAATCTGGCTTTTAGTTTTGCTGGCCTTGTTATTGTTCAGCTTTTTGTGATGCTGCCGCTATTTACACTAACTTTAAAAAATTCTTTTTCTTCAATTGATGAAAATATTATAGAAGCAGCTGTGGTTGAAGGTGCAGCTGAAAATGATCTTTTATTTAAAGTCTATCTACCATTAAGTTTAAGGGGGTTTACTACAGCCTTAATTATTTCGGTTTTAAGAGCAGCTGGAGAATTTGGGGCCACTATAATTTTTGCAGGTAATATGAGCGGCAAAACTCAGACTTTAACTACAGCAATTTATAGTTTGACTCAGACAAATTTATCACAGGCTGTTGCCCTGGCTGTAATTATGCTCAGTGCATTTTTGCTGCCCTTATTTTTAGTTGAATTCAAGCTCAAAGATTAAATTTAACTCCAGGGAGAAATATAAATTTAAGTTCCCTGGAATTTCTTGACTTTTTTTCTTTAATTATATAAAATAATAATAGTATTCAAAATTTTTAAACCATTATTTTTTTTAAGAATTGTGCAATCGTTTGCGCAAATAAAATTAGGGGGATTAAAATGTTTAATAAAAATATTTTCAAAAGAAGTCGCGGTTATTTAGCAAAAAGTTTAATTATTTATGTTTTATTTCTTTCTTTATTTTTGTTTTCAGCTACAGCTCTGGCAGAACAGGTAGAGTTTAAGTTTATGCCAGCGGAAATAGATTTTGAGGGTCAAGTTGAGGCTGTATATCTGGCAGGTTCATTTAATGACTGGCAGCCAGCAGCTGAAAAGATGAACGGACCTGACAAAAATGGTGTCTATACTCTAAAATATAATCTTCGTCCTGGAGAATACCAGTACAAATTTGTGATCAATGGTGAGCACTGGTTCCATGATCCGAATAATGATTTAACAACTGCAGATGGTCATGGCGGCAAAAACTCGATAATAAATGTTGGGGAAAAAGACTTAGAAAAAGCTCAGGTTGGAGATGGAGAGATTAATGAAGAATTTATTTTACATGATAGAGAAAATAGAGTTTATTTAAATAAATTATCTCAGGCTAAGGTTCAGATCAGGCTGGAAACTCGCAAAAATGATGTGGAAGCAGTATCTTTAATGACAAAGATTGATTCTGAAAGAGCTCAAAAAGAGATGACTTATTACAGTTCAGATAATAAGCTTGATTACTGGACTGTTGAGCTGGATAATTTAAATCAAGCCCTAGCTTATACTTTTTTAATTGAAGATGGAGATTCTCAGCTTATTTATCATCAGAATGGAAGTGGTTTTAACAAATTAAAATATTTTTCTTTTGATCCTGCTGAGGTAAAAACCTTTAATACTCCAGACTGGGTTCAAAATGCTGTTTTCTATCAGATTTTTCCAGATAGATTTTACAACGGAAATCCAAACAATGATCCAGAGTTAATTGAAACATATAAAAATAAAGCTGAAAGATATAAAAATATTGTTCCTAAATGGTATCAGGGAATTAAAGAAAGTGAGAGTCATCAGCTTGATTCTGATAATTTTACTGATCTTGATCCAGCTATTCATCCAAAATCAGGCTGGCATGTTTTTTATGGTGGTGATCTGCAGGGAATAGAGCAGAAGTTTGACTACTTAAAAGAGCTTGGAATTAATGCAATTTATTTTAATCCTATTTTTGAAGCAACAGCAAATCACCGCTATAATACCGCAGATTACAGAAAAATTGATGATAATCTGGCAGTCAAAGGTGATTTTAAAGCATCAGAAAAATATTTTCAAAAGTTTATAAAAAATGCTCATCAAAATGATATTAAGATTGTGCTGGATGCAGTATTCAATCACAGTGGATTTGAATTTTTTGCCTTTGAAGATGTTGTAGAAAAAGGTAAAGACTCAGAATACAGTGACTGGTTTTATATTGATAATTATCCAATAACCACCCTGTATGAACAGCGTACAGAAAATAAAGAGCCAAATTATAAAGGCTGGGCAGGTTATGGTAATCATCCAGTTTTAAATTTAGATAATCCGGAAGTAAAGGAGTATATCTATCAAATCACAGAAAAGTGGATGGACCCAAATGGTGATGGAGATCCTGCTGATGGAATTGATGGCTGGAGGCTTGATGTGGCAAATGATGTTAAAGCACGACATCCTGAATTCTGGCGTGAGTGGAGAAACTTTGTCAAAGAAATTAATCCAGATGCTTATATTACCGGCGAAATCTGGAATAATGCTGCTGGGTATCTGCAGGGAGATGAATTTGATGCAGTAATGAATTATCGTTTTAGAGAGGCAGTTTTAGCTTTCATTGCTGAGGAAAGAATAGATGCCGAGAGTTTTGTTAATAGGATTAATGAGCCAAATTTAGATTATCCACCTCAGGCAGTATTTAGTCTGCAAAATTTAATTGACAGTCATGATACAGAAAGATTTTTATATAGTGCTGAGGGGAATAAAGATAAGCTTAAAATGGCTGCTGCACTGCAGTTTACTTATCCAGGTGCGCCAATGGTCTATTATGGAACAGAAGTTGGTTTAAGCGGTGCTTCAGACCCTGACACCCGCAGAACAATGCTCTGGGAAGAAAGACCAAATGGAAATCAACCGGATCAAAAGCTTTATCAGTATTACAGTAAATTAGCCAGCATTCGAAAAGAAAATGAAGTTTTAAGAACCTCAGAGGTTGAATTTAAAACTTTAGAATCTGAGCCAAAAATTGTAATAGTAAAAAGAAAAGATAAAAATGGTGAAATCTATACAATATTAAATGCTGCTGATGCAGAAAAAAATATAAAATTAGAGCTTGAAAATACAAATCAAATTTTAGAGCTGCTGACAGGAAAAGAATATAAAGTTGAAGCCGGGCAGTTAAAATTAAAAATGGACGCTTTTTCTGCTAAAATCTTAAAAATTAAATAATTGTTCAAAAAAAAGAGGCTGTACTGTATATTTAACGATAATCACTTCAAATCAAAAATGACAGTACAGTTTCTGAGACAAATTGGCTTGACAATCTCCTATAAGAAGTTATAAAATCTATATTAGGCCGTAAAAATATGGGAGTGATTTTTGTGAGTGATTTATTAATAATGACACCTGGTCCAACTGAGGTTAGCGAAGAAGTTAGACGGGCAATGAGCCGCAAAATTACCAACCCTGATCTTGATCCAGAATTTTTTGATTTCTATCTGGATGTTAGTTCAAAATTACAGCAGGTAATGAGAACAAAAAATGATGTGATTATTATGAGTGGGGAGGGTATTTTAGGGCTGGAATCTGCCTGTGCTTCATTAATAGAGCCAGGAGATAGGGTTTTAGTCTTAGATAATGGAATCTTCGGGAGAGGATTCGCAGATTTTGCTGATCTTTATGGAGCAGATGTTATAAGATGGGAATTCCCATATGATAAAGAGATTGATATAGATAAATTAAAATCAAAGCTGGCAGCAGAAAATGATTTTAAATTTGCTACTTTTGTTCACTGTGAAACACCAACTGGAGTAATAAATAATGCGGAAGAGATCACTAATTTATTAAATAAATATAATATTTTATCCGTTGTAGACTCTGTTTCTGCAATTGGAGGTGTACCGATAGAGGTAGATAAATGGGGAATTGATATAATTCTTGGAGGTTCTCAAAAGTGTCTTTCAGTCCCTCCGGGATTGACTTTTATGAGCGTCAGTGATGCAGCCTGGGAGGCAGTAAATAATAGAAAGACTGCTGTTAGAGGTTATTATACAAATCTTCAGCTCTGGCAGAACTGGTATGAAGAAAAATATTTTCCTTATACTCAGGCAGTAAGTGATATTTATGCATTAGATGCAGCTTTGGATAAATGGCTGGCAGATAAAGAAGTTTTTGAGCGCCACAGTAAAATTGCTGCGGCTGTCAGAGAAGCAATTAAACGCTCCAATCTTAATTTATATTCCGAAAATGGTCATTCTGATACAGTTACTGCAATAGTAATACCGGAGGGTATCAGTTATCAAGAATTAAATCAGCTGATGACAGAAAGTTATAATGTAATGATTGCAGCTTCACTGGGAGAATTTGAAGATAAATTAATCAGAATTGGTCATATGGGAGAAAATTGTTATGAAGAAAAATTATATCGAACTTTAAAAGCATTTGATCACAGCCTGAGAGAACTTGGTTTTGATTTAAATGTAGAATTACATAAAATATTTGTAAACGAAATGAATTAAGGGGATGGAGTACCCCCGTTAACCACTGTTAAAAGACAGTTGATGGCTCCTATCTTTTTAGGGATTTACCTATTTAGATAGGGGCTTTTTTTTATTAGGTACAACATATAGGTACCAGGTACAAAAAGGCCTTTTTGTACCTGGTACAGAAGAATAAATTCACAATCAAAGGAGAGATGATTACATTGGCTTTAAGTTTAGCTTTAATTATTTTATTTGCATTATTATTCGGAAGATTTTTTGATAGATTAAAGCTGCCTGCTTTACTGGGAATGCTTTTAATTGGTATTTTATTGGGGCCTTATGGCTTTGATTTAATCAGTCAGGATATCCTAAATATTTCATCAGATTTGAGAATGATTGCTTTGATTGTGATTTTAATCAGGGCAGGTCTGGGGATTGAAAAGAAAACTTTAAAAAAAGTGGGAGTTCCAGCAGTTAAATTAAGTTTTATTCCCGGTTTAATGGAAGGGGCAGCTGTGATTATAGCTGCTATTTATCTACTGAATTTTGGATTTGTAGAAGCTGGAATTTTAGCCTTTATTATTGCTGCGGTTTCACCGGCAGTAGTAGTACCACAGATGCTAGCTTTAATTGAACAGCAGAGAGGAGCAAAAAAGGGAATTCCAACCCTAGTTTTAACTGGTGCCTCAGTTGATGATGTTGTGGCAATCACAATTTTTTCTGCTTTTTTGAGTATTTATGGAGGCCAGCAGATCAATGTTTTGAGACAGGTTTTAAATGTACCAATTGCAATTTTGCTGGGTATTATTTTAGGAACAGGGATTGCTTTATTTTTAATTTATATTTTTAAAAAATATCATATTCGTGATACAAAAAAAGCACTGCTGCTTTTAAGTTTTGGAATTATGATGAACTCTTTAGAACATTTTTTAGAAGGAATAGTTCCAATAGCTACTCTACTGGGAATAATGGTAATTGGTTTTGTAATTCAGGATCGTTATTCAGTTTTGGGGAAAAGACTATCCTCTAAATTTAATAAGATCTGGGTTTTTGCAGAATTAATGTTATTTGTCTTAATCGGAGCTGAAGTAAATATCTATCTTGCTTTTGATTCTGGTTTAATTGGATTAATAATTATTATGATTGGTTTAAGTGCCAGATCAATGGGGGTATTAATTTCACTGACTGGAACCGGTCTTAATTTAAAAGAAAAAGGCTTTTGTATCCTGGCATATACACCTAAAGCAACAGTTCAGGCTGCAATTGGTGCCATCCCTTTAGCGGCTGGAGTAGCTTCGGGAGAACTGATTCTGGCTCTAGCTGTATTATCAATTGTGGTGACAGCTCCTCTGGGGGCAGCAGCAATTAAGAAAGCAGGTCAGTACTGGTTAAGTGATGATTTAGCCTGCTCAGAATAACATGCCAGGAATCTGGCTTTATTAAAAATTTCATTTTGTAATATTTGATTACAATTGTTTAGGTGTGATATAATTAACTTAGGAAAATAATTAAAAAATTTAAAATAATGCGATAAAATAGCATTATACATATTTTGATGTAAATTGACAGAATAAAATAAATTTTTAAGCAAATTAAAGTTATATAATTCACAAAGGAGGATATTATGTCATTAAATGTGGAAGAACTAAGGGACTATGAACCAGAATTAAAGAATATTTTAAAAGAATATTCAGGCAGCGAGTATGAATTAATTGAAGTCTTACATGAAGCACAGGAATTAATTGGCTACTTACCAAAGGAAGCGCAAAAGATTATTGCCAGACAGTTGGATTTAGCACCTGGTAGGGTGAGCAGTGTGGTCTCTTTTTATAATCACTTTTCAGAATATTCTAAAGGTGAGTTCCAGGTTTCGCTTTGTAAAGGAACTGCCTGTTATGTTAAGGGTTCCCAGGAAATCATTGAAAAGATCGAAAACAAGTATGGAATTAAATCAGGTCAGACAACAGAAGATGGTAAACTTTCATTAAATATTGTGCGGTGTTTGGGTGCCTGTGGACTTTCTCCCGTAATGACTGTAAATGGTAAAGCACATGGACTACTTAATCCAGAAAAAGCAGTAAAAATTATTGATAGTTATTTAAATGGTAAAATTAAGGAGGAAGAAAATGCTTAAAATAGGAGAATTAGAAGAAATTCAAAAGGACTTATTTGCTAAATATTCAGACATAAAAAAAGATAGAATTGTTATTGGTATGGGTACCTGTGGAATTGCAGCAGGTGCAGAAGAAATACTTACAGCAGTAAAAAAGGAATTAAAGAATTTGAATTTAAATGATATAGAAATTTCAATAACTGGCTGCCTGGGTATCTGTGCTGAAGAACCAATTATGGAGATTAGAACTGATAATAAACGTTTTATCTATGGTAATTTAAACCCGGAAAAAGCTAGAGAAATTTTAAAATCACATTTAATTGGAAAAAATATCATAAATCGCTGGTTGATTGATCCAGAAAGTGACTTTTTTAGCAAACAAAAACGGATTGTACTCAAAAATTGTGGAAATATTAATCCAGAAAATATAGAGGAGGCAATTGCAAATCACGGTTATCTTGGGCTTGCCAGAGCTTTAGAAAGTTTCAGTTCAACCGAAGTAATAAAAATTATTAAGAATGCAAAATTGCGCGGTAGAGGTGGAGCAGGTTTTCCAACCGGGTTAAAGTGGGAACTTGCAGCAAAAAATAATGATCAAGAAAAATATTTGATCTGCAATGCTGATGAAGGAGACCCAGGTGCTTTTATGGATAGAAGCATTTTGGAAGGGGACCCTCACAGACTGCTGGAGGGGATGGCCATAGCAGCTTATGCAATTGGTGCTTCCCAGGGATATATTTACTGCCGAGCTGAGTATCCATTAGCAATTAAAAGACTTAAAAATGCAATCAAGGCAGCAGAAAAAATGGGTTTGCTTGGAGAAAATATTTTAGACAGTGGTTTTGATTTTAAGATAAATATTAGGTTGGGAGCTGGTGCTTTTGTTTGTGGAGAAGAAACTTCACTTATTGCTTCTATTGAAGGAAAAAGAGGAGAGCCTCGTTCTAAACCACCATTTCCAAGCGAGTCTGGTTTATTTAAAAAAGCAACAGTTATTAACAATGTTGAGACTTTATCTAATGTTCCTGAAATAATACGTAAGGGTAGTAAATGGTTTAAAAAGACTGGTACAGAAGCGAGTCCGGGTACCAAAGTTTTTGCTCTGGCTGGAAAAATAAAAACTAATGGTTTAGTGGAAGTTCCCATGGGAACCACGCCAGGAGAAATAATATTTGACATTTGTGGAGGACTAGAAAATGATGCAGAATTTAAAGCGGCTCAAACAGGTGGACCGTCTGGAGGATGTATTCCAGTTGAACACTTAAATGTTCCAATTGATTATGATTCGCTTAAAGAGTTAGGAACTATAATGGGATCCGGTGGTTTAATAGTTATGGATGATCAGACCTGTATGGTCGATTTAGCAAAATATTTCATTGATTTCTGTAAAGATGAATCATGTGGTCAGTGTACCTCCTGTAGAATTGGGACAACAAGAATGCTTGAAGTTTTAGAAAAAATAAGTGAAGGTCGCGGAGAAAAAGAGGATCTTGATTTACTTATAGAAATGGGAGAAGTAATTAAAGATTCTTCTTTTTGTGGTTTAGGTCAGTCAGCTCCCAATCCAGTTTTAAGCACAATAAGATATTTTAAAGATGAGTATTTAGATCATATTGAAAATAAACACTGTGATTCTTCAGTTTGTGCTTCCCTATTTACTTCTCCCTGTCAGAATGCCTGTCCAGCAAATGTTGATATACCTCTATATATAGATGCTATCAGACAGGGTGATTATAAACGAGCTTATCAAATTATTCAAATTGAAAATCCTTTGGTTTTAGTTTGTGGTCGGGTTTGTTATAATCTCTGTGAAAATGCATGTAACAGGGATGGAATAGATGAAGCTCTAGCAATAAGAGAATTGAAAAGATTTGCCAGTGATTATCTACTAAAAAATGAGGATGGTTTTCCAATTCCAGAAATTGAAGCAGAAAAAGATAAAAAAATTGCAGTAATTGGTTCTGGCCCTTCAGGTTTAACTGCAGCTTTTTATCTGCGTAAAAAAGGTTATCAGGTTACAATATTTGAGGCGGAAACAGAAGTAGGAGGAATGCTTGCTTTAGGAATTCCAGAATATCGTTTGCCAAAAGAACTCTTAAATGAAGAAATTGGTGTTTTAACAGCAATGGGGGTAGAAATTGTTGTAAATACTAAAATCGGAGAAGATATATTAATTGAAGATTTAAGAGAAGAAGGTTTTTGGGCTGTATATCTGGCTGTAGGAGCTCAAAAAGATAGAGATTTAAATATTGAAGGAAGTGAGGAAGTAGAAGGTTATTACTCTGCTTTAGATGTTTTAAAAGAGCTAAATCAGGGTCATGAATTTGATTTTAAAGATAAGAAAATCTCTGTAATTGGAGGCGGAAATGCCGCAATTGATACTGCCAGGAATATGATTAGACTTGGGGCTGAAGAAGTAAATATTATTTACCGCAGAACTAAGAATGATATGCCTGCACATAAAGAAGAAATAAGGGAAGCAGAATATGAAAGAGTAAATATTTATTCACAGTTGAATCCAAATAAAATTCATTCTGAAAATAATAAAATTAAAAAATTAGAATGTTTAGAAGTTAAAGGTGGGAAATTTGATCAAAGTGGTAGAAGAAAACCAGTTGAAATTAAAGACTCAAAGTTAATGATTGATACCGATATTATTATTTCTGCAGTTGGTCAGGAAGTTGAAGATTATTTTAATAAAGGTAAATTTAAAGTTGAGTTAACAAAAAATAATTTGATTAAGTCTGAAGGAGATTTTTCGACAAATGTTGATTGGATTTTTGCAGGGGGAGACTGTGTAAGTGGTCCTTCCACAGTAGTTGAATCAATTCAGCAGGGTAAAAAGGCAGCCTCAGAAATTGATAAATACCTGGGTGGTGATGGAGAAGTAGTTAAAAAAGAAAATTTTGAAAGAAATATCTCCAGTCCTATTTTAGAGGAACAAAAATCCAGAGTCAAGATGCCTACAATACTTCTGTCTGAAAGGAAAAGAGGATTTAAAGAGGTTGAAAAAGGATATTCTTTGGATCAGGCAGTTGAAGAAGCATCTCGCTGCTTACGCTGTGATGTTAAAGAAAAAGAGGAAGTGATATAAATGGAAAATAAATTAGTTAATATAGAAATCGATGGAGAAAGTATAGAAGTTGAAGCGGAAACATCTATCTTAGATGCAGCGAAAAAATTAAATAAAGATATCCCAACACTATGCTATTTAGAAGAAAAAAACTTAATTGGAGCCTGCAGAATCTGTCTGGTAGAAATTGAAAATTCAGGTAAACTTGCAGCTTCCTGTATAACTCCAGTATCTGAGGGGCTAAAAATTAAGACTAACAGCAGTAGAATTAGAAGGAATCGGAAAATGAATTTAGAGTTTTTACTCTCAAATCATAATATCGAATGTCCGAGCTGTATTAGTAACGAAAGTTGTGAGTTAAGAGAAATTGCTGAAGAATTTGGTGTTAGAGAAGTAAGGTTTGAAGGTAAAAAAAGCAGTTATCAAATGGACCAATCCACACCATCAATTTTTCGTGATCCAGAAAAATGTATCCTGTGCAGGCGCTGTGAAAGTGTTTGTAGAGATATTCAATCAGTAGAGGCAGTTCAAGTTTTTGGAAGGGGGTTTGAAACAGTAATTAAGCCGTCTTTCTATGAAAATTTAGCTGATAGTCCCTGTGTCTTATGCGGACAGTGTACTTTAGTCTGTCCAACCGGTGCCCTTCGCGAAAAAGAATATATTGAAGAAGTCTGGCAGGCACTGGATGATCCCGAAAAACATGTTGTGGTTCAGACTGCACCTGCAGTTAGAGTTTCACTTTCAGAAGCATTTAGTGGCAAATCAGGTGAAATTTGTACAGAAAAAATGGTAACAGCATTAAAAAAACTTGGTTTTGATAAGGTATTTGATACTAATTTTGCTGCTGATTTAACAATTGTGGAAGAAGCAAATGAATTTGTTGAAAGAATTAATCAGGGGGGTAAGTTACCTCTTTTTACTTCCTGCAGCCCAGGCTGGATAAATTTTATTGAAGAATATTATCCGGAATATTTAGATAATCTTTCTTCCTGTAAATCACCACAGCAGATGTTTGGAACACTGGCTCACTCATATTATCTGGATAATACTGAAGTTGAAGAAAAAGATCTTATAGTAGTTTCTATTATGCCCTGTACTGCCAAAAAGTTTGAAGCTCAAAGAGAGGAAATGGCTGGCGATGTTGATTATGTCTTAACAACAAGAGAACTTGCTCAGATGATAAAGGAGGCTGGATTTAAGTTTGAAAATCTTGAAGACAGCAATTTTGATCAACTAATGGGTGAATCTACTGGTGCAGGAGCTATATTTGGGACAACAGGTGGTGTTATGGAAGCTGCATTAAGAACTGCTTATGAAAAAATAACAGGAAAAGAATTAGAGGAGATTGATATTAATGGTGTAAGGGGTTTTGATGAAATTAAAAAAATTACTGTTAATATCGATGGGTTAGAAGTTAAAGCTGCAGTTGCTCATGGACTCTCAAATGCAAGGAAAGTTTTTGAAATGATTAAAAAAGGCGAGGAATTTCATTTTATAGAGTTTATGGCCTGCCCGGGCGGCTGTCTTGGAGGAGGAGGTCAACCACTAGCTGCAGATAAAGAGGTCTTAAAAAATAGAATGAAAGCTATTTATGAAATAGATAAAAACAAAAAATTAAGAAAATCACATGAAAATCCTTATATTAAAAAATTATATGATGATTATCTTGAAAAACCGGGAAGTGAAACTGCGCATAAACTTCTGCATACTAAATATAAAGCGCGAAAAATTTAATAAGATTAAATTAAAAGCAGAGAAATTAAATGAAAATTAAAAAATAAAAAGTTAATTTTCTTAATCTTAGCTTCTCTATTGACAGTTTGATTTTTAAATGGTAAACTATACAACAATAATAAAAGAATATAATTTCCTTTTAAATCAGTCCAGAGAGGCTGGTAAAGGTATACAGGTATAGCTATATTTAGCTTTTTATAGTCTAACTATATCAATTTTAACCTTCAAGCCATTCTTTCTGGTGTGAGGGTTTTATTTTTATCAATAAACTTTAGTGATTTAATTTAAAAGCAGATTAAGGAAATAAAGTAGTGAAGCAATAAAGTAGAATTTCTAAAATCACTGGAGTGATTCTAGTAAAAGAAAAAAAGTGGAGGTAGTTCAATGAAAAAAGCAAAACTTGTTCTAGAAGAAGGGAGTATTTTCGAAGGAGAAATTTTTGGGGCTGAAAAAGAAAGTGCTGGCGAAATTGTTTTTAATACCAGTATGACTGGATATCAGGAAATTTTAACTGATCCTTCCTACAAAGGAGAAATAGTATGTATGACTTACCCTTTGATAGGTAATTATGGAATTAATACTGATGATTTCGAGTCTTCTAAATCACATGTTAATGGTTTTATTGTCAAAGAATTTGCTGAGGAACCGGAAAATTGGCGCCTGAAAAAGAAACTTGAGGAATACTTAAAGGAAAATGGGATTACAGCAATCAGCGGAATAGACACTAGAGCTCTTACTAAAATACTTCGGCGGCAGGGAACAATGCGTGGAATCATAACTACTGAAAATTTGGATCAAGAAAAACTAATAGAAAAAGCAAAAAAAGCTGCCGGACTTTCGGGTCGAGATTTAGTTTCACTGGTCAGCAGAAAAGAAATTGAAAAATATGGAGCAGGAAATAAATATAAGGTAGTTTTAGTTGACTGTGGAGCTAAAGCAAACATTAAGGATTCACTACTTAAGCGGAATTGTGAAGTAATAATGGTTCCGGCCAGTACTTCAGCCAGGAAAATTTTAGATTTTGAACCTGATGGAGTAATGTTTTCGAATGGACCAGGAGATCCGGAAGCTGCCGACTATGTGGCAGATACAATTGCTGATCTTTTAGGTGAAGTTGCGATTTTTGGAATTTGTCTCGGCCATCAGCTTTTAGGTCGAGCCTGTGGTGCTGACACGTATAAACTTAAATTCGGTCACCGGGGAGCAAATCATCCGGTTAAAGACTTAAGTACAAATAGAGTTTATATTACTTCTCAAAATCATGGTTTTGCAATCAGGGAAGAATCTTTGCTTGATCTGGAACTGGAGTTAACTCACATTAATGTAAATGATAAAACAGTAGAAGGTTTTAAACATCAAAAACACCAGGCTTTTTCAGTCCAATATCATCCAGAAGCTTCTCCCGGACCTGAAGACTCACACTATTTATTTGATCAATTTATAGAAATGTTTAGAGGAGGTAAAGATGCCTAAAAGAGAAGAGATCAAAAAAGTTATGGTTATTGGTTCAGGACCAATTATTATCGGACAGGCAGCAGAATTCGATTATTCCGGCAGTCAGGCCTGTCGCGCTCTTAAAGAAGAAGGTCTGGAAGTAGTACTTGTTAACAGCAACCCAGCTACAATTATGACAGATGAGAATATGGCAGATCGAGTTTATATTGAACCTTTAACAGCTGCTAGTATCATAGAGATCTTAAAAAAGGAAAACCCCGATGGATTGATTCCTACTTTAGGAGGCCAGATCGCCCTAAATCTGGCAATTGATCTCGAAAAAACAAATATTTTAAAAGATTTGAATGTAGAGCTTTTAGGAACACCAATTGATACAATTGAGAAGGCAGAAGATAGAAATACCTTTAAAGAATTAATGAATGAGATAGGAGAACCAATTTTAGACAGCACAATAGCGGAAAATATTGATCAGGCAAAAGAAATTGCAGCAGAAATTGGTTATCCGGTGATTGTGCGTCCGGCCTATACAATGGGGGGGACCGGTGGTGGAGTTGCTGATAATTTAGAAGAATTAAAGGAGATTACCGCCCGTGGTTTTAAACACAGCCTGATTGGACAGGTTTTAATAGAAAGAAGTATTAAAGGCTGGAAGGAAATAGAATATGAAGTAATGCGGGATGCTAATGATAATTGTATAGTTGTCTGCAACATGGAAAATTTTGATCCGGTGGGGGTTCACACTGGAGATAGTATTGTAGTAGCTCCCAGCCAGACTCTAACAGATAAAGAATATCAGATGTTTAGAAGCTCGGCTTTAAAGATAATCAGAGCTTTAGGGATTGAAGGAGGTTGTAATGTTCAGTATGCCCTAGATCCCGAGAGTTTTCAGTATTATATTATTGAAGTAAATCCGCGGGTCAGCCGTTCCAGTGCTCTGGCTTCCAAAGCAACAGGATATCCGATTGCTAAGGTTTCAGCTCGGATTGCCCTGGGTTACACTCTTGATGAGATAGAAAATGCGATTACAGGTAAAACTACTGCCTGTTTTGAGCCGGCCTTAGATTATGTGGTCTTTAAAATTCCACGCTGGCCTTTTGATAAGTTCCATTATGCGGACCGGGATCTGGGAACTCAGATGAAGGCCACCGGAGAGGTAATGGCTATCGAGAGAAATCTGGAAGCTTCAATGCTTAAAGCGGTGCGTTCACTGGAAATCGGCCGTTATGGCTTTTACTTAGAAGAGTTTAGAAAAATGAGTGATCAGGAAATTGAAGAGACCTTATTTGCAGCAGATGATAATAGACTATTTGTGATAGCTGAAGCACTGCGTCGTGGTTGGACAGTTGAGAGGGTTCATCAGATTACTGAGATTAGTAACTTCTTTTTACACAAAATAAAAAATATCATTGATTTAGAAAATTCTCTGGCAGCAAATAAAGATAAGATAAACGAAAATAGAAAACTTCTGCTGGAGTCTAAAGAAAAAGGATTTTCGGATTCGGAGATTGCTCTTTTAACCGAAAAAACTGAAGCAGAAATAAAATCTATTAGAGATCAGCTGCAGCTCAAACCAGTATTTAAAATGGTGGATACCTGTGCTGCAGAATTTGAAGCCGAAACCCCTTATTATTATTCTTCTTATGAAAAGTTTAATGAAGCTCAGCCAACAGCCAGGAAAAAAGTTATGGTTATTGGCTCCGGCCCAATTAGGATCGGCCAGGGAATAGAATTTGATTACTGCAGTGTTCATTCTGCCTGGACCTTAAATAAAGAAGGTTATGAGTCAATTATAGTTAATAATAATCCAGAAACTGTGAGTACAGATTTTGATACCTCAGATAGATTATACTTTGAACCTCTGACCAAAGAAGATATTATGCATATTATTGAGAATGAGAAACCTGAAGGTGTAATCTGTCAGTTTGGCGGTCAGACTGCCGTTAATTTAGCAGAGCCTCTGGCAGATTCAGGAGTTGAAATCTTAGGAACTTCAGTTGACTCTATTGACCTGGCAGAGGATAGGGATAGATTTATAGGACTTTTAAATGAGCTTGAGATACCTGTCCCTGCTGGTGAGGTTGCCGCCTCACTTACGGAAGCAGAAAAAATTGCTGCTGAGATTGAATACCCAGTATTAGTAAGACCTTCTTATGTACTTGGGGGTCGAGCAATGGAAGTTGTATATAATAAAGAAGAATTAGAAGAATATATGCAGAATGCAGTTAAAGTATCTCCAGATAGGCCGGTGCTGGTGGATAAATACTTAACTGGAACAGAGATTGAAATTGATGCAATTTCTGATGGAGAAACGGTGATTGTACCTGGAATTATGGAGCATGTAGAGAGAGCAGGTGTTCATTCAGGAGACAGTATAGCAGTTTATCCTCCTCACCGTTTGTCTGAGAAGTTAAAGCAAAAAGCAGTAGAATATACTGAAAGAATTTCTCGAGCGCTAAATATCAAAGGTGTTGTCAACATTCAATATGTAGTCAGTGAGGGAGAAATCTTTGTAATTGAAGTTAATCCCCGCTCCAGCCGGACAATTCCTTATCTCAGTAAAGTAACAGGAGTACCTATGGTGGATCTGGCAACAAAAGCTCTGCTGGGCAGGAAACTAAAAGATTTAGGCTGGGAAAGTGGAATGGTTCCTGAAAAAGAATATGTAGCAGTTAAGGTGCCGGTTTTTTCCTTTTCTAAATTAACTCAGGTAGATACCAATCTGGGACCGGAGATGAAATCAACCGGAGAGGTGCTTGGTCTTGCTGAGAGTTATGAAAAGGCTCTTTATAAAGGATTAATTGGAGCTGGGCTAGAAATTCCAAGAGAGGGTACAATTCTGGCAACAGTTGCCGATAAAGATAAAGCAGAAGCAGTTAATTATATTAAAGATTTTGCAGGACTTGGTTTTAAAATTGCTGCAACTGAAGGAACAGCAGCAGCTTTAAAAGAAGAGGGTCTGGAAGTTGATATTGTTAAAAAGATAGGAGAAGGTTCACCTGATTCGCTAGAAATGATTGTTGATGATCAGGTTGATCTGGTAATCAATACTTTAACCAAAGGAAAGATACCGGAAAGAGATGGTTTTAAAATTAGAAGGTCAGCAGTAGAGATGGGAATTCCCTGTTTGACTTCACTGGATACAACTCATGCTATGCTCAAAGTATTAAAAGAAATAGAATATGGAGAAAGAATAGAGTATAAAGCACTTCAGGACTATCAAAAATAATATTGGGTACCGGGTACTTGGAATTACTTTCCAAGTACCCGGTACTTTTAAAATAATATTTGGTTTTTGCTTGACTTGGTTTGATGCTTCTGATAAAATTATTTCAAATAAATAATGATTCTTTAAATTAGTCCAGAGAGGCTAGTAAGGGAAAATATAAATTTTAGCAGCCTTCTTACTATGCCGTGAGAAGGTTATTTTTTTTGCCGCTAGAAATATTCTCCCCTAAAGGAGGTAATTTTTTGGATAAATCAGAAATGAAGATCAAAAAAGAACTGATCGATTCTGCAGCAATGGGGCGGGCAATTACAAGAATTGCTCATGAGATTCTGGAAAAAAACAAAGGAACTGATGATCTGGTTTTAATTGGTATTAGAACCAGAGGGGTTCCACTTGCCGAAAGACTGGCAGCTAAGGTTGAAGAAATTGAGGGAATCAAGTTACCAACTGGTATTCTTGATATTACCCTTTATCGGGATGATCTTTCAACAGTTGCCCAGCAGCCGATTGTTCATCGGACAGAAATACCTTTTGATATCACAGGCAAAAAAGTTGTTCTTGTAGATGATGTGCTTTATACAGGTCGAACTGTTAGGGCAGCACTCGATGCACTAATTGATTTAGGGCGTCCTTTACAGATTCAGCTGGCAATAATGATTGATAGAGGTCATAGAGAACTGCCAATCAGAGCAGATTTTGTTGGCAAAAATTTACCAACTTCTAAAACAGAGGTTGTAGATGTTAATCTTAAAGAAATTGACGGAAAAGATGCAGTTTTACTGCTGGAAAAAACTTAAGTTTAAATAATTTAATAAAAGATCCTTTAAATTGGTCCAGAGAGGCCGGTAAGGAAGTTACTTAGTAGAACTCTACTACTGTCAGTTAAGGTAGAGAATGCAAAATGAGTCTAAACTCCTTATCAGTCCGCTGGTAGGGAGTTTTTTTTAATGTTTATTTAAAATTAACTGTTTAAAAAGAGGGGATTTGACAAAAGTTTTTCAATAATTTTATAACATCCAGGAGGTATAAAATGAAAATTTTAAAACAAAGTAAAGAAAATTTAGCTCAGCTTAAAGAAGATGGGATTACAAGGAATCGACTATTTATACTGGCTCTACAGCACATGTTTGCGATGTTTGGCTCAACAGTACTGGTACCAGCACTGACGGGCTTAAATCCGGCAGTGGCACTTTTTACATCTGGACTGGGAACCCTGATTTTCCACTTAATTACTGGGGGAAAAGTACCTGCCTATCTCGGTTCTTCTTTCGCTTTTATCGCTCCAATCATAGCGGCTCAAAATCAGTTTGGTCGAGATGGGGCGATGCTTGGAATTATCACAGTTGGTCTTGTTTATGCCCTGATGTCAGTAGTAATTAGAATGCTGGGCACAGAATTTTTCCGCAAGCTGCTGCCGCCGGTAGTAATTGGCCCGGTAATCATTACAATTGGATTGGGACTGGCTCCAACAGCAAAAGATATGGCTTCAGAACATTTATTGGTAGCCTTTGTTACTCTGGCAATCGCAGTCGGAGTCAGTGTATTTGCTAAGGGAATTATTAAAGTAATTCCAATCTTACTCGGAATCATCGGTGGTTATACTTTTGCCGCTTTTTTAGGACTTGTGGATTTTGCTCCAGTAATGGAAGCTTCCTGGTTTGCTCTACCTAAGTTTGCCTTGCCAACAGTAAGTGGTAACTTAAGAGCGATTACACTTGTGGCACCGATTGCCTTAGTGACTATGGTTGAACACCTAGGTGATGTTGTGGCAATCAGCTCCACTGTTAAAAAAGACTTTATAGAAGAGCCCGGTTTACACAGAACCCTCCTGGGTGACGGAATTGCAACTTTAGTTGCCGGACTTTTTGGTGGACCACCAAACACAACTTATGGAGAAAATGTAGGTGTTTTAGCTCTGACAAAAGTATATAACCCCGTGATTATTCAGCTGACAGCAGTAATAGTAATCTTAAGTTCTTTTGTTCAGAAGGTGGGAATTTTAATTCAGACTATCCCAACTGCAGTAATGGGAGGAATAGTTTTCTTACTCTTTGGTATGATAGCCTCTATTGGACTTAGAACCTTAGTTGAAAACAATGTAGATTTATCTAAAAATAGAAATTTAGTTATTGTCTCAGTCACTCTGGTAGTTGGAATTTCAAATCTGACTCTAAGCTTTGCCGGACTGGAATTTGGAGGAATGGGACTGGCAGCGATAGTCGGAATAGTAATGAATTTAATCTTACCAGCAGTGGAAAAAGATGATGAAGTAGAAGACCTTGACGAAGATTTGAATTTAGAGCCAGAATTGAGATATGAAGCTAACTAAATTCGGGCAGGAGGGAATTAGATGAGTTTAAAAAGAAAAGATTTTTTGGGGCTCTATAACGTATCAAAGGAAGAAATCAATGAAATTCTTGATACAGCAGTAGCCATGAAAGATATTTTGACCAGAACAGTTAAAAAAGTTCCAACACTGCGTGGGAAAACAGTAATCAATTTATTTTACGAACCTTCAACCAGAACTAAGTTTTCCTTTAATCTGGCAGCAAAAAGATTAAGTGCAGATGTAATGAGTATCTCCAAATCTTCCAGCAGTATTGCCAAAGGAGAAAGTCTGCTCGATACCGCAAAAACTATGGAGGTCATGGGAGCTGATGTGGTAGTTATCAGACACAGTGCTCCTGGAGCAGCTAAATTTCTGGCAGAAAATATTTCAGCAAGTGTACTTAATGCAGGAGATGGAGCTCATGCTCATCCAACTCAGGCACTCCTTGATATTTACAGTATCAAAGAAAAATTGGGACAGATAGCAGGTCTTAAAGTTTTAATTGTAGGAGATATTGCTCACAGTCGGGTAGCCCGCTCAAATATTTGGGGCTTAAATAAGCTGGGAGCAGAAGTTGCAGTTGC
>JASMSZ010000099.1:0-8824 GCA_041694515.1 Halanaerobium sp.
AATTTGCCTTTATCCTGGATAAGTAATCTTAATTTCTTTATTGTTAAAAATTTACTTACAATTTAGTCTTTGAGCTGATATAATTAACGAGAATAAAATTTAGAATAACAAAATAGGAGGTATTATAGATGAGTGAAGAAAAAAAGAATGAGAATGCGTATCAGGCCAAAAATGCCTGGATAGAAATGGGAGAAGAGGAAAGAAAAGAAGTTTTTTCTTTTAACGAAAACTATGCAGAATTTTTAAGTGAAAATAAAACCGAAAGAGAATTTGCCAGGGCTGCGATAGCTGAGCTGGAAGCAGCAGGTTTTAAAAATATTAAGCAGTATGAGAGTCTCAAAAAGGGAGATAAAGTTTATGTAGAAAATCGTTCTCGGGCTTTAATGGCAGCTGTGATCGGCGAAAAAGACTTAAAGGAAGGCTTAAAAATCGTCGGCAGCCACATTGATTCTCCAAGGCTTGATTTGAAACCAAATCCACTTTACGAAGATGGTGAAATGGCAATGTTTAAGACCCACTATTATGGTGGTGTCAAAAAATATCAGTGGGTTACAATGCCGCTGGCTGTGCACGGAGTGGTTATTAAAGATGACGGCAGCCAGATAAAGATTAGTATTGGCGAAAAAGAGGATGAACCGGTATTTTTTATCAGTGATGTGCTGCCCCATCTCGGTAAAAAACAGATGAAAAAATCAATGAGTGAGGGGATCAGTGGTGAACAGTTAAATGTAGTTGTGGGCAGTATTCCGGTTGCAGATGAAGATGCTAAAGATAAAATTAAAACCGCTGTTTTAAATCATCTTAAATCCGAATATGATTTTAAAGAAGAAGATTTTATCAGTGCTGATCTCCAGGTAGTGCCTGCGTTTAAGACCAGAGATGCCGGTTTTGATAGAGGTTTACTTGCCGGCTATGGTCATGATGATCGGGTCTGCAGTTATACAGCTTTAGAGGCGATTTTAGATGTAAAAGAACCTAAATATACTTCCATAGTTTTACTGATGGACCGCGAAGAGGTAGGGAGCATGGGCTCTACAGGTATGCAGTCCCATTTCTTTGAAGATCAGGTAGCAAATCTGGTAGACCTTTATTATAATCAATACAGCGAATTACTGGTGCGTAAGGTAATGCAGAACTCCAGAGTGCTGTCGGCAGATGTAAATGCAGCTTATGATCCTGATTTTGCTGAAGTCTATGCCAAACATAATTCGGCTTATCTGGGTAAAGGTATTGTTATTTCTAAATACACAGGTTCTGGTGGTAAAGGTGGAGCTTCTGAGGCCAGCGCTGAATTTATGGGAGAAATCAGAGGTCTCTTTAATAACGCAGGTGTAATCTGGCAGACAGCTGAGCTCGGTAAGATCGATGAAGGTGGAGGCGGAACTATTGCTCAGTTCCTTGCTAATTATAATATGGATGTAGTTGACTGTGGACCGGCTGTGCTTTCGATGCATTCCCCCTATGAAGTTGTGAGCAAGGCTGATGTATATCATTCCTATTTAGCTTATAATGTATTTTTAGAAAGATAAATTAAGCTTAAAATTATTATAAAAACACAGGTGGAGCAGGAGAGTGCTTCCCTGTGTTTTAAATTTAATTTCTATAAATGTTAATTGCTTAACTTTAATTAATTTTATATCGTATATAATAAATGTTGTAAGTTATATGGTATATTACAATAACTGCCATAATTAGAACTAATAATACTCAGGGAGTGATCTACAATGGCGAAAATCGATCAGGAAGAAAAAAATAAGATTAAGGAACTGTTTTCTAAACATTTAAAAGACGAGGTTAATTTACTTTTCTTTTCTAAAGATAAAGACTGCCAGTATTGTGCAGATACAGAAGAAATTTTAACTGAAGTAACCGCTTTAGATGAAAAAGTAAATTTTGAAAAACATTTAGTGGGCAGTGATAAAGCTGAAGAATTAGGTGTTGATAGAGCACCGGCAATTATTTTTCTAAATAATGAAGGTCAGGACAGTGGAGTTCATTTTTATGGAATCCCATCAGGTTATGAGTTTACTTCTTTAATTGAAGATATTCTGGATATGTCTGATCATGAGAGAATCGACTTATCTGAGGATATTAAAAAAGAAGTAAGAGCAATTGAATCTGATATCCTGCTGCAGGTATTTATTACCCCAACCTGTCCTTACTGTCCTCGTGCGGTTAGAGTTGCTCACCAGATGGCAATGCTTAACCCCAGGATCAGAGGAGAAATGGTAGAGGCAGTGGAGTTTGAAGAACTTTCCGCAAGCTTTAATGTCTCCGGAGTACCAAAAACAGTTATTAACTCAGGTGCAGAAGAGCAGGTTGGTGCAGTTCCAGCCAAAACAATTTTAAAGAAAATTAAGGATTTAGCAAAAGCAGCCAGCTAAATTAAAGATTTTGTATTTTAATTCACATGTACCCGGTACAAAAAGGCCTTTTTGTACCGGGTACAAATAAATAATTTCACACAACAGGAGGAAATTTTATAATGAGTAAACCGCTAAAAGTAACAGATGATAACTTTAACAGTGAAGTTTTAAGTGCTGACAAAAAAGTTTTAGTTGATTTTTGGGCAGAATGGTGCGGCCCCTGTAGAATGGCAGCCCCTGTCTTAGAGGATGTAGCAGGAGATTATGGTGACCAGATTAAGGTTGTTAAATTAAATGTTGACGAAAATCAGCAAACTGCTTCCAGATATGGAATCATGAGTATCCCCACCATGTTAGTTTTGGAAGATGGTAAGGTTGTAGATAAACTGGTAGGATATATGCCTAAGGATAAACTTGTAAAAAAATTAGGTTTAAAATAATAAATTTTAATCAAATTTCAAAACCTCTCTCTCTATTTTAAGATAGAAGAGGGGTTTTTTATATTTTCTTGCAGATAACCCTGTAAAAGTATAAAGTTTTATGATAAAATTAAGATTGATTAAAAAAGGAGGGTTATGAGTGCAGCGTTTATTAGTTATCCATACACCTGATGCTGATCTGACGGAGATAGCAGAAGGAATTAAAGAAGGGGCAGAAGCCCAGGGATTTAGAGTTGATTTAAAAAATACTAAAGATATTGGTAATGGGGTTTCCTTTTATCCCTATGATTTGATTGTAGCAGGCAGCACAACTGAGGGAATTTTTCGGGGAAAGATAGATCAATCTTTAACTAAGTTTCTTTCAGAAGCTAAAAGAACTGTCGGCAGGGATGCTGTCGCCTATGTTAAACCTCGCTTTTTTGCAACGAATAAGTCTTTAAAAAAAGTAATGTCAGCTCTGGAATCACAGGGCTGTATAGTTAAAAATTTCAAGGCAATTAAGGACCACCAATCAGCAGTAGAATTTGGTAAAAATCTTAAAATATAGAATTTAAAAACCGCAGTTAAAATTTGGGCTGTGGTTTTTTCAAATTATAATATTCTGGAGTGAATTAATAAAGAATGAGTAAAAATGTTTCTATTAAATTAGAAAATGTACAGCAAATTATTGATGATCAGGAAAAACAGAGGCTAAATAATCAGTACCAGGGCGAATTTTATATTAAAAATGAAAAACTTTATTTAAGCTATCAGGATGATGCCGAAGGTATGGATGGAGCCCGGACTGTTGTCAAAATTGATCCGGAGCGGGAACGAGTTCTGCTTTTGCGACACCAGCCTGCAGCTATGAAACAGGATTTTGTAATAGGAAAGAAGCAGGAAGGATATTTTAAAACTGCCTATGGTGAGATTAAAATGGCAGTTAAAACTAAGAGATTGGAAATGGAAATCAGCGAGAATGCCGGACTGATTAGAATTAATTATCAGGTCTTTTTGGGTGGAGAATTAAATGCTGAACACCATTTAAAAATTAATTATAAAATATTAAAGGGAAATTAATGGGAGGTTTATTGTTTTGCAGAAAAATTTACAGGCCG
This sequence comes from Halanaerobium sp., assembly GCA_041694515.1. Taxonomy (GTDB): domain Bacteria; phylum Bacillota; class Halanaerobiia; order Halanaerobiales; family Halanaerobiaceae; genus Halanaerobium. The sequence goes on from JASMSZ010000099.1 coordinate 3,904, forward strand.
CAGTGGAAGCTGAGTTGATCAGTTTTCTGGTCGAAAGTGTAAAAAAAGCTATTTTTGAGGGAGATTTAGATTTAGAAAAGGTGCCTGCGGTTTCAATTGAGGTACCCCGGGAAAAAGGTCACGGTGACTATGCTACCAATCTGGCAATGGTTTTAGCAGGACAGGCAGGGATGAACCCCCGTCAGATTGCCGAAATAATAGTTGAGAATTTTGAAAGTGAAGTTGTAGAAGAAATCAGTATAGCTGGCCCGGGTTTTATTAATTTTAAACTAAAAAATGCCTGGCTCTGGAATAATCTGAAGCTGATTACTAAACGAGCAGAAGATTATGGTAGAATAGATGCTGGTAGAGGAAAAAAAGTTCAGATTGAGTTTGTTTCTGCTAATCCAACTGGTCCACTCCATGTTGGTCACAGCCGGGGAGCGGTTGTTGGAGATGTCACTGCTTCGGTTATGGAGGCTGCGGGCTTTGATGTAGAACGAGAATATTACATCAATGATGCCGGAAACCAGATGGATATTTTAGGTGAGTCAACTCTTTTAAGATACAGAGAGCTTCTCGGAGAAGAAATAAAAATGCCCGAAGATGTTTATGCAGGTGAGTATGTTAAAGAGATTGCACAGGATTTATATGAGCAGTATGGTTCGGATTTAATGGAAAAAGATAAGTCAGAAAGGCTGAAAATCTGCCGTGAATATGCCTATCAGGAAATGCTTAAAAATATTGAGCATGATTTAAAAGAATTTGGAATTGTTTTTGACAGCTGGTTTAGTGAGCGAACTCTGCATCCTGATAAAATTGAGCAGGCAATTAAGCTGCTGCATAATAAAGGACATATTTTCGAAAAAGGAGATGCCCTCTGGTTTAAATCAACTGAATTTGGTGATGATAAAGATCGAGTTATTATTAAATCAGATGGTTCTCCAACCTATCTGGCTGCAGATATGGCTTATCATTTAGATAAGCTGGAGCGCGGTTTTGATAAACTGATTAATGTCTGGGGAGCTGACCACCACGGTTATATCCCGCGGATGAAGGCTGTAATTGAAGCCTTTGGTTATGATCAGGATACCCTGGAGGTAATTGTGGTTCAGATGGTTACCCTGCTTCGCAGAGGGAAAAAGATGCCGATGTCTAAAAGAGCAGGCAGTTTTGTGACCATGAATGAAGTGAATCAGGAAGTGGGGACAGATGCAGCCCGTTATTATTATGTAATGCGCAGTACGGACAGCCACCTTGATTTTGATCTGGAACTTGCCAAGGAAGAATCAAGTAATAATCCAGTTTATTATGTACAGTATGCTCATGCCAGAATTCACAGTATAATAGATAATGCTGAGCTGGAAGCAGATGCTGAAAATCTTAATCTTTTAACCAATGAAGCTGAAATTGATTTAATGAAAATGCTGGCTAAATTTCCGGAAGAAATCAAACGGATTGCTGAGTCCAGACAGCCTCATCACCTGACAACTTATGCCTATGACCTTGCAACTGCTTTCCATTCGTTCTATAATAATTGCCGGGTAAATACAGATAATGAAAGCTTAGCTCAGGCAAGACTTTATTTAGTTAATGCCGCCCGCCAGGTATTAAAGAATGTTTTAACCCTGCTGGGAATCAGTGCACCGGAGCAGATGTAGTAAATACTTAAAACTAATTTTAAAGATTAAAAGTGGAGGAGATAGCAAAAATGACCAAGTATATTTTCGTAACAGGAGGGGTGGTTTCTGCTCTTGGTAAAGGGATAACTGCAGCTTCCCTGGGCCGTCTGCTTAAAAGTAGAGGTCTTAAGATCAGTATTCAGAAATTCGATCCTTACATCAATTATGATCCAGGCACAATGAGTCCCTATCAGCACGGTGAGGTTTTTGTAACTGATGATGGTGCCGAAACAGATCTGGATTTAGGCCATTATGAGCGTTTTATTGATACTAATTTAAGTCAGAGCAACAATGTAACGACCGGTAAGATTTACGGATCGGTTATTCAAAAGGAACGCCGGGGAGATTATCTGGGTGCAACTGTGCAGGTGATTCCTCATATTACAGATGAGATTAAAGAACGGATAACCAGAGTAGGTAGAGAAACTAATGCCGATGTAGTGCTGACCGAAATTGGAGGTACAGTTGGTGATATTGAAAGTCTGCCTTTTTTAGAAGCAATTAGACAGCTGAAAAATGATCTGGGTAGAGATAATATTCTTTATTTACACTGTACACTGATCCCTTATTTAAAAGCAGCAGGTGAGCTGAAAACAAAACCAACCCAGCACAGCATTAAGGAAATGCGCGGGATAGGTATTCAGCCTGATATAGTTGTCTGCCGTTCTGAGTGGGAGCTGACTCAGGAAGTCAGAAATAAAATTTCGCTTTTTGGAAATGTGGAAAAAGAGGATGTTATCCAGCTGATTGATGCAGAGCATATCTACGAAGTACCTTTAATGCTGGAAGAAGAGGGTATGGCTGAAAATGTAATCAAGAAATTAAAATTAGAAGATAGGGTGCAGGAAGCTGATCTGGATAACTGGATTGAACTGGTAGATAAAATTAAAGACCGTGATCATCAGGTTAAAATCGGGATAGTAGGTAAGTATGTTGAACTTCCAGATGCTTACATAAGTATTGCCGAATCATTTACCCATGCCGGTATTGCTAACAACTGTGAAGTGGAAATAGAATATATTTATGCAGAGGAGCTGGAAAATTCAGCTCAGGCAGAAAAAGAACTGGCAGAGCTCGATGGTATTTTAGTTCCCGGTGGTTTTGGAGATCGCGGAATTGAAGGCAAGCTAAAAGCTGTAGAATATGCCCGCAAAAATAAGGTGCCCTATTTTGGAATTTGTCTGGGAATGCAGTGTGCAGTAATCGAGTATGCACGCCATGAACTGCAGTTAGAAGATGCCAACAGCAGTGAATTTGACCAGGAAGAAAAGGAACCCGTAATTGCTTTAATGCCGGATCAGCATGATGTTGAAGATATGGGTGGAACTATGCGTCTGGGTCTTTACCCCTGCAAATTGAAGGAAGAGAGCATCAGTCGTGATGCTTACCAGGAAGAGGTTATCTATGAGAGACACCGCCATCGGTACGAATTTAACAATCATTATCGGGAACAAATCGAAGAGGCGGGTATGGTCTTAAGTGGATTATCCCCAGATGAGAGACTGGTAGAGATAGTTGAAGTACCAGATCATCCCTGGTTTGTCGGTGTTCAGTTTCATCCTGAATTCAAATCACGTCCAAATAGACCACATCCTTTATTTGTCAGCTTTATCAGGGCGGCACTAGAATATAAAGAATAGGGGGAAAAAGCATGGCAGGTGATTTAGTAAAATGTGACTTTGATTCACCAGTAGCAACTGTGACTATTAATCGACCACAGGTTTTAAATGCCTATAATGAAGAGTTGTTAGATCAGCTGGCTCAAACTTTAGAGGAGCTTTTTGCAGCTGAAAAGACAGCAGCTATAATTTTAACATCGGAAGGCAGTAGAGCTTTTTCTGTTGGTGGAGATATTGATTATCTGGAAACCTTAAATAGTGAGCAGGCAAAAAAGTTATCGCAAAAAGGACAGAACTTATGTAGTTTAATTGAAAGCAGCGGCACTGTTGTAATTGCAGCTGTAGACGGATATGCACTTGGTGGAGGTATGGAAATTACCTTAGCCTGTGATATTCGACTTGCTTCAACCCGCTCCCGCTTTGGGCAGCCGGAGGTTAAACTTGGTATTATACCTGCTTTTGGTGGAACACAGAGGCTGCCGCGCCTGATTGGGGAGGCTGAAGCCAAAGAATTATTATATACAGGTGATATTATTGATGCTGCTCTGGCTTATGAGCTGGGTTTGATCAATAAAGTGGTTACTCCCCGGAGTCTGCTTTCGGAGGCTAGAGAACTGGCCCTGGAGATAACTGACCGTTCTACTAAAGCTGTAAGGCTGATCAAAACTGCTGTTAATAAAAAGTATGTAGAAGCTTCAAAAGCGGGATATGAGTATGAAAGTGAAGCTTTCGCTGAGTGTTTTAAAACCGAAGAACATAGAGTGAGAATTAGAGAAATGAAGCAAATTGTTAAAGAAGATAATTAAATGATTCTTAACACTTAACCTAATTTTTGAGATTCAAAAAAGGATTTTTAGAACTAATGAAGAATAATTAGGTTAAGGAGGTGAAGACCTGGCCTCAAGTTTACAGGCCGGGATAAATAATGTTAATCAATCTTTCAACAACAATTGCTTTGAGCTGTCCTGCCTGTGGTTGTCTGGAAAAGGAAAAAGTTAATATTTTTGAACTACCAGCAGGAGAATTAAAGCAGCTGAGCTGCAGCTGTGGAGCAGAAAAAGCTGCACTTAAAAGAAAAGAAAATTCTCAGATACAGATCAATTATTTCTGTCTGCACTGTAATAAGGCTCACAAAATTACAGTTTCAGCTCAGAAATTCTGGCGTTCAAATGGGTTAAATCCTCTTTCCTGCAGGGAGACAGGTCTGAATCCGGGATTTTTTGGTCCCCCACCTTTAGTAAACGAGGAAATTAAAAAGGAAAAACAGGACCTGGAGTTAATGGCAGCAGAACTTGGTTTTGATGATTTCAAAAATCCGGATGTTATGCTGCAGTCACTTGATTTGATTCATGACATTGCTGCAGATGGAGCCTTAAGCTGTAAATGCGGCAGTGATGAGATAAACATAGAATTGTTTTCTGACAAAATTCAACTAATTTGTAACAACTGTGGTTCGCACTTAAATATAGATGCTGTTAACCAGAATGATTTAAAAAATCTAAGGCAGCTTAACAAAGTGCAGCTGCATACTATTCAGGGAAAACCAAATAATTTTTAAAAGACCCTGGATTAATATTTAATAAGGAGGAAATTAATTATGAACTTAGTTCCAATGGCAGATATTTTACAGGATGCACACGA
>JASMSZ010000100.1:0-2703 GCA_041694515.1 Halanaerobium sp.
AGTGTACTTAATTTAGGCAGCACTTCTTCTGACTCCAGTCTAGCAATTGCTGATTGTTTTAGTCCAGATTTTTCCGCCAAATCTGTTTGAGTCATATTTTGTTCAAGTCTTAATCTTATTAAATCAGCTGAAATTTTAGATATTAAAATATGACGCTCATACTCTTCTTCTGACATAGATGACTTTACTATTTGATCAAATTCATCCCAATTTTTCATTATATTAGCCCCCTAATCTACTTTCAATATCTTCATCCATCATAATAAACCAGCTGCTTCTTCAGCTTTCTAATTCCACCTCTAGGATTATCAATATCTCCTTCATAGCGGGGTATAATATGCTGATGGATGTGCATTACAGTCTGGCCGCCGGCATAATTAATATTGAACCCGATATTGTAACCATCAGGAGTATATTCTTCCTCTAAGATCTTTTTGCACTCCTTTGTCAGTTGAAAAATGGCCATAATTTCTGCTTCAGTCGCTTCAAAATAATTGGCAAAATGCCGCTTTGAAATCGCCAGTATATGCCCTTCATTGACTGGAAATTTATCATATATCGCAAATGCCAGCTCATTTTCTATAATATAATCTTTCTCTGGATACTCACAAAATACACAGCTCATTGTATTCTCACCTCTATTTTAAACGTCTATTGTAATATTTTAGTTTTCTAAGTTCTACTATATCTTTAAAATGCTCAGTTAAATCCTGGTTAATAAATTCTTCCAGCTTCTGATTTAAATAAAATTCCTTATTTACCTCATCATAATTAAAGAACTTCCGTTTAGAAAGATATTTTACAGGATTCTTTTCCGCTTCTTTGATAAATCTCTGCTGATCCCACTGCTGCCAGCCCTGATGTTTTTTCCCATCCAGATCTTTCTGCATTCTGGGATTATCGTGATAAAAGTTCAAAAATGACTGGCCAACTTCTTCTATCGGAGCCTTCATTCTTAACTTACCATCCTTAATCAGTGCTTTTAAAACTGGAATCTTATATAATTTGTTCATTCTTGTACTTTCTATTTCAACTAAAAACTCTTCCGCAATTGTATCAAACCAGCTTTTTTCAGCTGCAGTTAACTCATCTATTTCAGCCAGAAATCTTAAATACCCTTTGTCATAATAGCGGCTGTTTAAAAATTTTTTAATCTCAAGATCAGTTCCCTGATATAAATCAAGCCTCATCGGTCTTCTATTCAGTTCAGACTTTAATCTGAAGTATTCATTTTTCATTCTCTCTTCCAGAGGATCATTTTTCTTCATTTCTGCAAATAAATCTAAAAGCTGGAAATCAAAATTAACCCGACAGCCTTCAGGATATTCAAATTCTTCCGCCTGCTGATATCTCTTATTATCAGCTTCCATTGGGTTTTCTCCAGCTAAGAGCAGGGGCAGATAATAAGCCCGCTTATAATTACCGATAAAATCTAAAACTTTAAGCTTTTCCTTCCTTTCAACCTTGCGCAGACCCCTTCCCAGCTGCTGTAAGAAGACAACATAAGATTCTGTCGGTCTCAGAAAGAGTACCGTATCAAGTTCAGGTATATCTACACCCTCATTAAAGATATCAACCGCAAAAATCATTTCAATCTCAGCCTGACGCAGTTTTTTAACAGCCTCTTTACGCTCCATAAAATATGGACCCTGATCAGCCCCGGAATGAACTGTTACTGCCTTGACTCCCTGCTGATTAAAATACTCTGTCATATATTTAGCATGCTCAATTGAAGAACAGAAGCCTAAAGTTCTTTTACCGGATCTCTTCTTGTAATTATTATGGATTAAATCAGCTCTTTTGTGGGTAGAAAGTGCCTTTTCCAGCTCTTTTCCATTATATTTACCATTCTGATAGCTGATCCCTTCATAATCGACTTCCTGGTCATAGATACCAAAATATTCAAAGGGAACCAGCAGGTCCCGGTTGATTGCAGTCCTTAAGTCAATCTCATAGATCTTGTTATTGCTGCAGAGTTCAAAAATATCCTTGTTATCCATTCTGTAGGGAGTTGCTGTCAAACCGAGTAGAAAATCTGTTTCAAAATATTCCAGTACATTTAGATAGCTGCCAGATAAGTTTTCCCGACTCCCGTCGCAGCTGCCACAATTCCTTCCTGATATCCTTCTTCCCGGGCCAGCCTGAGCTCATAAAGAGCCTCTATCTGGGCTCCCCGGGGTTTAGGTTTTTGCTTCTCTTTCTGAACTTTATCTTTATGATCCTGATAATCTTTTTCCTTTTTTATGTAAGCTGCTTTATCAACTTCTCTGCTGATTGAAGGTTTAACCCAATCTGCAGCATAGTTTTTTAAAAGCTGATCTGTAATTTCTACTGAATAGTTATTATAGAGGTCATTAAATTCCTCTGTAAACTCCTTAAAAGCCTCCTCATCTTTTTCTCTTTCCAGTCGGTAGTTCCACTCAATTCCACCGTGAAGGGCAGAATAAGAAATATTTGAGGACCCAATAAATATAATTTCTTCACTTTTATTTTTAAAAAAATAGGCCTTGGGGTGAAAAGAAATATCCTGAGAATCCCTTTCCTGATCAGCAAAAAACTTAAGTTCTGCCAGATCTCCCAGTTTATCTTTTAAAAGATAGAGAGCTGATGGTTCAGTTATGTTTAAATATCTCGAAGTAAGGATTTTAATATTAGCTCCATTTTTTAGAGCTGCTTTTTTTAAGGGCCCTGCCAGAAGGTGAG
>JASMSZ010000101.1:0-1212 GCA_041694515.1 Halanaerobium sp.
CTTCATCTGGTCCCTGATCTAGAACTCGATCTTTACTGGGTTAACCTTAATGCTGCAGATGATGAAGTAATTGAACTTTACCACAAACACGGTACCTGCGAGCAGTTTCACAGTGAAATTAAAACTGATATGGATTTAGAAAGACTGCCCTCCGGTGACTTCAAAAGGAGTTTTTCTATGAATAGCCATTAAAATACAGTTCAGCCTATTAAATTGAATTATTTATTGCTCAAATTTTAATTTTTTACAATTTTAAGTGCCTATACTCTGGTTCATACGGATTCAGGTTTATCATTAAAACTAAATTTACACAACTTTTCTTATTCCTTATACAAAAAACCCCCAGAAAAACTCCATCATTAACTGAACAAAATGAAGTTTCTCTGAGAGTGAATAATCTCCAATTGAGATGCTAATTTTATTCTATTTTCCACCGTGATTTCACCGCAGTGAGCCTCAGCCACCTTTAAATACCGCAGTGACATTAAACCCAGTAAGCAAAGATTTTTTTATTGCCTACTTCCAGTTCTTCATCCCTGTATTCCTTATTCTGATTAAAATTAAAACTCAAAAGATAGCCCTGCTCCATATTCTGGCTTTCCAAATACTCAGCCAACTGTTTTAATCCCTGCTGGTGATATTCTTCTCCCCGCCAGATTTTCAATTCGACAATGAATTTCTGTTCAAGATAAGTAACTACCACATCAAGCCTTTTTTCCTGAGAAATCTGCACTTCTTTGAAATCAAATCCTTTACCATTTATAATTGGTTTTAAAAAAGCGAGAAAAATTAAACGGCCATTTCTTTCTAAAAAATCTCTATCCCGATCACTATACTGTTCTTTTATGAAAACCTGAAAACGCTCCAGTACTGCTTTTAAGTTAAGCTGACCATTATCGATAAAACTATCTCTGAAATCAAAAGCATCACTTTCCATTGAATTTTCTATTTTGGATATTAAATAATTGTAAATTCGCTGCTCATAAATCCTATTATGAATTTTTAAGCTGCCGCTATCATTTTTAAAGATACCGTAAAGTTCTCCCTTTTCTATTGTTGGATTATCTGAATTATAAGTAATTTTTCTACCATCTACAATCAAATCTACACACATATTTTCTAAATCACTATTATTCTCTATATTTTTAATTAAGGTATCGAAATTAGGAAGATCTTTTGCTAAAATAATTTTTACTGCCTGATCAAGATATT
>JASMSZ010000102.1:0-23881 GCA_041694515.1 Halanaerobium sp.
CGAAGAGCCATTTTTGATTAAAGATGATGATCAACTCTATGCTGATGCCGCAGAGGCCGGGGATGAACTTTTTATGCTGGCCCGCAGCAGTGAGCAGCTTATTTTTATCCGTTCTGCCAATAGATATCAGGGTACAAAACTTGCAGAAGACCGGGGGGCAGAATTAATTTTGCTTGATGATGGATTTCAGCACTATCAATTAAAGCGGAATGCGGACATAGTCTTAATTGATGCTGAAGAACCTTTTTCTAATAATCGAGTGCTGCCGGCAGGGTTGTTAAGAGAACCTTTTGCTGCTTTAAAAAGAGCCGATCTTTTTCTTTTAAATAGGAGTGAAAATGTTGATTTAAGCCGGATTAAGGAGCTGAAGAATTCTTTAAATACTCTCAGCCCTTCAAATAAAGGTATCTTTAGGGCAGAAACCAGCCTGGATAGCTGTGTTTCTGTTGCTTCACAGGAAAAAGAATCTCTTGACTTTTTAAAGGAGAAAAAGGTTTTTGCTTTTTCCGGAATTGGAAGTCCTGAAGCTTTTAAAAAAAGTATAGAAAGCGCCGGAGCAAAATTGGTAAGTTATAGAATCTTTAAAGATCATTACAATTATCAAAAAGAGGATTTATTGACTCTGCTTGATCAGTATTCTGACTCACAGGCAGATTTGATTTTGACCACAGAAAAAGACGCTGTTAAATTATTTGATTTTGCAGAGATGATTGGAGAACTACCTTTTTATTATCTTAAGATTTCTCTGGCAGTTGAGAACAGGGAACAATTACTGGAGATTGTTAAAGACAGGATTAAACATGGAAAAGCGAAATAAAGAGTTGAGGTGGATTTTTAATGTCTAAACTTAAAACTGCTGCTGTGATTCCTGCTCGTTATGCTTCCAGGCGTTTTCCAGGGAAAGCACTGGCAGAAATTATGGGCCAACCAATGATTGTGTGGGTTCTGAAAGCAGCAGAAAGTTGTGAACTTATAGATGAGGTTTATGTTGCTACAGATGATGTGAGGATCAAAAACCGGGTGAAAAAGGCCGGCGGCAGAGCAATTATGACTTCAGCTCAGCATCAGAGTGGAACTGATAGAATTGCTGAGGCTGCTGCTGAAATTAAAGCTGATTTAATTGTGAATATCCAGGGGGATGAACCGCTGATTAAAGCAGAAAGTATTGCCCGGGCTTTAAAGCCTTTTACCAAAGAAGTTGAGCTTAAAATGAGTACTTTAAAAAGAAAAATTACAGCTGAGGAAGCAAAAAATCCAGATCTGGTTAAGGTTATTACTGATCAAAATGACTATGCTCTATATTTTTCTCGCTCGCCAGTCCCCTATTATCGAAGTGCTGAACCAGAGGCTCAGTATTACTATCAGCATATTGGACTTTATGTTTACCGCAGAGACTTTCTGCTGCAGTATGCCCGGATGGAGCAGACTCCTTTAGAAAAGGCGGAGTCTTTAGAACAGCTGCGGGCCCTGGAGAATGGTTTTCAGATAAAGGTTCTGGAAACAGAGGCGAAGTTAATCGGGGTTGACCGCAGAGAAGATATTGAGCTGGTTGAAGCAGAAATTAAGGCCAGAAGACTTGATAGTTGATTTTGATTCAGTCAGATATTTGTTCCTTTTAGTATTAATTAGCAAAAAACCTGGTTTAAGAGAAATTTAAATTTGAGATGGAGGTAAAAATGCAAAAAAAGGTCAAATTAAATGATGATATTATATTTGGTGATCAGGAAAGACCATTTGTACTTTTAGCAGGACCCTGTGCAATTGAAGAAGAAGCTAGAGTGCTGAGAATTGCAGAAGGAATCAAAAAGATTACAGAAAAGCTGGGAATTCCCTATGTTTTTAAAGCTTCTTTTGATAAAGCCAACCGTTCTTCTATAGAATCTTACCGGGGACCGGGACTGGAAACAGGTTTAAGAATTTTAGAGAAGGTCAAAAAAGAATTTGACTTACCTGTGATTTCGGATATTCATTTACCAGAGCAGGCTGCAGCAGCAGCGGAAGTTTTAGATATTATGCAGATTCCTGCCTTTTTGTCCAGACAGACAGATATGCTGACCGCAGCCGGTAAAACGGGCAGTATAATTAATGTTAAAAAAGGCCAATTTCTGGCACCCTGGGATATTGATCAGGTTGTAAATAAAATTGAGAGCACAGGTAATCAGCGGATTCTGCTGACCGAAAGAGGAGTTTCTTTTGGTTATAATAATTTAGTGGTAGATATGCGTTCACTGCCCCGGATGCGTAAAACTGGTTATCCGGTTGTTTTTGATGCCACTCATGCTGTCCAGCTTCCAGGTGGAGCAGGGGACAGCTCAGGTGGAGAAAAGGAATATGTACCCTATTTAATGAGGGCTGCACTGGCGGCCGGGATTGATTCCTTATTTATGGAAGTTCACGATAATCCTGCTGCTGCCAAAAGTGATGGAGCCAATATGATTCCTTTAGAGCAGCTGGAAGGAATTTTAAAACAGGGACTGGCAGTTGATTCAGCTGTGAAAAACTGTTCGGAAATAAATTATTAAAACTCGGGTGAATAAAATGACAAAAAACAGTAGAGAAGACAAATTAAAGAGTGGACTTGAAGAGGCCAAAAATGCTCTGCAGATAGAGGCAGATGCAGTTTTAAAATTAAAAGAAGAACTGGACGGCAGTTTTAAAAAAGCAATGGAGCTGATAATTGACTCAGAGGGAAGAGTTGTTTTCACTGGAGTTGGCAAAACAGGACTGGTGGCCAAAAAGCTGGCTGCAACATTTTCCAGCACCGGTACTTCAGCCTTTTTTGTCCACGCTGGAGAAGGCCTGCACGGTGACCTGGGAATGATCAGAGCCGGAGATGTAGTAATTGCTGTTTCCAATAGTGGAGAAACAGATGAGGTGATTTCCTTAATCCCTTCTTTGAGGAGAATTGGGGTAACTCTAATTGCTCTGACAGGTAATGGTGATTCAACCCTGGCTGAACATGCTGATTTAATTTTGAAGGCAGATGTAATTACAGAGGCCTGTCCTCACAACCTGGCACCTACTGCCAGTACAACTGCTGCTATTGCACTGGGAGATGCTCTGGCAATTGCTCTCTCAACTTACCATGGTTTTACACCCGAAGATTTTGCCCTCTATCATCCGGGCGGTTCTTTAGGTAGAAAACTGCTGACTAAAGTTAGAGATGTAATTAAAATTAGAGAGCAGAACCCGGTGGTAAAGATTGAGACTTCAGTCAGAGAAGCCTTATTTAAAATGACCAAAAGTCGGATGGGTTCAACCTCTATTGTTGATCAGGAAGGTAAGCTGAAGGGAATAATTACTGACGGTGATATCCGCCGACTTTTAGAAAAATCATCAGATTTTATTGACCGCCCGGTTAAAGACTACATGACTGTCGATCCAATTTCTATTGCACCGGACAGACTGGCAGCAGAGGCCTTACAGATTATGGAGGCCAAAGAAATTAATGATTTACCTGTTGTAGAAGAGGAGAAGCCGGTAGCTATGCTTAATTTTCAGGACTTATTGAGAGCAAAGGTTTTTTAAAAATAAATTTCATTTTGAAATTATGAAAGATAAAAGAGGCTAAAAATGAAGGATAAAATATCAATGTTTTTTTACAATATAATAAGATTTTTGCTGATTCATCTTCCACCAGTAACCGGTCGATATTTAGGTAGAGCAGTGGCTAAATTAGCATATCTATTAACCTCTAAACGCCGAAAAATTGTGGTTTCTAATTTAAAAAAAGCGTTAGCTTTAAATGATCAGGAAGCAAAATCTCTGCTTAAAGAAGTCTATTTAAATTTGGGTTATAATTTTACCGAATTTTTAAAGCAGGATACTTTCAGCAGAGAAGATATAGAAGAAATGGTTGAATTTACGGGTCTAGAATATCTAGAGGCGGCAGCAGCTGAAGGAAATGGTGTTATCCTGTATACCGGTCATTTTGGCAACTGGGAATTACTGGGGGCTATTCTGGATAAAAAAGGATATTCAATTGATGCTATTGCTAGAGAGCAAAATAACTCACTTTTTGATAAAAAAATTAATCAGATTAGAGAAAATAGTGGAGTAGGTGTTATTCCCAAAGGTCTTGCCGTGCGTAAGGTTTTTAAAAGTTTAAAGCAAAATAAGGTAGTGGCTTTTTTAGGGGATCAGGATGCCCGGGGACGGGGCTGGAAGCTTAAATTTTTCGAAAGAGATGCTTCAACTTATACTGGAGCAGTTGAATTTGCACAGCGGACAGGGGCTGTAATTGTACCTGTTTTTTTACACCGCCGCGGCTGGTTAAAACATGAACTTATAGCTTATCCACTCAGAAAGATCGGTAAAGATCTTTCTGAGGCTGAATTAAAGAAAGAACTGCAGGCTTTAGTTAAAATTACAGAAGATGAAATTAAAAAAGCGCCGGCTAATTGGATGTGGCTGCACAAACGCTGGAAGACATACAGTTAAATTTTGAGTAATAAATTTTTTAGTGTTATGGAGGGGAGAAATATGTATTTTGTTTATAATTCATTATTATCTATTCTGACATTTTTTTTACTTCCCTATTATTATTTTAAGAGCAAAAAGAGTGGTGAAAAACTTAATTTAAGAGAGCGTTTTGCTTTTTATGATCAAAATTTAGATCTTTTATTTCCAGCACCACGGGTAATCTGGATTCAGGCTGCCTCTGCAGGAGAAACTCTTGCAGCTCAAAAATTAACAGCTGAGATTAGAAAAAAGCATCCGGAAGCAAGGATCATTTTTTCTACAATGACTGCCAGCGGTAAAAAATTAGCTAAAAAGAAAATTGAAGGTGCTGACTTAATTATTTATCTACCCTTTGATTTAAACTGGGTTGTCAAAAGGTCAGTTAAGACTTTTCAGCCTGATTTATTTATTATGATTGAGACTGAACTCTGGCCCAATTTAATCAGAGTTCTGGATAAACAGGGGGCACAGATTATGCTGGCCAGCGGTCGAATTAGTGATGATTCTTTTGGACAGTATAAATTTCTGGGCTCACTTCTGGAAGATATGTTAGAGCGGGTTGATATTTTTAGTATGCAGCACCAGGAGGCTACAGAAAAAATCAAAGAACTTGGTGCAGCAGAAGATCATGTTTGTATCAATGGCAATCTAAAATATGATATTGATCTGAATCTACCGACAAAAGAAGAATATTTTCAAAAACGAAAACTTTTCCAAATCAAGGATCAGACAAAAGTACTGGCTGCCGGAAGTACTCATCAGGGTGAAGAAGAGATGATTATAGATCTTTACCAGCAGCTTAAACCAGATTTTGAGAAGCTGAAGGTTTTACTTGCTCCCCGCTATGTTGAACGCAGGGAAGAACTTTTAGAACTCTGTCGGGAAAAGGGAACTGCAGCGGTGCTCTATTCGGAACTTAAAAGAAATGAGATTCAGCTGGCAGAGGATACAGATGTAATTATTATTGACACTATGGGGGAACTGGCTCAGCTGTATTTTTATGCTGATTTAGTTTTCATTGGCGGTTCTCTAATTGATCGGGGCGGTCATAATGTCATTGAGGCTGCTGCCAGAGCAAAAGTTGTGTTATTTGGTCAGAGTATGTATAATTTTAAAGAGGAAAGAGATTTTCTTTTAGAAAATGAAGTAGCCTTTGAAATAGAAGATGCTGATGATTTTTTTGAAAAGACATATCAGCTGCTGGCTAATGACCAGTATCGAAAGCAGAGAGCAGAAAAAGCAGCTGAATTAATTGATCAAAACCGGGGTGCAGTTAGAAAACAGCTGCAGCTGGTTGATGTGCTGTTAGAGCAGGGAGAAGATTATAATGCTGGATAAAAAAGTAGAGAAAATTCTAATTACAAGATTAAGTGCTATTGGAGATGTGATCCATGCTTTACCGGCTGCCTATGCTTTGCGACAGAAGTATCCGGAGGCTCAGATTGACTGGCTGGTAGAGGCTAAGGCTTTTCCACTTGTTGAATTAAATCCTTATCTGGATAATGTTATTCTGCTGCCGCGAAAGGAGTGGCGCGAGATGCTGAGTAATGATATAGTGGGAGCTGTTAAATCATTTTTTAATTTTTTTAAAAAGATGAAGCAGCAAAATTATGATTTAAACCTGGATCTGCACGGGTTATTTAAGAGTTCTTTAAGCGGATTTTTATCCAAACCGGGATTGAGGATGGGTCCTGCTGATGGGAGAGAGTTAAGCACTTTGTTTTATCAGGCCAGGGTTGAAATTCCGGATAAATCGATGCATAAAGTGGAAAGAAATCTGCATCTGGCTTCGGCTCTGGGTGCAGAAACTGAAGAAATTAATTACGGTTTGAAAATGACACCTGTGATTAAGAGCAGGGTGAGCCGTTTATTTGAAGCAGAAGATATTGATCGAAATAAGAAACTGGTAGCAATTAACCCCTTTACAACCTGGGAATCTAAAAACTGGTTTTTGGAACGTTATTTTCAGGTAGCTAATGCGCTGATTAAGACTGGTTATTATGTGATCTTTACCGGTGGTAGATCTGATAGAGAGGCTGTTGATAGTTTTATTGCTGTAGATGACAGCAGTTACAGCAATCTGGCTGGTAAAACTGACTTAGAAGAGTTGACTGAAATTTATAAACGAGCTGCTTTGTATATTGGTGGAGATACAGGACCAACTCATCTGGCAGCTGCGGTGGAACTTCCAGTTATTGCGTTGATGGGGCCAACTGATCCGAAGACCCACGGCCCATATGGTGAGGGGCATACTGTGATCCAGGATAATAGTCTGGAGTGTATTCGCTGCTGGGATGAACATTGCAGTCGGAAGCTGCAGTGCATGAAGTCGATAACTGTTGAACAGGTACTCAGGATTGCTAAAAAGAAATTAAATGATTAAGCGGAGTAGTTTTAGGTTAACAGCACAAATTTTAAAATATGATTATAGATATAAGTATTTGCTAAAAAGAAAATATATGATTAAAATATATCTAAACATAATTTGTGCTGTTAGCCTAAAACATTCAGCTAATATAAAAATCATTTAATTTCTTTTAAGATTATATTTAACCTGTTCAACTCTTATCTCAAAGTTGGATAGTATATTTTATACAGGGAATGGTTATTATGGAAACTATCAAAAGAATAATAGTGGTTGATCTTTTATATCTGGGAGATTTATTATTTGCGCATCCATTTTTTGAAGGTTTAAGGCGGCTTTTTCCTGAGGCCAGGATTGACCTGGTAGCAAATAGTAATTTTGCAGAAATTATGAGAGTTAACCCCAATTTAGATCATGTTTACAGCTACAATAAAAATTGGACTACTGCCCGCTCCTATAAATTTGCTAAAAAGTTGAAAATGAATAATTATCAGCTGGGAATTAATATTCACGGGAACTGGCGGACTGCACTGCTTTTAAAATTAATTTCTACCGATAAAAGTATTGGTTATGGAGGTCAGGGTAGAGGTTTATTTTTAGATGAGGAAGTTGAAAAAGATATTTCTTCTCATATGATAGAATTTTATCTTAAATTTTTAAATCAGCTGCAGCAGAGCCAGCTGCTTGAGGAATATTTTAAGGATAAAAATATAGAAGTTAAAGATAATCAGGCAGCTTATCCAGTTTTAAGAGTTGATCAAACTCATATTCAGAAAGCTGATAAAAAGCTGGCAGCTCCTGGTTTAGAAAGTGAATTTATAGTTTTAAATACAGGCGGCAGCTGGAAAACAAAACGCTGGCCGGAGGAATATTTTGCAGAAGTCGCAGATATTTTGGCAGTTAAAGGTTATAAAATTCTTTTTGTAGGCGGGCTATCTGATACCGAACGAGTAAAATATATTTGCAATAAGATAGAAAATAAAGAGCTGATTTATAATTTAAGTGGTAAGACCTCTTTATTAGAGCTGGCGGCTGTTTTAAAAAAAGCTGAACTGGTAATCAGCGGTGATACTGGCCCGGTTCATGTAGCTGCTGCAGTGGGAACAAATACAGCTGCTATTTTTGGGCCTTCTGATGAGGAAAAGTATGCTCCTAGAGGTCAGGGAAATAATATTTTATTTAAGAATGTTGATTTAAACTGCCGCCCCTGTGGAGAACATGAATGTCCGCTGGAGCATTTTAAATGCATGCGAGAGTTGAAGCCGGAGATGGTAGTTGATAGAATTGAAGCTGAGGGAATGATTTGATGAATGAGCTAAGTGCTTTAGTCTTAACCTATAATGAAGAATCTAATATCGCTGAGTGTTTAAAAAGTATTAGCTGGATTGAGCAGATTGTAGTGGTTGATTCTTTTAGCGAAGATCAAACAGAGGAAATATGTCGGCAGTATGATAATGTTGATTTTTATGAAAATAAATTTAAAGACTTTGCTTCACAAAGGAATTTTGGCCTGGATAAAATTGAGTCTGAGTGGGTATTTGTGATTGATGCAGATGAAAGAGTTACTGAGGAGTTAAGAGATGAAATAATAGAGACTTTGAACCAACCTGAAGCTGAAGGATATGAGATTGCACGTAAAAATTACTTTTTAGGTAAATGGATCAAATACTGCGGCTGGTATCCAGATTATACTTTAAGATTATTTAAAAGCAAATATAGATATTCTGGTTTAGTACATGAATCCCCTCAAATAAACGGTAAGATTAAGAAGTTAGAAAATGATTTTATTCATTATACATATCAAGATCTGGCAAGTTATGTAGCTAAAATGAATCAATATACCAGTCTGGATGCTCAGAAAAAATTTGTCAGAGGGAAAAATGTTGGTACAGCATATATTTTACTCCGTCCATTAATTGAATTTATAAAAAAATATATTTTCAAAAAAGGATTTTTGCTTGGTCATCAGGGTTTGATTTTATCTCTGTTATCTATTTTTTATCAATTTTTAAAGGCAGTGAAGCTCTGGGAATTAAATAATTTAGGGAATGATAATGAATGAAAAACATTGTTTTTCTAAATAGCTGTCCCGTTTGGGGTGGAGGAGAAAAGTGGACATTTATTACAGCTAGAATCTTAAATGAAGATCCAGAGTTTAATATATATATAGCGGCCAGAAAGAACACAGAATTGTATAAAAGAGCTAAAGAAGCTGGGCTTAAAACTGAAGCAGTTGAAGTTAAAAGTGGAATTACAGTTTTAAATCCTTTTAAGGCAAAAAAATTTATAAACTTTCTAAAAGATAAAAAGATTGATATAATGTTTTTAAATATGTCTCAGGACTTAAAGTTTGGTGGAGTTACCGGTAAAATAGCTGGTTTAGATAAGATTATTTATCGGCGGGGAAGTGCTATTCCTATCAAAGATAGATTTTATAATAAATTTTTACTCAAAGACTGTGCTACTGACATTATTGCTAATTCTAAGGCTACTAAAGAGACTATTTTAAGGCATACCTCTCAGTGGTTGGATGAAGAAAAAATTAAAATAATATATAACGGAATTGATCTTGAGAAGATTGATCAGGGCTTAGAGAATCCAATTGATTTGAATCAAGAATTTGGAATTGGTAATGATAGATTTATTATAGGTAATATTGGGCGTTTGAATTATCAAAAAGGCCATGAATTTTTAATTGAAGCTGTTGAATTATTAAAAAAAGAAAGAGATGATTTTGTTGTCTTAATAATTGGTGATGGAGAAAGAGAAGCAGAAATCAAGAATTTAGTTAGTGATAAAGGTTTGGGTGACTACATAATTTTTACTGGTTTTAGAGATGATGTTTATAATTTATTACCTGGTCTTGATTTTTTAGTTCATACAGCTCGTTGGGAAGGTTTTGGCTTTGTTATAGCTGAGGCCATGGCAGCAGGACTTCCGGTTGTAAGCACTGATGTCAGTAATATATCTGAAATTATTGTAGATGGAAAAACAGGATATTTAGCTGAAGCTGGAAATCCAGAGGATATAAAGAATAAAGTGTTAAAGATGATGGAAAATGATAAGGATGGATTTGAAAAAAGGGGAAGAAAAGTTATTAAAGATAAATTTACTTTAGATAAAATGATAAAAAAGATAAAAGAACTTTTAAAATAATATTTAAAAAGAAGTGATATAATGAAAATTAGTGGTTTTTCAATGGTTCGTAATGCTACAAAATTATATTATCCTATTAAACAATCTATAAAATCTATTTTACCTATTTGTGATGAATTTATAATTGCGATTGGTGAAGGAGATGAAGATGATAATACTCGCGAGGTGGTAGAAAGCATTGATAGTGATAAAATAAAAATTATTGATACAGTCTGGAAGGAAGAAGACTTTGTAAATGGCAGAGTAAATGCTATTCAAACTAATATTGCTTTAGATGCCTGTGAGGGAGACTGGTGTTTTTATGTTCAGGCTGATGAAGTTGTTCATGAAAAATATTTACCACTTATTAAAGATAGATGTATTGAACTTCAAAATGACGATAAAATTGAAGGCTTAGTCTTTGATTATAGACACTTTTGGGGTGATTATGATCATTATCAAATCAGTCACGGTTGGTACAAAAGAGAAGTCCGAGTTATAAAAAACAATTTAGAGATTGAATCAAATAATAGCGCTCAGGGTTTTAGAAGAAATGGAGAAAGAATAAAAGCTGCACATGCAAATGCAGAAATTTTTCACTATGGCTGGGTCAGGCCACCTAAGTATATGCAGGATAAAAGTAAAGCTTTAAATTCAGTCCATTGGGGCAAAGAAAAAGCAAAAAAAGTTTATAAAACTAAAGCTAATGAGTTTGATTATGGCCCACTAGATCAATTACCTACATATAGCGGAACACATCCAGAAGTTATGCAGGACTGGATGGCCAAAATGAATTGGGAAGATAAATTACAGTATAGCGGTGAACCTGATCCCAGAAGAGAATTACATAAGCATGAAAAACTTAAAACTAAAATAATAACTGCAATAGAACAAAAACTGGAACGTCAATTTGGAGGTAAGATTTATTTAAGTGGCCATAGGAATTATAAGTTGATTGGAAATAAATAATATATTATAGAAGTAGAAAGGATTTTCTTAATGAATAATGTTGCTTTTTTGAATAATAGTGGAGAGAATGATTGGGGTGGAGTAGAAAACTGGATTTTTAAGATAGCAAAGGCTTTAAATAAAAAAGGACATAAAATATTTATTATTTCCAGAGAAGAATCTAAATTATATAAAAAAGCTAAAAAAATTGGTTTAAATACTAAAAATATTGCTCGAATTAGTTCTGCGGCGTTTATTAATCCTTTTCAAATATTAAGTTTATCTAAATATTTTAAAAAAAATGATATAGATACTTTATTTTTTTGTTCTTCTCCTACATTTAAATTGGGAACTATAGCTGCTAATTTAGCTGATGTTGAACATATTATATATCGCAGGGGGAGTGCAAAGCCAATAAGTAATAAATTTTATAATAAATTTTTATTAAATAAAATCAGTTATTTTATTGCTAATTCAGAGGCTACTAAGACGAAATCGTTAAAATATTTTAGTGATTTTTCAGATAAAAAAGTTAAACTTATTTATAATGGTGTAAATTTAGATAAATATAAAAATGTATCTATTAAAAAAAATATTTATTCGGAATTTAAAATTGATAAAAACAAATTATTATTAGTTAATATAGGACGACTTAGCAAACAGAAAGGTCAAAAATATTTGATAAAGGCAGTAGATAAATTACGGAATAGTTTTGACAAATTTAATTTATTATTAGTTGGTACTGGTCCGAAAGAGTCTGAATTAAAAAATCTAGTAGTAGAGTTGAGCTTAGAAAAGTATGTTAAATTTATTGGATTTAGAACTGATATACCTGAGATTTTAAGCCAAGCTGATTTTATGGTGCATACGGCTTTATGGGAAGGGTGTCCATGGGTAGTTTTAGAGTCTTTAGCTGCTGGTCTGCCAGTATTAGCAACTGATTCAAGTAGTCTGCCAGAGATTATTGAAGAGGGTAAAAATGGGTATTTAGCTAAAGATAAAAATGTAGAGAGTATCGCAGATAAAATGTTGATGATGTGTCAGCAGGCTAATTTGAAAAAATTAAGTAAAGGAGCAAGAGAAACAGCTGAAAGAAGATTTAGTTTTACCAGAGTAGTTAATGAAACAGAAAAATGTTTTTATAAGAAAAAGTGAAAGGGCTGTTCTGATGGAATTTAGAAAAAAGACGATTGGAATTTTAGATAAAATTATTAAATTTTTGTTATTTGTATGGGTTTTTGCAATACCAATATCTATTGGGGCTATGAATGTTTTAGCAGCTTTATTGTTTTTATTATTTATCACTAATATGATTTTAGGAAAGAAGTATAGCTTATATTCAGGGGAATTAGACAAGGGCATTTTATTATTGTCTTTATTTATATTAATTTCATCAATATGGGCCTATAGTTATTTCTATGTAATTGATAAATTTGTGAGTTCAGTATTGTCTTATATATTAATGTATTTCTTAATTTTGAATATAGTTCAAGAAAAAGATATTGAAAAATTATTGGGATTATATTGTTTTTCAACTATGATTGCAGCACTATTTGCTGGTTATCAACATTTCTTTCTTAATATAAATAGGGCTACCGGATTTACTCATAATGCAAATAGATTAGGTGCAACAATGATGATGTTTATTGTTTTTAACTTTTCTATATTATTATTTGCAAAAGAAAATAAATATAGAATTTTTAGTGTTTTGGGGCTGATTATGGGAACGATTGGTTTGTTTTCTTCATTATCAAGAAGTTCATTGTTAAGTACTATAATTATTTTGTTTATAATTTCCATTATAAAAAGCAAGAAAAATTTGATAATTTATATAATCCTTTTAACTCTTTTAGTTTACTTTTTACCAGAAGATTATAAAATGAGATTAATTCAATTAAGTGATTTAAATAGTCATAATGTTAGTCAAAGAATTTTAATGTATAAAAATGGCTTGAAAGTTTTTATAGATAATTTTTGGTTGGGGATTGGATTTAATAATACAGAGTTAATATATAATTACTATAATTTCGATAAAATAACTTATCACCATGTACATTTGCATAATGCGATTATTAATTTTGCTGTTGAACTAGGAATTTTTGGTTTGGGTGGGATTATTTATTTGTTTTATAAAATTTTAAAAATAAATATTTTATCCATAATGAAGAATAGTAATTTTATAAATATAGGGATTTTAGGAGTTATTTTAGCACAATTCAGTTATAATATGGTTGATTTCAATTTTCATGCACCTGAAGTAACTTTGATAACTATATTTTTTGTGAGTATAATGATAAGACAATATAATTTAAAATATTATAAGAAAAATATTGGAGGTCAAACATTTTGAAACACTTAATAACAGGAGCAGCAGGTTTTATTGGTTCTAATTTGGCAAAAAAATTACTGGCGGCAGGGGAAGAGGTAATTGGTATAGATTGTTTTACTGATTATTATTCCCGTGATTTAAAAGAAAGAAATATAGAAATTATATTAGATAATTCTAATTTTACTTTTATCGAAAAGGATCTTTTAAAAACTGATCTGCAAAATTTATTAAAAGATGTAAATTATATATATCATCAGGCAGCTCAGGCGGGAGTCCGTTCCAGCTGGGGCGAAGATTTTGAGATATACAATCAGAACAATATTCTTCTAACCCAGAAATTGCTGGAAGCGGCAAAAGATGCTGAAAACCTCAAAAAATTTGTTTATGCCTCCTCATCTTCAGTTTATGGTGATACTGATCAGTTACCTATGCAGGAAAAAAATAGATTACAGCCAGTTTCTCCTTATGGAGTTTCTAAATTAGCTGGAGAAAATTTGGCTTATCTATATTATAAGAATTTTAAGGTACCAGCTGTTTCTCTAAGATACTTTACTGTTTATGGAGAAGGACAGAGACCTGATATGGCTTTTCATATTTTTATTAAAGCTTTTTTAACCGGGGGAGAAATAAATATTTTTGGAGATGGCAAACAGAGCCGTAACTTTACCTATGTTGGTGATATTGCTAGAGCTAATATTCTGGCTGCAAAAAAAGCGCCAGCGGGAGAAATTATTAATATTGGTGGTTCAGGCAGAGGCATAGTTTTAAATGAGACTCTAGATTTAATTAAAGAACTAACTAATTGTGAGACAGAAATCAATTACACAGAAAAAGTTAAAGGTGATGTAAAACATACCTCTGCTGACACATCAAAAGCGGAGAAACTATTAGGATATCAGCCTCGGGTTTCTTTTGAAGAGGGTTTAAAAAGAGAAGTGGAATGGCTGCAGAAAATTTATTAATCATGCTATAATAATTAGATTTATAAGAGATATAAATTAATGATTAAAACATTTTTTTGGGTTTTAATTTAAAAATTTGGTAAAATGGGGAGGATAATATTTTGGAATTAAACAAAAAAGCGACTTTAACTATATTAATACTGGTAATTAGTATCTTCTTAGTCTATATTTTTAATATAGGAGCCTATGATCTATGGTCTCCGGATGAGCCGAGATATGCTGAGGTAGGGAGAGAGGCGGCTGTTGATGATCACTGGATAATTCCTCATTTAAATAATAGAATTTATTATGAAAAGCCACCCACATATTTCAATTTAATTGGCTTAAGTGGAATATTAGCTGGAGAGTTTTCAGTAACTGCAGTTAGAATGCCTGGAATTATTATTTCAGTTCTGTTATTATTAAGTTTAGCATATTTTGTTCTCAAAAAAGATGGTTTAAAAACAGCTGTTTTAAGCACAATTATTCTTGCTACAACTATTAATTTTTTCTGGCTGGCTATGAAAATAAATTTAGATATTCCTCTGGTTTTTTGTACTACTCTGGCTGCATTAATATTATTTAATAATTATTCGGATTTTAAGAATAATAAATTAACAACTATATTTGCTTTTTTTCTGATGGGATTGGGGGCAGTAGTTAAAAGCCCTATCTCAATTTTACCCTTTATTACCCTGACAGTTTATTTATTAATAAATAAAAAAGCAAAAAAATTAAAGGAAATTCCCTGGTTAGCCTCCCTGTTTTTTATGGTGCTGCCGGCATTAATCTGGTTATTTTTTGCCTATCAAAAAGCAGGATATTCCTATTTTGAAACTACAGTTTTAGATCAATTAGTTGGTTATTCTACTGGTTCTCAGGGACATCCACAGCCTTTTTATTATTACCTGATTAACTTTCCAGCGGTTGCCTTACCCTGGTCCTTTTTTGTTGTTCCAGCTTTATATTATTATAAGAAGCTGAAAAATGAAAGAAATACTCTTTTAGATTTTTCGGTTGTTTCGTTTTTAGTTATTTTTATTGTTTTTTCTATGATTGGCAGTAAGAGAAATGTATATTTACTGCAGCTATACCCATTCTTTGCTATAATTGTCGGCTGGTTTTTTAAACAGCATTTAAATGGCAAAATTAAAGAAAAAAAATCTATAATTATTCCGATGCTGATTTTAATAATCTTATTTTTAACTGTCGGTATTTACTTATATTTAAATGGAGAAGCTTTAATTGCAGAAGAACTTGATTTTCAATTAAATAAAAACAGCAGCTTTTTTACTTTATACCAGTCTTTATATTTTTTATTCACTGGAGCAGGGATTGTCTTTTTGCTGTCTATTTTTACTAAAAAAAGATACATGTTTGGTTCTTTAGTTATGTTTTCTTTAATTTTAATTATTATGTTAAAAACCTTATTTTTACCAACTCTAAATACTGTTAAATCTGAAAGATATCTGGCTGAAGATCTGGCAGCAGCCTATAATGAAAGTGCAGAAGTTGGATTATGGGGTTCGTTAAATAATGACAGCGGCTTTGTTTTTTACAATGGAATCTATTATGATAAAATATTTTCTGAGGCAGAAGAGGTAAGAGAGTTTATTAACTCTGAGGGAAATCAAATTTTAATAATTAATGAAGCTGAAAAATTATATGATAATTTTAAACAGAATGACTATCAGGGTTTTAAAGTTAATAAATACAGGGTTGGCAGTGATGACATGCTGCTTTTGATTGAAAAGCCTCTTTTAACAAACAGTTCTTTAGATTCTGATAATAGAATTGCTGGGAAATAATGAAAAAAGAATATAACTGTAAAATTATATATTTAGATGACGGCAGTAGTGATAGTGATAAATAGATAAAAAAACGTTTTATGAGCTGCTGATTTAAGGAGGATTAATTATATGGTTTGGTTAGTAGTTGGGTTTGTGGGACAAATAATGTTTGGAATGAGATTTTTTGTGCAGTGGATTGCTTCTGAGAAAGCTAAAAAAAGTGTTATTCCGATTGCATTCTGGTATCTCAGCATCTGTGGAAGTTTGATATTATTAGTATATGCTGTCCATAGAAGGGATCCTGTTTTTATTTTAGGACAGTCAACGGGATCTTTTATTTATCTCCGTAATTTATATCTTATAAAAAAAGAAAAGGAAAATGAGTTATAATGAATTTGAAAAATACTTCGTTTATTTCTTATCAAAAAGATGGAATAAATATAGTGATCCGCAGTGATATTTCAGAGAGATGGCTTGATAATTTTATAAATCAATTTATAAATATGAATAGTTTAGATCAGGCAGAAGTTCTATATGATAAAAGAAATACAATTACTAAAATCGATGATCAAATTTTGGGAAAGGAAATAGCAGTAAAAGAATTTCACCTTGAAAAGACCTATGATCAACTACGCTTTCGCCTGCTTCCCTCTAAAGCAGAACGTTCTTTAAAAATAGCAAGAGCCTTAAAGGAAGCCGGACTTAAAACTCCGGAACCACTTGCTGTAATAGAAAAAAGAGGTAAAACAAATGAGCTGATTTTCAGTTATTATCTAACTGATTATGTTGATTATGATTTTAATATGCTGGATATTGCAAAGGATTTTGAGCATCCTGAAAGATATAAAATTAAAGAACTGATGCCCCAGCTTGGAAAAGAAGTTAAGAGAATGCATCAAGCCAATATTGTTCATAATGATCTGCATGCCGGAAATATCCTGGTTAAGGATTTTGAAACTAAGCCAAAACTGTATTATATAGATTTGAATAGAGGTCGGATTAAAGACGAGCTTTCCGAAAAAGATAAGATAAATGATCTCAAGCGTTTAAAATTTACTGATCAGGAAAAGAAAATTTTCTTTAAAAATTATGCCCCGGGAAATTGGAAGTACTACTACCAAAAAGTAAGTGAAGCCCGCCAGAAGAGAAGAAAATTTGTGGAAACAAAAAATAAAATAAGAAAATTTTTTGGGATTCAAAAAGGCTAACTCAAAATTTATAAGAGATAGTATTCTAGAATCTATAGTATGATTTTCAGCTGATATTTTCAGACTATTCCTCTCTGGGAATGGTAGCGCAAAAAAATTATAATTTTGTTCATCTGTCTTTGGTTTTAATATATTTTTAATATGATTGAGTTGTCAAATTAATTATTGTAATCAGGGGGCATTATACTAATTATATAATGACATAATATATTAAAAAGAGATAATTAAAATTGAATTTAATTCAATTATTGGAGTTGATTCTATGATTAATATAGAGCTGAAAAATGATTCTAAAGCTTTATTTTTCTTAATCCATGGTTATACAGGGAGTCCAACAGACTTTAACGGTTTACCAGAATATTTAAGTAATACTCTTGCTGTAAATGTTAAAGTAATGCTTCTCAAGGGACATGGTAGAACAGTCCAGGCCCTTGATAATATAGGTTTAAAAGATTTTATTAATCAAATTGAAGCTGAACTAAAAAGCGATTTAAAAAAATATGATGAAATTATTCTCGGGGGGGTTTCTTTTGGAGCTCAAATGGCACTGCATTTTGCCAGCAAATTTCCTGTAGATGGAGTGTTTAATGTCTGCTTACCATATAAATTAAAATTTCCCTTTAATATTCCTGGTTTATCACTGCTTGGTTTTTTTAAGAAGTACTGGACAAAACCATTACCAGATGAAGAGGAGAAAATCCGCCAAAACACATTTTATTATAATCAAATGCATGCAAATGGATTAAAAATTATTAAAAAGGCAAATAATTTATTAGAAAAAGAACTCTCTAAAATAACATGTCCAGTTTTTACAATTCATTCGAAAAATGATCCAATAGGCAATTATAAAGCAATTGGGTATATCAGCCGTAAAATTGAAGCTCCTCATTATATAGAAATTATAGATAATAAAAATCATAATCTATTTTTTTCGAAAAAAAGTTCCGAAATTTACAAAAATATTACAGATTTTTATCAAAATATTAATAAAGAAAAAAATAAGAATGAGGATACAACAGCTGCTATTATTCCAGCTTATAATGAAGCTCAGAATATAGATCGGGTTTTGGATGTCTTAACTCAGGCTGAGTTTTTAAACGAAATTATTGTTATTGATGACGGCTCAACAGATAATACTGCAGAAGTGGTGAGCAGATTTGAAAGAGTTAAATTGATAAAAAATGATACCAACAGGGGGAAGGCTCAGTCAATGCAGCAGGGAGTTGAGAATACTGAGGCAGATATATTATTCTTCTGTGATGCTGATCTAAAAGATTTAACAGTTGAAATTGTTGCTCAGATTATTCAACCTGTTGCTAAAAGAAAATATGATATGTATATTGGGGTAAGAAATAACTTTATGCAGAAAGCAGTAACTTTATTTGCCCTTAACTCTGGTGAGCGCGCAGTAAGACGTGAACTCTGGAATAAACTACCGGAACATTTTAAATATCGTTATCGTGTAGAAGCTGGACTTAATTTTATTGCTAAAAGACGAGGTAATGGCTATGGATGGGAGAAATTTGAATACTATCAAACTCTTAAAGAAAAAAAGTACGGATTTCTAAAAGGTACTCTACTGCGCTGGTGGATGAATCTTGATGTTGCTTATGCCTATCTGCTGACTATTTTACAAAGGTTAAAGAGGTAATATTTATGACAAATTTATATAATCATTTAATCAACTTAATCAGTAATTACTCAATTTTTGGTTATCTCTTAATATTTATACTTGCTTTTTTTGAGTCCTTTGCATTTATCGGTCTGATTGTTCCGGGAAGTGTTGCGGTAATTGTTGGTGGTTTTCTCGCTGCTCATGGGATTATAAATATAAAGATATTGTTTATTTCTGCAGTTTTAGCTTCTATTCTGGGAGATAGTTTTAGTTTTCGTCTGGGTGGAAGTGACAAAATATTTTTTAAAGCTGAAAATAGATTTTTTAAGCCAGAACTATTAGCAAAGGGGAAAGAATTTTTTGAAAAGTATGGTGCAAAAGGTGTTTTTTTAGGAAGATTTATTGGCTGGGTCAGGCCAATTGTTCCCTTTATTGCAGGGGTATTTGAACTTGATCTAAAGATATTTTTATTCTGGAATATTTTGAGTGGATTCTTCTGGGCAGGGACTCACATTGCTCTGGGATATTTCTTTGGCAGATCCTGGCAGCTGGTTACATTGTGGTCTACAAGAGTAACCCTATTTTTCAGCGTTTTTATTATTTTTATAATTCTTATTTATTTATTAAAATGGTTTGCAGTGCGTCAGGGAAGAATAATTTATCAAATCTTTATTTCTATCGGGCATTCGATAAAAAATTCAATTTTGGCAAACACAGAGCTGCAGAAGTTTATGGAAAACCACAGCAAATTCTTTTCATTTTTAGAAAAAAGATTTGATAAAAACAAATTTTTAGGTTTACCCTTAACTCTGCTTTCAATTTCTTTAATCTACGTCCTTGCATTATTTGGGGGTATTGTTGAAGATCTGATTAATTCTGAAATTATTACTCAGATTGATTTAAAAATAGAAAGTTCGTTAGTGCTTTTTAGAAATTCAGACCTTAGTTCTATTTTTCGCTGGATAACCCTGCTTGGTAAATGGCAGGTTGTTACAACTTTTTTAGCTGCAGCAGTTATACTTTTCTGGATCTGGAATAAAAAAAATTATATTTTTGCTATTATAATAAGTGTTGTTGGAAGTACTGTTTTTACTGCAGCAGGAAAAATTATATTTCAGAGGCCAAGACCTGCAGCTGCCGTGTATGAGGAATATTCTTATTCTTTTCCCAGCGGACATGCGACTATAGCAGTTGCTTTTTATGGATTTCTTGCCTATTTTTTAATTAAAAACAGAAAAAATTTAAAGTCCAAAATAAATATTTTTTTTATTACTTTATTTAGCATAGTATTAATTGGTTTTAGTCGGCTTTATCTGGGGGTTCATTATTTTAGTGATGTCTGGGCAGGATATTTGGTAGGAGCAATCTGGTTAATAGTTGCCATCGGGTTTGCAGAATACTTATTTACTATTAAAAAATCAGCTGCAAATAAAATTTCAATTAAATATAAAAAAATAATATCTACCGTAATTATTTTAATAGTAACTGCTTCGTACTCTTTCTTTGCTTACAGCTATCAGTTTCCTAATTCAACTGAAGAACAGCTGAAAGCAGAAATCAATATTGAGAGTACTATGAGTATTTTTGATGCTCAAGGTTTAAAGTATACTGAGTCTTTACTGGGAAAGAAGCAGGAGCCGATCAGTTTTATTATTTTAGCTGAAAATGAGAAAAAATTAGTTGAGCTTTTTCATTCTGGCGGCTGGGAGACTGCTGATGAAGTGAATTTCTATAATCTTTACAGACTGGCTAAAGCTGAACTTTTTCAGGGAGATTATTCGAATTCTCCAATTGCGCCCATTTTTTGGAATTCCAGGGTACCTGATTTTAACTTTGTAAAAACAGCTGAGACCAGTAATTCAAAAGCGAGGCATCAAATCAGAATCTGGAAGAGTAATTTTGTTTTAGAAAATGAGGGCAGAATTTATACCGGGATTATTAGTTTTACTGATAAAACTAAATGGGGATTTATTCATCAGATTAGGCCGGATTTGAATGCTGAAAGAGAATTTTTATCTAATAACCTAAATCTTACTGGTCTGATTGAAAAGACAGAAGAGGAAAAACTGGTAGAAGCCCAAACCGGTGAAAATTTTAGTGGAGATTCTTTCTTTACAGATGGTAATATATATATTTTCTTTTTAAAGTAATTAATAGTTGAACTGCTAAAGTTCAACAAATGTTTGAAGTATATAAAAGTTTATTATATAATTTTAATGCAAATAGGGGTTTTTATGTTTATTAAGTTTATTATTATATTTTAATTAAAATCATTAAATAGGAGTTGAAGTTCAAATTAGTTCAATAAATAGTAATAAGAAAACATATATCTACATTTTAATAATTATAATTTTTGGGACACTTCTATATTTACCTGCTGCTTTTCAAAGAGATTTACACTGGAAAGAAGAAATGAAATATGTTGAGGTTGCAAAGGAAATGCATGATACTGGTAACTGGCTGGTTCCGCATTTTGGGGGAGAAATTTATTCACATAAACCTCCTTTTTATTTTTGGCTTTTAAATTTCAATAGATTTTTATTTGGTAATTATTCCGTCACAGCAGTGGTGCTTGCAAGTTTAATCCCGGGAATTTTAATTGCACTGCTCACTTTTTACTGGGGAAGTTTAAATTTTAATCTAAAATATGGATTTTTGTCCGGACTTATTTTAATGACAGCTTTTTACTTTTTTGCTTTATCCATTACAGTGAGAATGGATCATTTAATGGGGCTTTTTATTATTTCTGCTCTATTTTCTTTTTATTTAGGCTATTCTTCGGCAGCAGAGAACAAGAAAAAATTTTATTATCTTATTTATGTTTTTATGGCTTTATCAACCTGGATTAAGGGGCCTGCAGGGTTTTTAATTCCTTTAATTGTAATCCCAGTTTTTTTGCTTATTCAAAAAGATACTGGAGAATTCAAAAATTTAGAGCTGAAAAAAGGAGCCTTAATTTTTGCAGCTGCAATTTTACTGTGGTTGGTACCAGCTCTGCTTAAAGGTGGTAAAGATTATGCATACGAGTTATTAATTGTTCAAACTTTTGGCAGAACAGTTAATTCTTTTGCTCATCAGAGACCGGTATATTATTACCTGAAAACTTTTTCTTTTACCTTTTTGCCCTGGTCTTTCTTTTTATATTCAGCTTTTATTTATTGTTTTAGAAAAAGAAAAGAACTACCTCGGTTTATTAAGTTTTTACTCAGCTGGTTTATTACAACTTTTATATTCTTTTCTTTAATCAGTGGTAAATTAGATATTTATCTACTGCCCATTTATCCAGCTGGAGCAATGCTTGCTGCTTATTTATTTAAAGAGACTGCAGATAAAAAAGCATCTAAGTATTATATTATTATTCCTGCTGTTATCACCCTGGGCTTTTTAGCACTGGGAAGCTTTTTTATTCCGCAGGAACTGAATGGAATAGCGTTAAAAAATCTTTTGCTGCCAACAATTAGCAGCTGGATTTTAGGCGCCTTAATTGGATTAATTTTATTATTTAAAAAGAAATACAGTTACATATCTTACCTGGTAATTATAATATTTACTGTTTTTCTGCTTAATTTTTCTTTTTCAGCGGCTGAGCCATTCAGCCAGACTTATACAGTAAAACCAGCTGCTGAAGAGCTAAAAGAATTAAATAGTGATGGAATTAAGCACATTGCTGTTTATAAATATGATGGAGATTCTGCTGCTCTGGGGGTCTATCTTGATTTCTGGCCAGATGTTGTAAATAATCAGGCTGATTTTTTAACTTATCTTGAGCAGGAAGAAATAGCATTAATGGTGGAAACAAAAGACTGGCAGAGTTTTGATGGACAGTTAGTCAAAAAAATAGAAAAAGAATTTGAAATATTAAAGTTAAATCAGAATTATATAATTATCACAGATTATATAAAGTAGGATATATTTTTGGGGGCAGGATTAAAATCATGAAGCATCTTGTAACTGGAGCGGTCGGACATGGTTTTTCATATTTTTTGATTTAATCAGAATTTTAAGGGGGGAATTAATTGCATTTTCTTAAAGATGGTTTAAAACAAAACTATATTTATCTCTTAATATTAATTATTTTTAGTACTATATTATTTGTTCCTTCGACTTTAAATCGTGACCTCCATTACCGGGATGAATTAAGATACACAGAAGTAGCCAGAGAGATGTCAGAAACCGGAGATTATTTTGTGCCGCATCTTGGAGGGAAAATTTATACCGACAAACCTCCTTTTTATTTCTGGATTTTGATACTGTCTAAGAATATTTTTGGTGAATATTCTGCTGCAGCAATGGCTGCTCCCAGTATTATTTCAGCCATAATAATTATATTATTGACTTTTTATTTTGCTAAATATTTTTTAGAAAAAAAATATTCTTTTTTAGCAGGAATAATTTTAGCAGCAACTCTGCTGTTTTTTAGTTTATCAATATTTGTAAGAATGGATTTATTGATGATGGTTTTTATAGTTGCCTCACTGTTTTCTTTTTTTAAGGCATATCAGCAGCAAAAGCACTACTTATATCTTTTATTTTATTTATTTATGGGAATTGCAACCGCTATTAAAGGTCCAGCAGGATTTTTGATTCCATTAGTTATTATTCCTGGATTTTTAGTCTGGGACAATAACCTAAAAGAGTTAAAGAAAATGAAGTTATTTAAAGGTGCACTGATTTTTATATCGGTAATTCTACTCTGGTTAATTCCAGCTTTTATTTTTGGTGGTCGAGAATATATTTATAGTTTAGTAGTTTTGCAGACTTTTGGTCGAGCAGTTGATTCTTTTGCCCACAATGAGCCTTTTTACTATTATTTTATGACACTTCCCGTAACACTTTTACCCTGGACACTTTTATTAGTTTCCAGCTTTGTCTATCTTTTTAAATATAATGAGAATATATCTACAGAACTCAAGTTTATTTTAAGCTGGTTTATCCTACCGCTGATTCTTTTTTCTCTTTTTAGTGGTAAATTAGTTTTTTATCTGCTTCCAATTTATCCGGCTGCTGCTATTTTGACTGCCTATCTATGCCGACAGGTTATAGCTGAGCAGGCAGATAAAAGATTTTTAGTTATTCCGGTGTTATTAAC
>JASMSZ010000103.1:0-2373 GCA_041694515.1 Halanaerobium sp.
ACACTGCTTGGAGATCCAAAAACATTTAATACTATTATTGCCAAAGAAACATCATCATCAACAATTACTGATGGTTATATTTTTGAAGGCTTAGTCACCCGAAACGGAATCACTACAGAATATGAACCTGAATTAGCCAAAGACTGGGAAATATCTGAAGCTGGAAAAAAATATACTTTTTACTTACGAGAAGGCGTGCAGTGGAGTGATGGAAAAGAATTTACAGCTGATGATGTTATTTTTACCTTTGATGTAATTAAAGATGAAAACATACCAACCAGCAGCCGTGATGTACTAAAGGTTGATGGTAAATTCCCGGAATATAATAAAATAGATAAGTATACTGTCGAATTTATACTGCCAACCAGTTTTGCTCCATTTTTAAATAATATGACTGCTCCTATAATCCCACGACATAAACTCCATACTGCCTGGCAGAAAGGCGAATTTAATAATAAGTGGGGAATCAATACTGATCCTGCAGAAATTGTTGGGACCGGTCCTTTTAAATTAGCTGATTATAGAAATGGAGAAAGAGTAGTCATGGAAAAAAATGAATATTACTGGCGCAAAGATCCAGCTGGAAGATCACTTCCCTATCTAGATAGATGGATTAGAATAATTGCAGAAAGTCAGGAAACAGAATCTTTATTATTTGAAAACGGTGAAACTCATTTTTTATCTGTCAGAGGAATTGATTATAGAAGAATGAAGCAGCAGGAAGAAAAAAATAATTTTACTCTAATTGATGCGGGTCCTACTTTTAGCACTAATTTTTTAGTTTTCAATATGAATCCCCGTAATCCTAATCTGGAAGATGAACCTTATAAATATGAGTGGTTTACAAATTTAAATTTCAGAAAAGCAGCTGCTTATGCTATGGACAAAGATACCATGATTGATCAGGCTCTGGCAGGACAGGGAAGTAAACAGTGGAGTCCTGTTAGTCTTCCCAACAAAGTTTATTTAAATGAAGATGTAGCTAAATATCCATATAGTCTTGAAAAAGCAAGGGAAGAATTAAAAAAAGGTGGTTTTAGCTGGAATCAAAATGGAGAACTACTTGACTCAAAAGGTAATAAAGTAGAATTTAATATACTGACCAATGCAGGCAACAATGTCCGTGAATCTTTATTAAATATTATTGCTTCTGAATTAAGAGAATTGGGAATGAAAATTAATTCAAATCCAGTTGAATTTAATACAATGGTTAGTAAATTAAGCAGTGAGTGGGATTATGATGCAGTTTTAATTGGTTTAACCGGTGGTGTCGAACCACACCAGGGTAGTAATGTCTGGATGTCTAATGGACACCTCCATATGTGGAATCCTGTTCAGGAAGAACCGGCTACAGAATGGGAAAAACGCCTTGATCAATTATTTATCAATGGAGCTTCTGCCATAGAAATAGAGAATAGAAAAAAATATTATAATGAATTCCAGGAGATAATTGCTGAAAAACTGCCCGTAATATATACTGTAACCCCAAATTCAATTTACGCTGTCAGAAATAGTCTTAAAAATACAGAAGTCACAGCTTATGGTGGGGTTTTATGGAATATTCACGAATTGTATCTGGAAAATTAATAAGATGAGAGATTATATAATTAGACGTATTTTAATAGTAATTCCCCTACTTCTGGCAATTTCTATTTTATCTTTTTTTATTATGCAGCTTTCTCCTGGAAGTTACCTGGATCAAATGAGAATGAACCCTGACATTTCGGAAGATTTAATTAAAGAAATGGAAGCAGATTTTGGCTTAAATAAAAATATTTTTCTGCAGTATTTTTCCTGGTTGGGTCAGATACTGCAGGGAAATTTGGGGGAATCTTTTACTTATCGAATACCTGTCAGTCAGATTATCATCAGCAGACTCTTCAATACCTTAATTCTTTCGTTAGCAGCTATGCTGATTAGCTGGGGAGTATCTATCCCAATTGGTATCTACTCAGCCACTCACCGCTACAGCTGGCTGGACAATATATTTAGTGTTTTTTCTTTTGTCGGTCTTTCTATACCCAATTTTTTCTTTGCTCTGCTGCTTTTATTTGCTATCGTTAGATTTAATCTTCCACTTCCCATTAATGGAATGACAAGTATTATGTATAATTATCTGAGTCCTGCAGAAAAAGTTATTGATATTTTAAAACATCTGCTGGTTCCGGCTCTTGTATTGGGAACTGCAGGAACTGCAACTTTAATGAGACAGATGCGGGGTCAGATGCTTGATGTGATTAACATGGATTATATCAGAACAGCTAGAGCAAAAGGACTGACAGAAAGAAATGTCATCTATAAACATGCTTTTCGGAATGCAATTAATCCAATGATTACTATCTTTGGTTTTCAGCTGAGTTCTTTATTCAGCGG
>JASMSZ010000104.1:0-21244 GCA_041694515.1 Halanaerobium sp.
ATAACGACTAATTTTTTTTACAATCTTTAAAGTTGCCAGCTGACCATTAATTAGAGTGCGATTGCGACCATTTTCTCTAATCTCACGGGCAATTAAAATACCATTTTCTTCTTTTTCTATGCCTGCTTCAGTTAAAATATCATTGATAATTTTTAGTTCTTCAGGCTGAAAAAAAGCGGAAATATATGCTGCCTTTTTTCCACTTCGAATAACATCAGTATTTGCTCTGGCCCCCAGTAATAAATCAAGAGCACCAATAATTATTGATTTACCTGCACCAGTTTCTCCACTTAAAATATTTAATCCCTGCTTAAAATTAATATTAACCTTATTTATTAAGGCAAAGTTTTTTACCTGTAAATCACTGAGCATAAGCTTTCCTCCTGTCAATTAAGCAAGATTCATTTTTTCCTTAACGATAGTATAAAAAGTCCTATCAGGTAATTTGATAATTGATAATTCCTGGTCTGCACCACTAATATAAATTTCATCTCCAGGAATGATTTCATTTTTCTGTCTACCATCAGCACAACCTTTAACTGAGCGTCCATCACTATCAACTTTAATTCTAATTTCTTCTTGATCTGAGATTACCATTGGACGTAAATGGAGGTTATGGGGACAAATTGGAGTTATTAAAATTGCCTGAATTTGACGGGGATTTATTATTGGGCCCCCTGCTGAAAGGGAATAAGCTGTAGAACCAGTTGGAGTGGCAATAATTAAACCATCACCGCGAAAGTTATTGACAAGTTCTTTGTTGATATATAGTTCAATTTTGAGCATTTGGGAGTCTGGATCTCTGTTTATAACATAATCGTTAAGTGCATAGCTGCTGTTAATTTTCTCTTCCTCACGATAATGTTCTGTCTTGAGCATCATTCTTTTTTCAATATTATAATTGTTGCTATCCATCATCTCCAGTGCCTTTGTTAACTCATCAGTCTCAACATCAGTTAAAAAACCTAGATGACCAACATTAATACCCAGAAGAGGAATATCACTGCCGATAAAATGATGAGAGCTGTGCAGAAAAGTTCCATCACCACCAATTATGATAATATAGTCAGCTTCTTTTTTGATCTGCTCATAATCAGCTTTTCTATCTTTTTGCGCAAGCTGAAAAGCAGCATGTTCCTCGATTAAAAACTCCTTATCCCTCGCTTCAAACCATTCGATAGCTCTTTCTGCTACAGTAAAAGCTTCTTTTTTGTCCAAATTTACTATTAATGCAGCTTTATCCATTTTAAGAACCTCCCAGTTCTGAATGAGCAGTATTAACCAGTTTATCAATTTTCTGCTGCCAGCTCTGGCGGTCAAATCCAGCAGTCCTCTCAGTAAAACGTAGATGGATTAAATACTCAATATTTTTGCTTGCAGCACCGGTTATCGGTGAATAATCAAGAGCAAGTGGCTCAAAACCTTCTT
This sequence comes from Halanaerobium sp., assembly GCA_041694515.1. Classification (GTDB taxonomy): domain Bacteria; phylum Bacillota; class Halanaerobiia; order Halanaerobiales; family Halanaerobiaceae; genus Halanaerobium. The sequence continues at coordinate 1,429 of JASMSZ010000104.1, forward strand.
CAAGAAAAAAATCACTTAAACTTTCAATCACATCTATATGAACAGCAGGATCCTTAACCACACCATTTTTCCCAACCCGCTCTCGACCAGCTTCAAATTGTGGTTTGATTAAGGCAATAAAATCTCCATTCTGCTCTATAAATTTTTTTACTCCCGGTGCAATTAAGCGCAGAGAAATAAAAGAAACATCAGTTACAATTAATGGAACTTCAACCGGCAGCTGATCCTTTTCTAAATGACGGAAATTACATCTTTCAAAGACTTCAACCCGCTCATCCTGTCTAAGTTTCCAGGCAAGCTGTCCATAACCGACATCTATTGCATAAACTTTTCGGGCTCCATGCTGTAATAAACAATCAGTAAATCCTCCTGTGGAGGCACCAATATCTAATGCTTCTTTTCCCGTAGGATCAATATCAAAAAAATTTAAAGCCTTCTCAAGTTTAAGACCCCCACGACTTACATACGGGTTTTTATCACCTCTAAACTCAATGTCTGCATCTGGATCAACCTGAGTCCCTGCTTTATCTTCCCTCTGACCATTAACAAAAACCAGTCCAGCCATAATAGCCCTTTTAGCCCGGGAGCGGCTTTTAAATAACCCCCGTTCAGTTACTACAATATCTAATCTTTCTTTTCCGGCCATATTTTATTAACCTCCTCTGCTTGAGCAAGCAAAGAAAGTGCTTTTTTAAGAATACCTCTGGCATCAAGCTGATATTCCTTTCTCATTTCTTCCATTCCTCCATGGGTCACAAACTCATCACCAACACCGATTCTCTTGAAATTTTTAAGGGGAATACCTCTATCTGCAGCAAGCTCCAACACTGCGGAAGAAAAGCCACCCGCTAAAACCTGTTCCTCAACTGTTATTATGTTTTTAGAGTTTTTAAGAGCCCGGATGATCATTTTTTCATCCAGAGGTTTGATAAATCTGGCATCAACTAAAGCAGTTTGATGATTATTGTTATTTAGTATTTCAGCAGCTTTCCGTGCCGGCTCAACAGTTGAACCCACAGCTAATATTGTGAGATCCATTTCCTCTTTAATTTTAATTAATTCTTCTGCTTTTCCAATTTCTATTTCTTTTAAATCACTAACTTTTTGGGGAATATATTTTCCAGCTGCACTACCTCGAGGATAGCGCAGCACTGCCGGTCCCTGATAGTTAACAGCAGTAAAAAGCATCTGCTGCAGTTGTTCAGCATCTCTGACTGCCATCATAACTAAATTGGGAACAGGACGCAAAAATGAATAATCAAATAGACCCTGATGGGTTTCACCATCATTACCAACAATTCCTGCCCGATCAACAGCTATAGTTAAATCAACATTCTGGATTGCCGCATCATGAATCACCTGATCATAGGCTCTCTGTAAAAAAGTAGAATAGATAGCACAAACAGGCTTCATTCCACCTTTTGCCAGTCCGGTACTCATAGTTATGGCATGCTGTTCTGCAATTCCAACATCATAATATCTCTCTGGATATGAGTTGGCAAAAATTTCCATACCTGTTCCTGAAGGCATAGCAGCAGTTATACCGGCAATTCTTTTATCCACAGCTGCCATTCTGTTTAATGTTTCTCCAAAAATCTGGCTGTAACTTGCTTTAGTTTTCACCTTTTTAGAACTGCCATCTTCAATATTAAAAGGACCTACTCCATGAAATTTATCAGGGTTATTTTCAGCAGGTGGATAACCTTTGCCTTTCCTGGTTATTACATGTAAAAGTACAGGTCCAGCTACTGCTTCTGCCTGTTCAAAATATTTCATAAGTTCAATTATATTATGCCCGTCAACAGGACCGAGATAATTAAAACCAAACTCCTCAAAAAGTACCCCCTGAATAAAACTATATTTTAAAGCATCTTTTACACGATCAACAGTATTCGATACTGTTTTCCCGAATTTAGGTATTTTATTAATCAAAAATTCTATATCTTCTTTTACTTTTTTTAAGGTAGGATCATTTCTTAAATGAGATAAATAATTAGAAATAGCGCCTACATTATTAGCGATTGACATCTCGTTATCATTTAAAATTACATTAATATTACTCCCAATATGACCGGCATGATTCAATGCTTCAAAAGCCATACCGCCAGTTAGAGCACCATCTCCAATCACTGCATAGATATCACCAATTTGATCTAGATTCTCTCGAGCCAGGGAGAGTCCAACTGCAGCAGAAATCGAGGTACTGCTGTGACCGGCACCAATAATATCATGAGGAGATTCACTGCACTTAGGATAGCCACTGATTCCATCCTTCTGCCGCAAATTAACAAAACAATCTTTGCGTCCTGTTAATATTTTATGGGTATATGCCTGATGTCCGACATCCCAGATAATTTTATCTGTAGGACTATTTAAATAATGATGTAGGGCAATAGTCAGCTCAACTGTTCCCAGATTAGAAGCCAGATGCCCACCAGTCTGTGAAATATTTTTTAATAAAAACTCCCGGATTTCAGAAGCCAATTCTTTAAGCTGAGAACCCTTCAATTCTTTTAAATCATCTATTCCATTTATTTTTGATAAATAATCAGTCATTAATTCCACCTCTTTTTTAGAAAGCCGTAAATTTTATTATAGACAAGATGAAAAAACTCTAAAAAGCGGCCAACACCGAAATCACAAATTAAACTGGCCACTTTATCACCATTTTTTGCCCAAAAATTTTCCTGGCAGCTTTAGCATTAAAAGGTTCAGTTCTGGCAGCAGCTGCTACCCCTACCATATCTACTAAAACACCTACTATAATAATAATTAACAGTATTATTACTGCCATCGGTAATGGTACAAACTGTACCTGTGTCTGTGAAACGGAAGAGACACTTACCGCAATAAAAAAATCATTATAGCAATAATAATACTGCTCTTTAATTTAGCCAAAAATATTCACCTCAATTAATAAAATAACAGATGTAATATAATAGATAAATGAAGTGTCATAGGTCCAGCCGATTCAACTCAGGGCTGGATCCAGGCACCTGTGTTTTGCTACTGCGTCATCTGTATTTTAACTAATTATAACACATTTGTTTAGTCCCTTCAATTAATGCTGTCTTTTAAAAATATAATCAACTAAATCCTTTAAATTCTGAGCTCGAGACCCAAAAATATTTAACTCATTTTTGGCTCTTTGAGCATGTTCGGCAGCTGCTTTTTTTGCAGCTTCAACTCCTATTAATTTAGGATAGGTTGATTTATTTAATTCTTCATCTCTGCCAACAACCTTGCCCAGTTTTTCTGTGTCTCCCGTTAAATCAAGTAGATCGTCAATAATCTGGAATAAAACACCAATATTTTCTGCATAAGCTAATAGTGCTTTTTTTTCTTCACTATTAAAATCAGAACAGTAGAGTCCATTTAAAACAGAAGCCTTAATTAAAGCTCCTGTTTTGGCTCTATGTACCCTCTGCATTTCTGCCAGAGACAATTTATTATTCTCAGCCTCAATGTCCAGGACCTGACCGCCTACCATTCCCTGATAGCCGGAAAATTTTGCTGTGTTAGCAATTATTTTAATTTTAGCTTCTGGCTTAAGTTCCAGTTCTGTTAGGACTTCAAAGGCATAAGTTAAAAGAGCATCACCCGCTAAAATTGCAGCTGCTTCACCAAAAACAAGATGATTAGTTTTTTTACCCCGACGCAGGTCATCATTATCCATTGCTGGCAGATCATCATGGATTAATGAATAACTATGAATCATCTCCAGAGCTGAACCAGCCTTTAATGCAGCCTGATAATTACCCCCCAGTAATTCTACAGTTAAAAGTGATAATACAGGTCTGATTCTTTTCCCTCCAGAAAGCAGGGTATATTTCATGGCCTCAGTCAACTGAGGTGCTATTTCTCCTTTTAAGGTCATCAATTCTTCTAACTTTAATTCCACTTCTTCAGCCTTTGCTGCCAGTATTTTTTCTATTTCCTGCAATTCTAATCCTCCTCAATCTCTGACTCAAAAGGTACTTCTTCAGTAAACTCATTATCTTCTTCCAGCATTAACTCTATTTTCTTTTCTGCTTTATCAAGTTTTTGATGACAGAATTTAAGCAGTTTCATTCCCTGACTGAATTCAGCAAGGGTCTTATCCAGTGAAAGACCACCTTTTTCAAGATCTTCTACAATTTGTTGTAGTTTTTCTAAAGCTGTTTCAAAATCTAAATTTTCAGTATCAATTTTCTCAGCTTCTTTAACTTTCTCATTTTTTTTAGCCATTAATATCACCATCTTTTCTACTAGCTTTTACTTCCAAATCTGCCAGGCCGTCACTCAAACGTGCCTGCAGCTGATCTCCAGCTTCTATTTGATTTACCGACTTAATTGTTTTTTCTTTCCGATCCTGCAGTATAGCATATCCTCGGTCAAGAGTCTTTAGTGGACTTAAATTATTTAATCGCTGATATAACAGCTGATATCTGTTTTCCCAGACATTATATTTTTTTTCAATCTGGTGTTCTAATTTTGTCTCAAGACTATCAAGTTCCTGTTCATAATTCCGGAAAAGTTCTTCTGGTGAAGCAAAAATCCTTCTTTCAGAAATACTCTGCAGCCTATTCTGCAGTTCTTTAATCCTGGCAGAACTGCTGTTTAAAAGACGCTGAGTTAAATTATCAAGTCTATTTAAAATTTCTTCCCTATTAGCAGTAGCCAGCTCTGCTGCGGCCGAAGGAGTGGGAGCCCGCAAATCAGCCACAAAATCTGAAATGGTAAAATCGGTTTCGTGTCCAACTCCGCTAATCACCGGCAGACTAGAGTTATAAATAGCCCGGGCCACCTCTTCCTCATTAAAGGGCCAGAGATCCTCAATTGAGCCGCCACCACGGCTGATGATTATTAAATCAATATCATCCCGACTGTTTAAATATTCAATCCCGGCAGTAATTTCTCCCTTAGCAAGATTACCCTGTACATGAGCAGGAACTATTAGAACCGAAAAATTGCCGCTCCGTCTCTTCATTACCGAAAGTATATCTCTAATAGCGGCCCCGGTAGGAGAAGTCACAATTCCAATTTTGCTGGCCAAAAGTGGTATCTCCTTTTTCTTAGCTTCCGCAAAAAGACCTTCTTTTTCCAGTCTGGCCTTCAATTTTTCAAATGCTTCGTATAATTTACCCTTACCTGCTTTTTCCATCTCCCGGGCATAAAATTGATATTCTCCCCGCTGAGCATAAATATCTAAATTACCCCTGGCCTCAACCTGCATTCCTGCTTCCGGCTCAAAATCCAGAGAGGAATTATAACCTTTAAACATAACTGTTTTCAGCTGAGAATTTTTATCCTTTAAAGTAAAATACATATGACCTGAACTGTGGTGATAAAAATTGGATATTTCACCACTAATCCAGAAGTCAGAAAGAAGAGCATCTTCTTTAATTAAAGCCTGAAGATACCCTGTAATTTCTGCTACTGTATAGATCTTTTTTTCTTTTTTTGAAAACAAATCATCCTGATATAAATCTGACATAAAATCAACCACTCTATTTTTTAGATTTCTCTAGCAAATAATTCTTGATATTTTCAGCTGCTGTTTTCCCGGCACCCATTGCTTTAATAACTGTGGCTGCTCCAGTAACAACATCTCCACCAGCATAGACTCCTCTGCGGCTGGTCTGCTGGTCTTCTCCAACCTTAATTCCACCCCAACTTTTGGTTTCTAAGTCTTTTGTATTTGAAGTTAAAAGTGGGTTTGGATTTTGACCAATTGCAATAATCACTGTATCCAGTTCTAACATCCAGTTTGAATCATCAATTGGAATTGGGCGCCTTCTTCCGGAATCATCTTTTTCTCCCAGTTTCATCTGCTGACATTCCATCTGAGCAACTCTCCCATCTTCTCCGTGAATAGCAACCGGATTGTTTAAAAGCTTTAACTCAATCCCTTCTTCCTGGGCATGGTGTATTTCCTCACTGCGGGCCGGCATCTGTTCTTTCGCTCTACGATAAACTATATATACATCCTCTGCCCCCAACCTTTTGGCAGTTCTTGCTGCATCCATTGCTACATTTCCAGCCCCAACAACGGCAACTTTATCTCCAACTACAACTGGAGTCTTGTATTCCGGATATTTAAAGGCCTTCATTAAATTAACTCTGGTCAAAAATTCATTGGCCGAATACACACCATTTAAATTTTCACCCGGTATATTTAAAAATCTTGGTAAACCTGCACCCACTCCAATAAACACTGATTCATAACCCTGCTCAAACAGTTCATCAACTGTAATTGATTTACCAACTACAACATTTAGCTGAATATCAACACCCAGTTCTTTAATGGCCTCAACTTCCTGATCAACTATATCTTTAGGTAGTCTAAATTCGGGGATACCATAACGAAGCACTCCTCCAGTCTTATGTAGAGCCTCAAAAATTGTTACATCTAAACCAAATTTAGCAAGATCAGCTGCTGCAGTCAGTCCGGCGGGACCAGCTCCAATTACTGCAGCCTTTCTTCCTATTAATTCTGGGACTTTAAGCTTTTCTAATTCTTTAGCAGATGACTTATCAGTACCTCTTTTCATATTATAATCTGCAACATAACGCTCCAGTCGACCAATAGCTACCGGCTCATTTTTAATTCCCATTACACACACTTTTTCACACTGTTCTTCCTGAGGACAAACCCGACCACAGACAGCTGGTAAATTGTTTTTGCTTTTAATTATCTGATTGGCTTCTACCAGATCACCATCTTTTAAAGCCTGAATAAACTGGGGAATAGGTACATGTACCGGACATCCACCAACACAGGGTTGATGCTTACAGTGCAAACATCTTTCTGCTTCTACAAGGGCCTCCTGATCACTATATCCAAACGGAACCTCTTTAAAATTCTTAATTCTTTCTTCTGGTGCCTGTTCTTTCATCGGCGTCTTCTTTTTCTGTAAAGACATTAATTATCCTCCTCGACTGCTGTATCATGAACTAATTTTTCTTCATCTTGATAAAAGTTAAGTCTGTTCATTAATTCCTTAAAATCAACCTGGTGGGCATCAAAAGCAGGTCCATCTACACAGGTGAACTTTCTTTCTCCACCAACCGTTACTCTGCAGGCCCCACACATTCCTGTTCCATCAACCATCACGGTATTTAAACTTACAATAGTTTTTACTCCATATTCATCAGTCATATCAGCAACTGCTTTCATCATCGGCACTGGTCCAATAGCAACCACTAAATCAATATCATCTTCTTTTTCCAGTAAGTCTTTTAAAATATCGGTAACATAACCGTGATGACCATAACTTCCGTCATCAGTAGTAATAAATAATCTGTCACTATACTTCTCCAATTCTTCTTCTAAAATAATTAAATTTTTGGTCCTAGCTCCGGTAATGCTGATGACCTCAGCCCCCTCTTCATGAAAACCTCTAACTTTTGGATATAACAGAGCTGTTCCTGAACCTCCCCCCAAAAGTACAACTTTCTGATACCCTTCCAGATCAATATGATGTCCTAAAGGACCAACAATATCCTGAATCTGATCACCTTTATCCATTTGACCTAATAATTTAGTAGAATAACCAACTTCCTGAAAAATTATTGAAATCATACCAGTTTCCCGATCGTAATCTGCAACAGTAAGTGGTATTCGCTCACCCTTCTCATCTACTCTTAATATAATAAAGTTGCCGGGTTTAGTTTTTTTAGCAATCATAGGTGCATTTACCTTTAATTTTTTAATAGTTGGTGCCAGTACTTCTTTTTCTAAAATTTCGTACATAATTTCCCTCCTGAATTTTTAAAACTTGAGCAAAAAAATCCTGCTTCTATACTTTATTCTTTGCCGCTACCCTTAATTCCTTCCTGATTTAAGAAATAATTTAGACCAAAACCTAGTTATTTTTTTCATAAAGTTGTATTTCAATTTTATATTGTTTTATATTGTAATAATTTATCTGATTAAGTAAAATATGAAAACAATATCCTTGACAAATTTAAATTTATAAGTTACAATATAATTTGTTAGTGCGAAAGTGGCGGAACTGGCAGACGCGCTAGGTTCAGGGTCTAGTGGTCTCACGACCGTGAGGGTTCGAATCCCTCCTTTCGCACCATTTAATATAGCAGTGATAAGAGCCTTTTTTAGGGCTCTTTTTTTATTAGCTATAAATTAGACTCTAATGCTTCCTGGCTGCATTGTAACTGCGAAACAAAACTTTTAATAATACTTCGTCTGTATTATTATAGTACAGTTTACTATACATTTGATATTAATGCAAAAGAAAGACCAGCTGCTAAGGCTGGTTACTTTTATAACAGAACTCAAATCTTTTGGCTTTAAATTTTTTAGTTTAAATATTTTAAAACTAAATTTCTATTTTCTTTACAAAGTCGGCTATTCTTTTAATACCTTCTCTGATTCGCTCTTCTCCTAAAGCATAAGAAATTCGAATAAAGTTATCCATGCCAAAAGCTATACCTGGAACCACAGCCACCTTGTTTTCCTTTAAAAGTAGATCACAAAATGAAAGTGAACCCTCAATCTTCTTTCCTTTAAGTTTTTTGCCTTTAAGTTCTGAAATATCAATAAAGAAATAAAAAGCTCCAGCAGGTTTAATAGCATCTAAACCCTCAATCTCTGCCAGCAGCTCAGCAGTTAAGTCTCTTCTTTTTTGATAAACTTCTCGGCGCTCATCTATAATTGACTCCAGGTCATCATTGGCCAGAGCTTTTGCACTTGCATACTGAGCAATTGTATTAACATTAGAAGTCGTATGGCTCTGGATTTTAGCCATAGAACTGATCCACTCTTTATTGGCAAAACCAAATCCGACCCGCCAGCCGGTCATCGAATATGATTTAGACATCCCATTAACAATTAATAATCTATCTTTATATTCCGGAAAAAGTTCAATCATCGATTTAAATTGCCTGTTATCATAAAGTAATTTATCATATATCTCGTCACTGATAATAAATAAATCTTTTTTTACAGCTAAATTAAGCAATTTATTTAATTCTGAAGGAGAATAAAAATGACCATCAGGATTGGAAGGAGAATTAATTATTATTGCTTTTGTATTTTCATTTAAACTCTTTTCCAGTTCTTCTCTTCTTAGTTTAAACTTGTTTTCCGTCTTTGTCTCTATAAATACAGGTGTACCTCCTGCAAGTTTAACTAACTCCGGATATGAGACCCAGTAAGGTTTTGGAATTAAGACTTCATCTTCAGCTTCTAAAATAGCTGATAATCCATTAAAGAGTATCTGTTTGCCCCCATTACCGACAATAACTTCCTCAATAGAATATTTATATGAATAATCCGAAGCAAATTTGTTAACAGCTGCTTCCTTGAGTTCAGGTAGACCAGAAGCAGAAGTATATCCGGTATATCCCTTATCCATAGCCTCCACAGCAGCTTTTTTAATAAAATCTGGCGTAGGAAAATCTGGTTCTCCAGCTCCAAAGCTAACCACATCTTCTCCTGCTGCAGTTAGCTTATTTGCTTTAGTACTAACTGCAATTGTTTTTGATTCCTCAATTTCTGCAATTCTTGCTGAATATTTCATCTTCACACCCCATTAATATATTTATTGGTACCATATTTATTGGTACCAGGTACCGAAATCGTTTTATTGGACCTGGTACCTAAGAATAAGCCCCCCTTTTTAAGCAAATTTAGATAGTATTCCATTAATAAATGATGGTGAACTATCATCTGCATACTTTTTGGCAATTTTTACTGCTTCATTGATCGCAACTTTGACAGGAATATCATGCTGAATCTCATAAGCAGCAATTCTCAAAATATTTCTATCAATTGCAGGCATTCTTTCAATATCCCAGTTGATTGCATACTGATCAATCTGTGCATCAAGCAGTTCTAGCTCCATAATAATACCTTCTAGAAGTTCTTCTGCATATAAATCTTCTTTCAGCACACCTTTTTCGGCAATAAAATTGTTGTAACTTTTTTTTGAATTTTCAAGGTCGAGCTTTTTTCTGATGTCCAGACCATAAAGTATCTGCAGCACCCAGACTCTCTGTTTGTGTCTCGAAACTTTTTGCATAAAGAAAATACCTCATTTCTAACTCTATTTAAATCTATCTGGAATAATTCTTATTATAAAATCTTTTAAATCTTCCTCAAAACGCCAGCGCGACCCAAAATAATACCCAATTAAAGTAGTCAAGCAGAGCAGTAAAGTTTTAAAAAATCCAATAGTCAGAATTAAAATTCCTATAATTAGACCAATTAAAGCTCCACATATTTTTCTGCGGTTTAGGTATATAAATTGAGATAACTCTTCCCTAAATTGATTTTTATCCATTTTATAGACCACCTCATTCTACTTTTTCGGGCAGTTTGTTTTCTTTTTTTACATCATCAATTCTAATCTGAACCTTCGCTACCTGAATCCCAGTAGTTTGTTTTATATAACTCTTAAGATCATGCTGTATATTCTCACTAATTGCAGGTAAATCACCTGGTACTGTCAGCTTACCACTTAAAACAATTTTTAGTCCTTCATCCTGCTCTTCTAGTTTAACTTTTATGTCATCAAATTTTTCTTTTTCTCTAACCCTATCTTTAATTAAATTTGAAAGAGCAGAAATTGTAATTGTAATATCACCGGATTCTGAACTCAGCAATCTTGTTGATTTGAATTTTCGGTCTGTAAAATAAGGATAGATTACAAAAAGGGCCATCAACAGGAATGCTAAATATACAACTGCCGCCTGCCAGCTATTATAGCTTCTGGAAATTAAATCAGGAATGAAATTCGCTGATAAAAGTCCAAAACTATATAGAGAAAGAGTTATTGTTAAAACGATAAGAATTAAAGCAATCAAAAAGGAAAATATATTTTGTATAATCTTCATGGCTTAACCTCCAATCATTTTTCAAAGAATAAGTTATTCTTTGTTGTCTACTTCCTCTACTTCTTCTTTTTCGGCTTCTTCTTTTTCCTCTTCCGGAAAATTTACTCCCTGAACATGAACATTAACAGCTTTAACATTTAAACCTGTCATTCCCTCTATTGCCTGTTTGACATTATCCTGAATTTTCCAGGCTACATCTGGTATTGAATTACCATAATTAATAATCACATAAACGTCAACTGTGGCTCTTTCATCACTGACTTCAACTTTAACACCTTTACTCAAGCTTTTTCTACCAAGCATATCAGCAATTCCACCGGCTATTCCACCGCTCATCCCGGCAACTCCCTCAATCTCAGTTGCAGCTAATCCGGTAATAATACCTACGACCTCATCGGCAATTTTAATACTTCCCTCATCATTTTCTTCTTCCTTTTCTACTTTTACCTTTTCCGCTTCAATATCTTTAATTTTTTCTTCACTCATAATTTACCCTCCTTTTCGTTTATTTAAAAACTATTTTTTAACATCAGCCAATATTTGATTTTGTTCCGAATACTGACCAACAATTAAAGCCCCAATTTTTTCTCCCTTATTTTTAATAACTTTAACATAAGTATCATTATCAACCAGTATTTCTTCTTCATATTCCCCTTCTTTATTTAACTCTCCCAGGGAAACAACGTTAATACCGGCAACCTTTAATTTATGAGAAGGAACATAGCCTTTGAATTCAGCATCTTCACCACTCATAACTTTTCCAGCAACCCTACCCTGTGCTAAAGCTGGAGGCCAGATTCCATAAACATCATCATTAAATTCTGCCACATCACCTGCAGCATAAATATCCGATTTTGAAGTCTGCATTTTACTGTCAACTTTGATCCCATGATCCTGGTCAATTTTAAGATTTCCAGCCAGGCCAGTATTACAGCGTACACCAGTTGAAATCAAAACGAGATCTGCTTCAATTTCCTGATCCTCTAAAATTACCTTTTCTACAGACTGCTGGCCCTCAAAGCCTTTAGTACTGGCATCTGTAATTACTTTAACATTGTTCTGTTTAAGCTTTTCCTCCAGTAAGTCTCCACCTTTTTTGTCAAGCTGCATTGGCAGCAGATAAGGTGCTACCTCTAAAACAGTTGTCTCCAGACCAGCTTTGGCAAAGTTATAGGCTATCTCAAGTCCCAATAGTCCACCACCTACAACTACAACTTTTTTTGCCTTTTCCGCAGCTCGATTAATTGTCTTTAAATCAGCTGCAGTCCTCAAGGTAAAAATATTTTCCAATTTCACACCAGAAAACGGAGGTACAAAACAGTGAGAACCGTTTGCCAGTAATAATTTATCATAATTATATTGAGCCTCTTTACTCTTGACATTTTTTTGCTCAGCATCAATTTCAGTGATTTTTTCAGCAAGATGCAAATCAATATTATTATCTTCAAACCACTGTTTGTCATTAATAATAATATCTTCTACCTCAACTTCACCTGATAAACATTCTATCAGGCGAGGACGATAATAAAATGGATAGTTTTCATCAGTAAAAATAGAAATCTGATCTTCTGGCTTCCTGTTTTTTAAGATTTCTTTTGCCGCAGAAACCCCCGCTGCACTAGCTCCGATAATTAAATAATGCATTCAGACAACTCCCTCCTAATGGTTATTTTAAATAAAAAATCAATATTTAACTGTTTATTCTTTCTACATATTCGTTACTTCTGCTGTCTATTTTAAGTGTATCTCCTTCTTCAATAAATAAAGGGACCTGAACTACAAGACCTGTTTCCATAGTAGCCGGTTTACTACCACCGGAGACAGTATTCCCACGAATATTTGGTTGAGTATCCTCAACTTTCAATTCAACAAAAGTTGGGAGTTCTATATCAATCGGCCGTCCCTGATAAACAGCAATCTCCAGTTCCATATTTTCTTTTAAGTATTTAACTTTAACTCCAAGCTGTTCTTCACTTAAATGAAACTGTTCATATGTCTCATTATCCATAAATATATAATCACTACCATCCCAGTATAAAAACTGCATTTTCTTTTTCTCAACGTGAGCAGTTTCAACCTTTTCTCCTGCTTTAAAAGTTTTATTAATTGTATAACCTTCTTCAACATTACGCAATTTAGTTCTAACAAATGCACTTCCTCTGCCAGACTTTGAATGCTGAAACTCAATTACCTGATATACTTCTCCATCTAACTCTATTGTTAAACCTGTATTAAAATCATTTGTTGAAATCATTTTAAGCACCTCCACTATTTTATACTGCAGTTCAATTATAGCAGAAATCAGCATTTTAAACAAATTATCAACCTGAGAGACTATAAGCAGGCAGAATAAAAATTTAACTATCTTTTACAGAAAACTAATTATAAGATAATTAGTTCTTTAGGAGCAGAATTTAAAACTTCACATCCCGCTTCAGTAATTAAAAGATCATCTTCGATTCGCACTCCCCCAAGACCGGAAACATAAATACCCGGTTCATCTGTAACAACCATCCCCGACTCTAAACTGTCTTCGGAGGTATAGGAAACCCTGGGTCCCTCATGAATCTCAAGACCGATACCATGACCCAGACCATGACCAAAGTTATTTTTATACCCTGCTTCTGCAATTAAATCTCTGGCAATTTTATCTGCTTCAATACAGTTCATACCAGCTTTAATCTCTGCAATAACTTTTCGCTGTGCGCTTAAAACAATTTCATAAATCTCTTTTAACTTTTGCGAAGGTTCACCTACTGCAATTGTTCTGGTAATATCAGAATGATATCCCTGAAAAACCGTACCAAAATCAATTGTTACCAGCTCACCCTTTTTAATTTTTTTAGTTGAAGCAGCACCGTGAGGAAGAGCACCTCTTTTTCCAGAGGCTGTAATAAAATCAAAGGCATTTGCTTCTCCACCTTTTCTTTTCATGAAAAATTCAAGCTCCAGTGAAATTTCTTTTTCGGTTTTACCAGGCTCAATAAAATCAAGTAGAAATTGAAACCCTAGATCAGCAATTTCTACCGCTTTTTTAATTTTATTAATCTCATTTTGATCTTTGATCATTCTTAATTTTTCAACCATAGATTCAGCCGGATTCAGGGAATCCAAATCTAATTTTTTCTTGAATTTTTGATAGGTTTTAAAATTTAGATCTTGACTTTCAAAACTTAAGTTTCGTATATTTTTTCTTTTCAATAGTTCAGCAAAACCTTCAATAAAATTACTGCTAATTTCCTCAATTACACAACCATCTGTCTGTTCTGCTGCCTGTTCAAGATAACGAAAATCAGTAATAAAAACGCTGTCACTCTGGGTTATTAAAAGTTTGCCAGCTGTTCCTGTAAACTGACTTAAATAGCGCACATTTTCCTTTTTGGTGACTAAAAAGGCTTCTATATTCTTTTCTTTTAGTTTTTCTCTAAGTTTATTTATTCTTTTTTTCATTAATATTTCTCCTTTCTAAACAGATCTTTTAAACCCTCTAATGCTAAGAGGTATCCATAAACCCCAAGACCTGTAATCTGTCCAACTGCTGCTTCAGCTGTAATTGATTTTTTTCTAAATTCTTCCCGGCGATGAATGTTGCTGATATGAACTTCAATAACCGGCAGCCGGACAGAAGCTAAAGCATCTCTTAAAACCACACTTGTATGAGTCAAACCCCCAGGATTAATTACTACTCCTGCCAGGTCTTCGTAGTTCTGATGCAAAAAATCAACAATTTCTCCTTCATGATTACTCTGCATTATTTCTAGATTCAAATTTAATTCCTCGGCCTTTTCTCTTATATCATTATTCAACATCTTTAAGTTTGTTGTTCCATAAATTTCTGGTTCTCTTAATCCAAGCATATTTAGATTAGGTCCATGAATTACAGCCACTTTTTGCATAAGTATTCCTCCATATATTTTTTAATATTTTTATGATCAAATTTATCACTTAAATATGTATCACCAGGCTCATTAATTAAAACCCACCACATCTTATTATCACTTATTTTTTTATCATGAGCTATATAAGAAGCAAGTTCTGCTGCTTTTGTACTTTCTGAGGGGAAAAGCTGATATTTAAAATCTTCAATTAAATCAATAATTTGCTCAAAAGCATTCTGTTTCAGATCGCCAATTTTATGAGATAAAAAGGCTGTAAAAGCAATACCCATCACAACTGCTTCCCCATGCTTATATTTAAATTTTTCTGCTCCCTCTACTGCATGTCCAAAACTGTGGCCTAAATTTAATTTTTTTCTTAATCCTTTATCTTTAACATCTTTCCTTACATAATAATCTTTCATCTGCAGAGAAATTCTGGATATCTGCAGCAGAATATCTTTATCCAGGTTAAGTATCTTATCTTTATTTTCTTTTAAAATTTCAAAAAGTGGGCTGCCGCCTAAAATTGCATATTTAATAACCTCTCCCAGCCCGGATTTAATTTCTCTCATCTCTAAAGTATCCAGCCACTGCAGTTGATAATATACAATTTCTGCCTGATAAAAACTACCAATCAAATTTTTGGTATCTCTAAAATTAACTGCTGTTTTTCCACCTACACTGCTGTCCAGTTGTGAAATCAGAGTTGTCGGCATCTGGATAAGTTTCAGACCTCTTAAATAAGTTGAGGCAATTAAACCTCCCAGATCACCAATAGTTCCTCCGCCAAAGGCAATTACATAGTCAGATCTGGTGAAATTATTATCATATAGAATATTATAGGCTTTTTCAAGATGTTTAAGATTCTTAATCTGCTCACCGGCTTCCAGCTCTAAACTAATCAACTCAGAATTATCTTCAATTAAAGAAAGCATTGGTTCTGCATGGTTTTCCATAACAATTTGATCTACAAGCAAAAAAACTTTACGGCCTTTTATTTTTTCTAAAATTTTATTAAAACTGCTTTTTTTGAAAGTTTTATCAATCAGCACAGGATAACTAGAATCCTGAGCTTTAATTTCAATCTTCAATTTTTGATCAGGAAGTTTAGCTAAAATCAAATCTGCAATTTCAGCTGCTGAATACTGATCACTATCAAAATGAACAGGGATCTTCTGGTAATATTTTTTTCTCTCCGCTATAAGAGAATTAATTTTAGCCAGGGGATTATCTACCTCCAGCAGAGGTCTAATTATATCTCCCTTTTCATTTCGTTTTAAAACCTCTTCCGGACTGACATCAAGACAAAAGTTTTCCGCTTTCTCCAGCATTAGTTTTCTCAGTTCATCATTTAAAACCGCACCACCACCTGGAGCCAAAACTAGATCCTCATCTGAATCTAAAAGTTCAGCAATAACTTCCTTTTCAATTTTCCTAAAATACTCCTCACCTTTAATTGCAAAAATATCCTGAACACTCATTTTTTCTTTTGCTTCAATTAAATCATCACTATCATAAAAACTTAAATTCTTTTTATCAGCAATGATTTTGCCAACTGTAGTCTTTCCTGCTGTCATAAATCCTGTTAATACAATTTTCACTAATTTGCCTCCTCAAATACTCACTGCTAAAAGAAAATTCAGGGTTTCCCCTGAATTAAATTTCTCTATAAACTTTAATTATCCTGCTATTTCTCTAAAATTTCTTCCAATTCCTGCTCAGTTAATTTTTTAAACTCTCTATTATTTTTATTCTTCTTTTCCCCTCCAATCTCCTCTTTTTTGACTTCGATTTTTTTATTTTCATCACTGTAAGAGTCTGCTAACTTCTTTTGCTGGTTTATTTGTTGATTACTCTTTATAATTTCGGGGGTGATAAAAATAATCAGCTCTGTTTCTATATCAGTATCTTCTGCTGCCGAAAATAATTTTCCCAGCAGCGGTAGTTCAGCCAGAATTGGAACTTCTCTAATAGTTTTTAGTTCATCCCTCTTAATTAAACCACCAATTGCCAGAGTTTCTCCGTTTTCCAAAATAACTGTGGTTTCAGCACTGCGAGAATTTACTGCCGGCAGCCCATCTGACAATACCTGCCCAATACTGTTGACTGAAGGTTTAACTTCCAAAAGAACTTGATTTTTATTTAAAATCTTGGGTAAAAATTCTAAAACAATACCTGCTTCAATATAACTGATTGTAGAAACCGTCTGCTCTGATTCAATTCTTTCTAGTTTAACCGGTATCTGATCACCAATTATAAGTTTTGCTTTTTTCCTGTCCAGGGTCATCAAACTTGGATTTGCAAGGATATTGGATAAGCCTTTTTCATTTAAAGCCTTAAGCGTATCCGGCCAGCCAGGTCTTAATTTTTCTATCTTACCGGAATCATCTTTTATTATTTTTAACTCTGAGAGCTGGTTAGGGTTAATTCCCAGTTCTTTAATTTTACTTCTGCTAATTTCTTCAACTCTGGCCTTAATCATCACCTGTTTCTGTGGCTGATCAATTTGAACTATTATCCTGTCAATTTTATTTAAATCTTTTTTACTACCATTTATAATCAACCCTTCACTATTTAAATTAATAATTTTTATTTCTTCAAAGTTATTATTTAAAATTTCTGCAGCAGCTTCAGAACTTAAATATTTTAGTTTATAATTTTTGCTGATAATTTTTTTATTTTTAGCTGCCAGTTTCTCCTTTGTAGAGACATAGATTATTTCATTTTGAAAACTGTAGTCTAAATTAAAACTATCAGTTATTAAATTCAGTGCATCCTGAAAAGCTATATCATTAAAAATTACAGTGATTTTGCCTGCTACTGCACTGTCACAGATAAGATTTTTATCAGCTGTATTAGCCAGCATAATCAGGGCGGTTTCCAATTCTACATCTCTTAAGTTAATTGAAATCAGTTCTCTTTTGACAGAGGTTTCAGCTTTAACAAAAGCAGATAACAAAATTAAGATTATAAATAAAATTAAGATCTGCAAAAACTGCTTAATTTTCATTATATTTCTCCTTCCAGAGGTCGATTATTCTTTCTTCGTTTTGATAGCTTATAATTAAATTGTTATTATTGATCTTTTCTATTTTGAAAACATCAATATTTTCATTTTCTTTTTTTAAAAGAGTTTGATTTTGATACAGAAAAAGGGCAGAAGAACTAGTTTTATTTTTGATAATCCCCACCAGTTTAAAGGAAAGTTTTATATTTTCAAGACTCTGTCTGTCTGTTTTCATAATCTTTTCTTTGTTTCTATTTTCAGAAACCGGCAGAGATAATTCATTAGGTACTTTCTTCTCAGACTCAGTTATTTTTTCGCTATTTTGAGTCGGATAAATTAAATCTGCAGCAATATTTTTTTCTAAAAACATTAGTTCTTCTGTCTCATTTATTTTATTTTCTATCTTATTTTTATCTTTTTCTTCAGGTAAATTATTAACACTTTTAGCAATTTTAAAAGGATCTTTGATTTCTTTAGTTAAAGTTATAGTTTCTATTTTAGTTTTTTCCTTCAGATTAGCAGATAAATCATTTTTATTCTTATTAATATTTTGTTTTTGTGCCATATCTTCTTTTTTTATTTCCTTTTCAGTTTCAAAAAGCAGTTCTTTTTGCTTTGATATTTTTTTGTGTCCAAAAATCGAGCTCAATTCTATTTCTGTAGTTTTAATATAGCCGGAAAATAAAATTAGACCCATGACTACTAGCAAGAAAACTAAAAGTAGTTTTTTCTTTTTTTCTTTTATTTTCATTTTATATCAGCTCATTTTTTAACCTGGCAAAGAAGAAAAGTTCATTCTGATTTTCTTTAATTTTAAACTCTACAATTTTCAAACTTTCTATATTATTTTCTAAATAAAACATAAAGTTTAAAATAGAATGGAAATCACCTTTAAGATTTAAATTTAGTTCTGTTTCCGTACTACTGAAGTCTATTAGTACCAAATTATATTTTTCTAATTCAGCTAAAATTACAGCAGTTTTTTCTTTGATGTCTATTAACTGATTTTTGTTCTTTGAATTGCTAGTACTAATCTTAGTAGTATATTTATTTTTTAAATCATGATTCTGCTTCTGCTGTTCTAAAATTTTAAGCTGCAGCAGTTCTTTTTTCTTTATTATTTCTCTACTTTTTAGCCCCTGAACTAATAATAGAAAGAGCAGTAAAAGGATTAAAGAAATTTTAAATAATTTTGTTTGATTAATAATCATTTTTCCACCTCTTTACTGCTCAATCAGTGTTTCAAGCTCAAAATAGTAACTATCTTTTTGATTAATATTAATTAAATTTACTTCAATAAATTTATTATCGTTTTCTAATGCTTCAATCAAAGAAAAGATATTTTTCTGGTTGTTTGTAACTGCCTTTAAATTAAATTTATTATTTTTTAACTGCAGCGAATTATAACTTAAGTTATCTGCATAATCTGCAAGAGAAATCAAAAAATTATATTTTTTGATTTTTACTTGATTTTCTTTCTGGAGCACTGCTGAACCATTTATTAAAGATCTATATTTTTTTTCTTCTTTTTGTAATAATTCTTGATCTGATTTTAATAGTTCAATTTTATTTCTGATTAGAAAATTAAAAACAGTTATTAAAATAATCAACAATAAGATTACAATTAAAAGATTATTTACTAAAATCAATAAATGATCATAGCGTTTTTCCTTAAAAATCACTGACATCTACTGATACTCCAGAGCAGGGAGGTTAAAAAAACAAAATCATCAGCTTCTAATTCTATCAGCTCACCCAGCTTAAGCAAATCACTTTTTCCTTCCAGTACTTCCAGTTCAATTCCTTTATTGTTTAGATAGTATTTTTTACTTTTTTCTAATTCCTGTGCTAACTCTCCCTCTTTTATTGAGGACTGCAGCAGATCCAGTTTTTTATCTACTGCTGTAAGCAGCGTATAGGAATTATTGATCTTATAATAGAGAACACCACTTTACAACTTTAACTAAGCAACATTCCTTTTATCAATAAAGTAGCTCAGGCTACTCTTTAAAATAGAATATATTTTTGTACTTTCGAGCCTGGATACGAAACTATCTAAAATTAATTCTTCCCTAATATAAAGGGCTAATTG
>JASMSZ010000105.1:0-1551 GCA_041694515.1 Halanaerobium sp.
CTAATTCTTTAAAATCTAAAGCTATTTGATGTAATTCTTTTATTATCTTTTCGGTTCCTTTCTTTTCAGCTTTATCTTCAATAGTTATTTCTTTCAACTTTTTCACCTCTATCTAATTAAATATTATTCGGTTCTAATCAAATTAATAAATTCAGCTGCTAAATCTGGGTCGAATTGGCTGCCTGCACAATCACTAATTTCTTTTAAAGCTCTATCTTTAGGAACTGTCTTTTTATATGATCTTTTATGAGTCATTACATCATATGCATCTATAATAGAAATTATCCGGGCAAGATAAGGTATGTTTTCTCCCTTTAACTTCCCTGGGTAGCCACTGCCGTCCCAGCGTTCATGATGGGCATATATATCATCAGCTACTACTGCAAATTCCTGAGATGAAGAAGCAATCTTATAGCCCCTTTCAGGATGATCTTTTATAATCTCCCATTCTTTATCTGTCAATTTACCTGGCTTTTTTAAAATTTCTTCTGGAATTGTTGTTTTTCCTATATCATGCAGTGCTGCCAGTAAAGATAATCGATGCTGCTGTGAATTGCTGAGCCCTAATTTTTCCCCGAAATCAAAAGCAAGTTTTGTCATTCTCACTGCATGTTCTTTCGTTTCATTACTTTTGGAAGTCAGCGTATTAAGTAAGCTCTGAACAATTTTACTCTTTGTACTTCTGCTTTCTGATAATTTATTTTGATACATCTCATTATCTGCTTCTTTTAAAACTTGATCAATACTTTGTTCAGGTTCAGTTTTAGTAGCTACTCCGATTCCAATTGAAACAGCAACTTCCTCACTTTCAGTTTCTCTGCATTTCCGTTTAATTCTTAACACTATTTTTTGAGCTTCCCTATTACTTGTTTTAGGCAGTAAAACTGCAAATTCATCTCCACCCTGTCTGGCCAATATATCTTCATCTCTGACTACTTCTTTCAATAAATTCGCAGCTTTAATGAGGAGTTGATCTCCCTTTTCGTGGCCTAAGCTATCATTGATAAGTTTTAAACCATTGACATCAGCCATAATAATGCTTATCGGGAGCTGCCTTTTGGTATCCAGTCGCTTAATTTCTTCTTCAAAAAAACGCCGATTATATAACTCAGTTAAACTATCCCTATATAAAAGGTATTTTATCTGCTTTTCTCTTTCAACTCTTTCAGTAATATCTTCAATAAATGCACCAACTCCATAACTGCCATCTAAAAGTTCTACTGGAAATTTAGTAACCTTATAAACTTTATCATTCCATTCAACTTCTTCAACTATTATTTTATTTTCACTTTTAACCTTATCATCAGTTAATCTGCGAAATTTAGCAAATTCTCTATTGCTTATCTGATAATCATTCTTCCCTATTATTTCTTTTTTGGATTTATTATAAAAATTCAGCAGCTGCTTCATTTACAAATAAATAGTTCATTTTATTATCTTTTAGATAAATTAGATTATCGTTAGCATCTATAAAAGTCTGATAAAGTTTATTGAAATTTTCCAATTCATTTTTAGTTGATTTCAGCTTCCTGTTTTTTCTATAGAACAGAA
>JASMSZ010000106.1:0-9726 GCA_041694515.1 Halanaerobium sp.
ATCACTTTCAAGTTGACCATTTAGCAGCTTAATCTCTCGACAGGCTTTTTCTAAAACCCAGTTACCAATTTCTTTGATAAACCCATTTTCCTCTGCCAGCGGGATAAAAACTCCGGGTGGAATTAAGCCTTTAGTTGGATGCTGCCACCTGATCAGAGCTTCAAAGCCTACTACTTTTTCGGTTTTTCCAGCATTAAAGCTTTGATAGTGCAGAATAAATTCTTCATTTTTGAGAGCAGCAGCCAGATTATTTTCAAGTTTCTTTTTTTCAGAAATGTTTTTATCAACATTGACTGAATAAAATGCCATTTTATCTGAACTGTTCCTCTTGACTGAATGCATGGCCAGACTGGCATTTTTAAGCAGCTTCTCTATTTTTTTGCTGTCAGCTGGATAGACCGAAACACCCAGGCTTGATTTAAGATAGATTATATTCTCATTTATAAAATAATCACTATTAATATGAGCTAAAATATTTTCTAACCGCTCTTTTATACTTTGCTTAGCTTTTAGATCGCTTTCTGTTAAATAAAAGTAAAACTCATCTCCGACCCGGCTGATCAAGTGAGCAGACTGCAGCTGATCTGATAGTCTATTGGCTAATTTTTTTAAAATTTGATCACCTGCATTATGGCCAAAACTGTCATTAATAGATTTAAAATCATCAATACCAACAGCACATAAATATAATTTTTCATTTTGGAGTTCAGCTAAATAGCTTTCTAATTCATTCTTAAAATAATTAATATTGGGCAGCCCGGTCAGCGCATCATTATAGCTTAGGTCTTTAATCACATCCATCATCTGATTAAAACTTTCTGCAGCTTCTCCAATTTCATCATCACTGTTTATCTCTGAGCGGATATTTAGATTACCAGAAGCTCCTTTTTGAAAGGTGTTTTTAAGCTGAATTATTGGTCTGGCAATATTATGGGAAAGGAAAACACTTAAAATTATCGCTATAATAATAGTGATCATCGAAATCATAATAATAATTTTATTGACCTGATCAATTGACTGCTGCAGATAGTTCTGAGGCAGAACACTAACTATTTTCCAGTTTTCAGTTCCTGGTATTGTCCGATAAAAAGCGTGCTTCTGGATACTGTTTTCTTTAAAAGTCAAATTTCCCTGCTCTTTATTTTTAATATTTTCAATAAAATTATATTGATAATCAAAGAAACTGCTAAAATTATAAAAATGATGGTTATTTAAATCCTTCTGATCTGGATGAGCGACTATATTCCCGTTCCCATTAATAATAAAGGAATAGATTCCTTCATTTTTAACTGTATATCTATTAATATAATTTGATAAATCACCTATTTTTATCGCTGCTCCCAGTAAAGAGAGATTATTTCCCGCGATTGGGGAAGCAATAACAATTATTGGCTTACCGGTAGATTTAGAAATTATCGGATCTGAAATTACTGTTTTACCGCCCATAACCTTGCTAAAATAATCTCTGTTACTGATATTGCCTGCATTTTGCTCAAGGGTAGTGCTGTAATCTCCATTTTGATCGGCAATAAAAAAGAAAAAGTAATTATCATTTCTTTTATGTAATTCAGACTTTAGATAATTTAATTTTGCCTGCCAGCTCCCAGACTGTACCACCTGAGTGTTTGCATAAATTTCTAAATCAGATTTTTTCTCTTCAAACCAGTTGGCAGTCAGCTCTGACTTCTGGGCCACATTATTTATTTCATTTTGGAAGATAATGTCTTCCAGAACCCAGTTGAAACTGTTGGTGATTGCAATAATGACAGTTAGAGTAAAGACTACGATGATTGTAAGGATTAAAGTGAGAATCTTATTGCGAAAACTGATACTTTTCATATTTTATAGATGCACCTGCTTTGGTTGATTTATATTTTAGTTTATAGATTGGGATAAGTATCTAGTATAATTTAGGTCTTCACTAATTATATTTCGCTATAAATGTCGAAAGTCCTGTTTTGTGCAGATAATTTTACTATAATCCCTGTATACAAGGATAGAAGTCATTTAATCTATTTACAGGCTCCAACTTTGGCTCTATACTAAATAGTACACCTTTTAAGAGAAAAACATATATATATATATATAGGTACCAGGTACAAAAACGCGTTTTTGTACCTGGTACTAAAGAAATCAAGTACAAACTAATCCAGAGAGAAGGAATGATTTACTATGACTTTTACAAAAATGCCTGAGAAGCAGGGATTGTACAGTCCGGAATTTGAACATGATGCCTGTGGTATGGGATTTGTGAGCCAGATTAAAGGTCAGAAGTCTCATCAGATAGTCGAACAGGCTTTAGAAGTACTTGTCAATTTAAGCCACAGAGGAGCAAGTGGTAGTGAAGAGAATACCGGTGATGGTGCCGGCATACTTCTTCAGCTTCCTGACAGCTTTTTAAGACAGAAACTGAAGTCAGAAGGAGTAAGTCTGCCGGAACAGGGAAATTATGGAACAGGAATGGTTTTTCTGCCCCGGGAGGAAGATAAGAGAAAAGGAGTTAAAGAAATTGTAGAGGCCGCTGTAGAAGCTGAGGGACAGCAGGTTATCGCCTGGCGGGATGTTCCGGTTAATCCGGATGGCCTTGGCAGGTCAGCCCAGGAAGTTATGCCCCATTTTTCGCAAATTTTTATTGAAAAGTCTAAAGAAGTAGAGCAGGGAATAGATTTTGAACGTAAGTTATATTTGATTCGCAAAAAAATAGAAAATAAGATTCGTAATTCTGACTATCAGGGAGAACTGTATTTTGCTTCCCTATCCAGCCGCACTTTAGTCTATAAAGGAATGCTGACTCCGGAGCAGCTGGAAGGATTTTTCCCGGATTTGAGTGAGCCGGAGCTGGAGACAGCAATTGCACTTGTTCATTCTCGTTTTAGCACCAATACATTTCCCAGCTGGGAAAGAGCCCATCCAAACCGCTATTTGATTCACAACGGTGAGATAAATACAATGCTCGGCAATCAGAACTGGATGCGGGCCCGGGAAGGAATGTTTGAGAGTGATATTTTTGGAGATGAATTAAAAGAACTGCTGCCTGTTATCGCACCTGAAGGTAGTGATTCGGCTCGTTTTGATAATGTACTGGAATTTTTAACCTTAAACGGTCGTTCTCTGGCTCATTCGATGATGATGATGATTCCAGAGCCCTGGGAACACAACGAGCAGATGGAAAAGAAGAAGCGTGATTTTTATCATTATCACAGCACCCTAATGGAGGCCTGGGATGGCCCGGCTGCAATGGCCTTTACAGATGGGTCTCAGGTGGGTGCAGTGCTCGATCGTAATGGTCTGCGGCCTTCAAGATATTATATTACAGATGATGATTTGCTAATTCTGTCTTCTGAGGTTGGAGTCCTGGAGCTCCCCGAAGAAAAAGTTATCAGCAAACAGAGGCTGGAACCGGGTAAGATGCTGCTTTTAGATACAGATCAGGGAAGAATTATCAATGATCAGGAGTTAAAAACAGATATTGCCTCAGCTGAGCCTTATGGACAGTGGCTTGAGGAAGAGCTGCTGAAATTAAAAGATTTAAAAGAAAAGGATAGAGAAAAAGGTTCCAGCAGTAATTTGGAGCACGAAAATAAGAGTCCAGAAAACACTAAGAACACAAAATCCACTGAACTGGTTAAGCTGCAGAAGAGTTTTGGCTACAGTTATGAAGAACTGCAGAAAATTTTAATCCCGATGGCCAGAAATGGCGTTGATCCGATTGGTTCAATGGGGAATGATGCTTCTCTGGCAGTTTTATCTGACCAGCCCCAGCTTTTATATAATTATTTTAAGCAGCGATTTGCCCAGGTAACAAATCCGCCAATTGATTCAATTAGAGAAAAGTTGATCACAGCTACTAATACCTTTCTGGGTTCAGAAGGTAATTTACTGCAGCCTGATTCTAAAAGCTGCCGTCAGCTGGAACTGGAGCATCCTCTGTTAAGGAATCAAGAACTGGAGCAAATTAAAAATCTGGATCAACCAGGGTTTAAAACAGCAGTTCTGGATATTACCTTTAATAAAGAAGAGGAAAACGGCAGTCTGGCTGCCAGAATGGAGGAATTATGTTCTGAAGCAGAAGAATTAATAGCTGAAAATGTAAACATTCTCATTCTTTCGGATCGAGGAGTTAATGAGCAAAAGGCTGCCATACCTGCCCTTTTAGCAGTCAGCGGCCTCCACCATTATTTAATTGAAAAAGGTTTGAGAACAGAGCTCAGCCTGGTATTAGAATCAGGTGAGCCAAAAGAAGTTCATCATTTTTCAGTTTTAATTGGTTATGGAGCTGATGCAGTAAATCCTTATTTAGCCTATGCAACTTTAGAGGATCTAGTTGAAGAAGGTCATCTGGAGATGTCGAAGGAAACTGCTGTTCATAAATATATTAAGGCAGCTGTTAAAGGTGTAGTCAAAGTTATGGCCAAAATGGGAATCTCTACAGTGCAGAGCTACAGAGGAGCCCAGATTTTTGAAGCAGTTGGAATTTCGGAAGCAGTAATTGATAAATATTTCTGCCGGACAGCATCGAGAATCGGTGGAATTGGAATAAATGAAATTGAAAAAGAAAGTATTATGCGTCATGACAGTGCTTTTAAAGGAGTTAAAGTAGAAAAAGAAACTCTTGATTCCGGCGGCAGTTTCAGCTGGCGTAAGGATGGTGAAGAACATCTTTATGATCCGGAGACTATTTATCTGCTGCAGCGGGCAGTAAGAGAAAATGATTATGAATTATTTAAAGAATATAGAAATAAGCTGAATGATCAGAGTTCCCGGATGCTGACTCTGCGGGGGCTTTTAGAACCACAATATCAGCCGGAAGCTATTCCTTTAGAGGAAGTTGAGCCGGCGTCAGAGATAATGAAACGCTTTAAAACTGGAGCTATGTCCTATGGTTCTATCAGTCAGGAAGCACATGAGGCACTGGCAGTAGCAATGAACAGAATCGGAGGCAAGAGTAATACTGGAGAGGGTGGAGAAAACCCGGAACGCTTTACTCGTGATCCGAATGGAGACCTGCGCAGTAGTGCCATTAAACAGGTTGCATCAGGCCGCTTTGGAGTTAATTCCAATTATCTGGTAAATGCTCAAGAAATTCAGATTAAGATGGCCCAGGGAGCCAAACCAGGTGAAGGTGGACAGCTGCCCGGTAAAAAAGTATATCCCTGGATTGCAGAAACCAGAGGGACAACACCGGGAGTTGGTTTGATTTCACCTCCACCACACCACGACATTTATTCGATTGAAGATCTGGCCCAGCTGATTCATGATCTAAAAAATGCAAACCGTGAAGCCCGGATCAATGTTAAGCTGGTTTCTGAAGTTGGGGTTGGAACTGTAGCTGCCGGAGTAGCTAAAGGTAAGGCGGATGTGATTTTGATCAGCGGTTATGATGGTGGTACAGGAGCTTCTCCCCGGACCAGTATTCAGCATGCGGGGCTTCCCTGGGAACTTGGACTTTCCGAGACTCACCAGACCCTTGTTTTAAATGATCTGCGGGATCGCGTTACACTGGAGACTGATGGTAAGATAATGACCGGAAAAGATCTAGCAGTGGCAGCAATGCTGGGAGCGGAAGAATATGGTTTTGCGACAACTCCCTTAGTTGCTTTAGGCTGTATCATGATGCGGGTCTGCAGTAAGAATACCTGTCCGGTTGGAGTTGCCACCCAGGATCCGGAACTGCGGAAAAAATTCACTGGCAAACCGGAACATGTGGTTAACTTTATGCGCTTTATGGCTGAAGATTTTCGTCGGGAACTGGCAGCTCTAGGATTCCGCTCGGTCAATGAACTGGTAGGTAGAGTTGATAAATTGAGACAGGATAAGCGAGAGGAACACTGGAAAGCAAAAGGCCTTGACTATGCTTCTATTCTTTATCAGCCGGAAAAAGCAAAAGAAAAGGCAGTTTACTGTCAGCAGAAACAGGACCACGGACTGGACAAAAGCCTGGACTTAAGGGAACTGCTTGAGCTGACAAAAGAAGCAGTGGAACATCAGGTTCAGTTCAAAAAAGACTTAAAGATCAAAAATACAGATCGAGTTGTAGGAACTATTCTGGGCAGTGAGATAACAAAACTTCATGGTGCTGATGGGCTGCCGGAAGATACAATTCAGCTTAATTTTACCGGTTCGGCCGGACAGAGTTTTGCCGCCTATCTGCCTCAGGGAGTAACTTTTAGACTTACAGGAGACAGCAATGATTATCTGGGTAAAGGACTTTCTGGAGCTAAGGTGATTGTTGAGAAATCAGAGAAGTCGAAGTTTGAAGCTGAGAATAATATTATTATCGGAAATGTTGCCTTTTTTGGAGCAACTGACGGTGAAGCCTATATAGAAGGTAAAGCAGGAGAGCGTTTCTGTGTCCGCAACAGTGGTGTCAATGCTGTTGTTGAGGGCCTGGGAGACCACGGCTGTGAATACATGACAGGTGGTAGAGTAGTAGTTCTGGGACAGGTTGGGCGCAATTTTGCCGCCGGAATGACCGGTGGAACTGCCTATGTATTTGATCTGGAAGCTGATTTTAGAGAAAAAGTTAATGGAGACATGATTGAACTTGAGTATTTAACAGAAACTGAAGATGAAATGATGGTTAAAGAAATGATCGAGAAACATTTAAAATATACTGGAAGTGATCGTGCGGCTGAGATTCTAAATAACTGGGAAAAGTATAAATCGAAGTTCATTCGAGTGATGCCCTGTGATTATAAGCGGATGATTACTGCTATTGATAACTTTAAAGCTCAGGGACTAAGCAGAGACGATGCCTTAATGAAGGCTTTTGAAGAAAATGCTCAGGACAAAGCTCGAGTTAGCGGCAATTAGGACAGAGGAGGAGATAAAATGGGTAAAGCAACTGGATTTATGGAATATCAGCGGGAAGTTCCCAGAGAACGCCCGCCAGAAGAGAGAATCAAGGACTGGAAAGAATTTAAAAATAAATTTAGCAAGGAAGCTGCTAAAATTCAGGGAGCCCGCTGTATGGAATGTGGAATCCCCTTCTGTCACAGTGGTCTGGAAATTGGTGGTATGGTCTCCGGCTGTCCGGTTAACAATTTGATTCCGGAGTGGAATGATTTAATCTATAAGGGAAAATGGAAAGAGGCAGTTAAAAGACTTTTAAAAACTAACAACTTCCCCGAATTTACGGGTCGAGTCTGCCCTGCACCCTGTGAGGGTTCCTGTACCCTGGGATTAAATGATCCAGCAGTTACAATTAAAGCGAATGAGTATCAGATTATCGAAAAAGCTTTTGCAGAAGGCTGGATTCAGCCTGAACCGCCGGAAGTTAGAACGGGAAAGTCAGCAGCTGTAGTTGGTTCTGGCCCGGCCGGGCTGGCAGCAGCAGATCAGCTAAATAAGCTGGGACACAAAGTAACTGTTTATGAACGTCAGGACAGAATCGGTGGACTTTTAGTCTACGGTATTCCCAATATGAAACTGGATAAAGAAAAGGTGCTCAAGCGCCGCTTGAAGATCATGGAGGCTGAAGGAGTAGAGTTTATAACCGAAACCGAAATCGGTAAAGATTTAAGTCTGGAAGAACTAAAGCAGAAATTTGATGCAGTTGTTCTGACAGGTGGTGCAGCAAAGCCCAGGGATCTCGAGGTTCCAGGTAGAGATGCAGCTGGAGTTCACTTTGCAGTTGATTATCTGAAAGCCAATACAAAGCATATCCTGGGAGATCAGAATGAGGACTATATATCTGCCGAAGGTAAAGATGTAATTGTGATTGGTGGTGGAGATACCGGGACTGATTGTGTGGCAACTGCTATCAGACAGGGTGCCAGAACCGTTAATCAGTTTGAGATTATGCCTAAGTCACCGGATGAGCGTCAGCCCGATAATCCGTGGCCGGAATGGCCTAAAACTCTAAAAGTCGATTATGGCCAGGAAGAAGCAATAGAGGTTTTTGGCTCAGATCCAAGAAAGTTTCTAATCATGACCGAAGAAATAATAACTGAAGAGATTGACGGTCAAAAAGTTATAGATGGAGTCAAAACAGTTAAAATTAACTGGGAAAGAAATGACGATAATCGTTTTGTCCCTATAGAACAGCCGGGTACCGAAAAAGTCTGGCCCGCAGATCTGATCCTGATTGCAATGGGCTTTCTGGGTCCGGGAAAAAATATAATTGAAGCTGCCGGACTTGAACAGGATCAGCGCTCCAATGTCAAAGCAGATTACGGTGATTTTAAAACCAACATCGAAGGGGTTTTCGCCGCTGGTGATATGCGCCGCGGTCAGAGCCTGATCGTTAATGCGATTGATGAAGGTAGAAAAGCGGCTCGAGAAGTGGATGCTTATTTGAGTTAAATGAAACGTTAGGTACCAACGTTAGGTACCAGGTACAAAAGTGCACTTTTGTACCTGGTACAGGTTCATTAATTCACAAAGTTAAAATTTCTTTATTATTATCACCTGTTATGATATAATCTATTTAATAATAAAAACAGATATAGCTTATTTATACAGGTAATAAGATATAGAATCAAATGCCGCTCATGGAAACGATTAAGAGATAGGTGGTGTTAACTTTGGATCAGGAGCTTTTAGATGGTATCAGACAGATTATAACAGAAGTAGTTAGAGAAGAAATTTCTGGAGTTAAGGATGACGTATCTTCTTTACAGAAGGATATTTCTGGATTAAAATCTGATGCAGCAGCAATAGAAAGATTATTAGATAAAAATAATCATTTGTTAAGAGTATTGCGCATTGAAACTGATACTAATAAGGTAAAAATGAGCATCATAAGCAATAAAATAGATAGTCTCATTGATAATCTGGAAAGACAGAATGAGCTTAAAGATAAGCTAAAAGATCATCAACACCAGATAGTTATTGAAACTGGCGGTCCGGTGTTTAATGACTAATATAGACTTATTAATCCACTATCCATAACGGGTAGTGGATTTTTGTTAGCTATATGATATAATAAAAATAAAGAAATTAGATTAAGAATTGCATTTTAAAACTAAAGCTGCCAACAAAAGTTATCTAATTTTAAGTGGGAGGAATTACAGTGAAAGAATTTTTATTTACAAAAGAAGATTACGCAGGATTTTGTGAGAATAAGGAAAGCCTGGTTCAGAAGTGGGCTTATAAACAGCTGGTTAAATTTTATCCAGATTCCGAGATTACATATAAGTATACCAAAAAATTTATTCAGCCAAAAATGCTCAAAAAAATTGAGCGGATGAGATATGCTATCATGACTTACTTACAGGAAAACTGGAAGCTAATCGATGCTGATTTCTTATTTGGACTGGTGGAAGGTAAAACTGAAATTAGCTTTGAAATGCAGGCTCATGTTCTCAAGGCGCTGGCGCAAAAAGGTTCCAAAAAGAATAAAATTGTCAACCTCTTTCTGCAGATAGATGGTCAGCAGACTGATATTAATACTTTTTTAGTAGTAATTGATGCTCTGGAGATTCTGCAGACAGATGAGGCCTATATTATGTTGAGATATTTTGATAAAGATTTCAGCTCCAATTTCCCCTTTATGGAAACCTATATGAACGCCCTCATTTCCTATAAAGATGAAAAAGATATTAAACTCATTTTAGAAACCCTTACTAAAAAACCTGAAAAATTTGATCAGGAAAAAGTAATAGCTAAATTCAATACCTTATTTAAAGCAGAAGAGTTCAGCAATTTATTTAGAAATTTCTGGCAGCAGCAGCCGCTGGAAGATTCGCTGGAAACTTTAAAATATTACTATCCTCGAAATAAGGG
>JASMSZ010000107.1:0-13983 GCA_041694515.1 Halanaerobium sp.
GCAAGTAATTCCTGATGACTTCCCATTTCCATAATCTCACCCTGTTCTACTACCACAATCTTATCTGCATTTTTGATAGTAGAAAGTCGATGAGCAATAATAAAGGTTGTCCTATTTTGCATCAAATGTTCTAATGCTTCCTGAACCAGAGCTTCAGACTCCGAGTCAAGTGAAGAAGTAGCCTCATCTAAAATCAAAATCCTTGGATTTTTAAGAATCGCTCTGGCAATAGAAATCCGCTGTTTCTGACCACCTGAGAGCCCGACTCCTCTTTCTCCAACCATTGTATCATAGCCATTGGGAAAATTCATAATAAACTCATGTGCATTTGCTGCCTGAGCCGCTTTCTGGATAGCCTCTTCACCAGCATCTAAGTCACCATAAGCTATATTTTCTTTCAAAGAACCACTGAATAAAATTGTTTCCTGAGGCACTATTCCGATAAACTCACGCAGGCTGTCTATTTTTAAATCCTTGAGATCATGACCATCAAGACGCATCCTCCCTGCAAATGGATCAAAAAAACGTGGAATTAAATCAACCATAGTTGTTTTGCCGGCGCCGCTGTGGCCAACCAGAGCTACAACTTCACCCGGTTTAGCAGTTAAATTAATATTTTTTAATACTACCTCATCTTCATTATAGGCAAAGCTAACATTATCGTAGACAACCTCACCCTCTACCTCTTCTAACTCAATTTTATTCTCATCATCTTCCCGCAGCTCACTTTCGGTGTCCATAATCTCAAAAACTCGCTCAGCAGAAGCAAATAAATTCTGCAGTCTTTTGCTCAACTTGGTAATCGATCTTAGCGGATCACTGATAGTTAAAAGCAGAGTGAAAAAGGCAATTAACTCAGAAGCAGTCATTCGGCCCTGCATCACTTCATAACCTCCATACCAGAGAATAGCTGTAAAGGAAATAGCAGCCAGGAACTCTACCAGTGGAGTTAAAATCGCACCATACTGAGTTTTTTTCATCTTGGCTCTAAAATTAGCCTGATTTTCACTGCTGAAACGATCAAATTCGTATTCTTCTCGACCAAATGATTTAACAACCCTGACTGCCGAAAGTGTCTCCTGCAGTACATCGGAGACATCTGCAATCTTAATCTGCACCCTGCGGCTGACTTTTTTTAACTTGTAATTAAATTTAGTAATTACATAAGTAATTAAAGGCAGCATTATAACTAAAAATATTGTCAGACGGTAATTTAAATAGATAAGATAAATTATTCCCCCTATCAGGGTAAACACTTTATCAATTGTTCCAACAGTAGTATTAATCATCGAACTTTCCAGCTGCTGTACATCATTGGTCACTCTTGAGAGAATATCACCGGTTTTATTTTTGCTGTAAAAACTAAGTGACAGGTTGTGGAGATGAGAATAAAGGTCATCCCTCATATCTTTTATCGATTTCTGAGAAACATAAGAAACCAGATAAGTCTTTCCGTAGTAGGAAACTCCTTTGAGAAAATAGACCACAATCATCATTCCTGCAACCAGAGATAACTGAATCATCCCCTCTCTGCCCATATTAATATCAGAGATAATAGTTTCCAGAAGTCCCTGAAAAACCCGGACGAAAAAAACTGTTAAAAAGGCATGAACCAGCATGGAGATTACTCCCCCTGCTAATCTGCCTTTATATGGTAAAACATATTTAAATACTCTTTTTAATAATTCAATTTGGTTGTTATCTTTTGCTGAGTCCATAATAGTGAATCCCCATTCCTGAAATTTCGTGATCAACATCTAATCCAGGGATACCTAGTTTTCCATAGAGAGCTACTGCTAAATGCGGTTCCTTACTTACGATTCCAATTTTGATTCCTGCACCGGAAATTCCGGAAAGAGGTTTATCAAAATCAAGCATTGCTCTCTCCACACAGCGGGTTAAAATACGCTGGTCCTGAACTGATTCGGTAATTACATCACCTTTGATTGCCGCCCCCAGACAGTTGCGTAAAACTTTATCTTTCAATTTAGAGCCCTTACCTCCTGCTCTAGTAATTACTGCCTTATAGCCTTCATTTTTATAGGCATCAATAATCTTGCCGTCATATTCATCATTAACCATAGAAAGCAGTACAGCCACCTTCCCGATTGACTGTCCACCATCAATTTCTGTAAAATCATCAATTGTAAAATCTGATAAATTCATCAAATCACCTCTTAGTCTTATTTTCTTACTTATGTCCTTTTAAAAAAGGCTTAATAACACCTAAACTTTAACTGCCACTATCTGCTATTCAACAAAACTAATTGATCTCCTCTTTTAACTCTGGGAAAATAGCTTTAATAAATTCCTTATAACCTTCAATAATTCTGGGTGAAGGTCTGTTAACTAAATCCTGATCAACTAAATATAAACGATCATTTTTAAAAGCAGAAATTTCTCTAAAAATTTCTCGCTGACGGAGCTCAGTCAGAGTTAAACCATCTGGAGTACTGTGGGTACTGCTGATATATACTTCCGGATCAGCAGCAATCAGGCTTTCCAGACTGTAAGTTGGCCAGCTTCCCTCTGCCTCTCTCCCAATATTATAACCACCAGCAGCCTGGATTAAACTATCAATAAAAGTTCCTTCACCTGCTGTGTATAAAGGATCTGACCAAATTTCGTAAAAAACTCTTTTTCGATCATTATTTTCTAATTTATGGTCAACTAAATTTTTAAGCCTCTGATATTCTTTTTTCATTTCCGAAGTTATTTCATTTCCTGTCCTGCCGGCAGAAGTCAAATAAGCAATATCTTCAATCATATCAATTGTATCATTAATTGAAGCAGGTTTAAAACCAATATTTTTAATACCCAATTCTGTCAGCCTATTTAAGCTTTCAACTTTAGTTACAGACTCAGCAAGCACCAGGTCTGGTTCTAAAGCAACTATTTTTTCTAGATTGGGCTCATCAATTCTTCCTATATCTTCTTTAGACAGAGCTTCTTCCGGATAATCACAGGCAGAACTTACTGCTGCCAGTTTATCTTCAAGACCAAGAGCATAAATCACTTCGGTTATTCCCGGGGCCAGCGAAATAATCCTTTCGACTTCTTTTTCAATTGTAATCTCCCTGCCCAGGTCATCAGTATAATGAATCGGAAAGTTCTGAGCCAGTAATGGAGTTGAAACTGCAAAAATAAATAATACCAGCAAAAAAAATATTAATTTCTTATTTTTCATTAATATCTACCCCACCTCTACTTAACTATCTCATCTCTGGCTGGAATTGGGATTGGTGCAGCTTTATGACTGTTTTTAGAAGCCAGTTTTTGAATTTTCTCTTCCACCTCAGGTTCAGCCTCACCTGTCAGGATATATTGATCCAGCTGCTGATAACTAAATCCCATCTCTGATTCGTCTGTCTGACCCTCCCAGAGTCCGGCAGAAGGTTTTTTCTCAATAATTTCAGCTGGAATTTCAAGCAACTCTGCCAGTTCCTTAACCTCATGTTTGACCAGAGAGCCCAGTGGTGCAAGGTCTATTCCACCATCACCGTGTTTGGTAAAATAACCAATCTTCAACTCACTTCGATTGTCTGTACCGACAACCAGATAATTTTTGGCCTGAGCATAATAATACAGAGCGGTCATCCGCAGACGAGGTTTAATATTTGCTGCAGCCAGTTTTCCGCCTTCAATTCCACTTTCCTTTAAATTAGCTAAAAAATGGTCATAAATTTCACTTAAGTCATTTTCTACTACCTGCAGTCCAAATTTATTGGCTGTCTTAAGTGCATCTTCTCGATCCTGGCTGCTGGAATGACAGGGCATAATTACTGCCAGTACATCTTCCCCAAATGCCAGCTGTAAGAGCCGGGCAGTAACAGCAGAATCAATTCCTCCACTCAAACCAACAACTGCTCCCTTTAAGCCTGCATTTTTAACCTCTGCCTGCAGCCAGCTGACTAAATTATCTTTAATTTTTGTATAATCATTTTCTGCAATAATATTTTTATCCATTATTCTTCCCTCCAGGGATATTCTCCTTTAATCATTTCCTTAAAATCACCTTCGATTGCTGTAATTCTCCAGATTCCCTCAATCTTTTCCACTACAAGTTGATCCACGATCTGATTACTGTAACGACCTTCCCGATCACGATAGTTAAAGTCATAGGAAGCTCTAAATCTATATTTATCTCCTGTGCTGGAAAGTTCTTCGACTTTCAGGTTCTCAAGGCTGTAAACTTCATTAACTTCTTCACCCTGTTCTAAACCACCACTATAGGCCTGCTGCATTTTTTCTATAACATGAGTTTCGGAAATCATCCTTTCCATCTCACCCAGGTCAAAGGTTACAGCTTCATTTGCCAGATTAATATTTTTAGTTGCAATTCCTTCATAAAAATAGTTGACAACTTCTCTCGCTGTGTGGTCAGGCGTAATAGTAGTCGGTGAACCCGAACTCAGACCCCAGATAAATCCCCCACCTATAATAGCAAAAAAGAGGATAACCTTCCAGCTCTGGCGGAAAAAAAGCTTAATATTTTCATTTCTTCTTTTCTTTTTTACTATCCTGCTGTCAATTATATTTTCCCGTTCTAAAAAAGCATCTAATTTAAAGTTATTTTCTCCTGCACTCTTTTTAAGCTCTTCTACAGCAAAATTTAAGTCCGGACGCTCTGACTGCTCTTTAGCCAGCATTTTCATGATCAACGCATTTAAACTATCGCTTAACTCCGGTACTAAAGCTTTAATGTTCAGAATTTTTTCGCTCTGGATTTTATTTAAAACTTTTGCATTATCCTGATCACTAAAAATTGTTTCCCCACTCAAGAAATAATAAAAAACTGCTGCAGTGTTAAAAATATAGGATTTTAGATTCCATTCCTCACCTGCAATCACCTCAGGCGGCATAAAATAGTCTGCCATCGGTATTTCCAGCTCAAATTCCTTATAATTCCTCTTGCTGCGCAGCATTTCTTCGGGCATCAAATAAACTTTTTGATCAGCATCGATCCAGAAGTTGGCTGCATTGATTCCGGCTGGAAAGAGTTTGCGTATCAGCTCAATGTCTTCCAGCAGTTCCAGTATTTCTTTAAATTCTTTGATAATTTTTTGAGAATTAGCTGAATTTTTATTTAAATACTCTGCCAGCGGCTGTAAATTTTCACTACCCCGATAGAGCAGATAATATTCCCCATTTTCTTTAATAACATCCTGATAAGAGATTATTTTTGCAGGGAGTTCTGCTGGTAAATTTTCTATTGCAGTTCTTACTCTTTTTACAATATCGAGCTGTACCCTTGAACGAGGTACAACATCTTTAAACAATTTTTCTTTATGCAATTTTTTCTCTTCCTGTCTTTGATTACTCATAGCAATTCCCCCGGCCTTAATTAAATTAGAATAAGCAAAGTTATCCACCCAGAATTACTGCGGGTGGATAAACTTCTCTACTTATTATAATTATAACAAATAATTATTAGAAATAGATGAAAATTAGCTGACATCCATTTAAATTGACTTCTTTTAAATTAATTATCGCAATTAGAGAATCAGATCATCTTTATGATCTGCAGCGTTCTCGAATTCTTCCTTTTTCTCCTGGTAACCATCACGTCCAAAAATACCATAGGTATAGTTTTTACCCAGCTCAACTCCAGGCTGATTAAAGGTGTTAATATTTAGTAATTCACCGGTCACAGCTGTCTGAAATTCAAAGAAGTAGAATAACTGACCCAGGGTAAACTCATTAACTTCCGGCACCTTAACAGTCTGGTTCATTCTCTCTCTTTTATTTAGAGCCAGCTCTGTCGCCCACTTTTCGGTATTAATTAACTCCGCAAAGCTGTGGCCTCCTAAATAACCCAGACCATTTAAATCCTCATAAGCCGCAGGAATCTCAAGCTCTTCAGCAAAGTTTTCTACTTCAAGAAAAGTAATAATTTTATCAAAAGGGCCTTCCATATAAAGCTGTGCCTGTGAATGCTGATCAGTGGCACCTAAAGCTTTAATTGGGGTTGGTCCCACATTTACCATATTACCCTGCAGATCAACTTCTTTACCCAGGGATTCTGCCCACAACTGTCTGTACCAGTCCGCTACATCACGCAGGCGGTCAGAATAGGGCATCATTACAGACATCACCTTACCTTTTTTATAGGCCAGATACTGAACTAAACCATTAACTAAAGCAGGATTTTCCCAGAAATCACTTTTGCGGCAGATCTGATCCATATAAGCTGCTCCCTCGAGCAGTTGATCGATATCTACTCCTGTCACTGCAGCCGAGAGAAGGCCTACCGGTGTTAAAACAGAGAATCTTCCTCCTACATTATCCGGAATAAAGAATTTCTTCATTCCTTCACGCCGGGCAATTTCAATTAAATAGCCGGAATCTTTACTTGTGGTAGCAATAAAATGCTCTCCTACATTTTCTTCCCCTACAGCATCGGCCACAAATTTACGGGCCACCAGAAACTGACTCATTGTCTCAGGTGTACTTCCCGATTTAGAAATCACATTAAAAAGAGTCTTTTCAGGATCTAGTTTATCCAGCAGAGCTTTAACACCCTCTGGATCAACATTATCACTTACAAAAAGACGGGGATATCCATTCCGTTCTTCTTTAAATAAATTATAGTGGGGGTGGTTGATTGCAGTCTGAACGGCAATATTACCGAGTGCAGACCCTCCAATTCCCAGAACCACAAAATTATCAAATTTGTCCTTTAATTCTTCAGCTGTTTGCTTCAGCTCTTCCACAACTTCCTTCTGCTTATATGGAAGTTCCATAAAGCCCATCTTTCCTTCAGCTTCTGCCTCAAGAATATTCTGATGTGCCTCCACTGCTTTATCCTTTGCTTCCTCTAATTCTTCTACTGTCATTCCATGTTCCTGACCAATCATTTCCGCAAAAACATTGTTAATATCCAGTTTTAGTCTTAATTCATCCTGTGACTTAACTTTTTTCTCTGCAGACATCGTAATTCCTCCTTATATTCTTATATTGCTGCCTGGATTAATAATACTATCACAAGTATATATTTTTCAGCACAATTTTGCAAGATTTTTTGTCTATCCAGGTACAGGTGCCGTGCACCTGTCAAATTTAGTCGAATTTAGTTTTAATTACAGAAGTTTAAACTACTTATTTTTACTAAAATCACCCTTACAATTAAAATTCCCCACCTTTAATGGCAGGGAATTAAATTTTAAAAACTATTTATTTGACTTAGAATTTGAAGCTTTAGCAGAAGAATTACCCTTACCTTTATCTCTGCCCCCTGCTTTTGACCTATTGGAATTACCTTTACCATTATTTCCTTTATCTTGAGATTCATCTGCTGCTTTATTAGGTTTTCCATTTTCCAATGCATTTTCGGAAGCGGAATTTTCTTTTCCAGCTCTTGCAATTTTTCTCTGCTCTCTTCCCTCTTCTCTGGCTTCTTTTCTATATTCTGCTGCCAGCTGTTTTAGTTCGGAAGTTTCGATCTCTCCATTTTCCTCAATAATAGCAGCTATCTGCTCAGAAAAAGCATCTGTTTTTTCTCCAGTTAAATCTTCACGGCTCAATTTGCGCAGCTCCAGAGCGGCCTGAAAAGCAAATTGACCGGAGTTTTCCTGATTCTGATAACTATTTATCAATGCTAAAGCCTTTTCTTCATCATATCCATTTGCTTTACTTTCTTCCAGATTATTTAAAATCACAAAGCTCTGCCCTAAACTAATTTCTTTAGATAATACTTTATCAACAACTGAAGTTATGCTGTCCATACTTAGATTTTCCTCATATGAGCTCAATTTTTTCTCTAAGGTTATTTTTTCAACGGTCGAAAGCAGTTCATTTTCTTCTAAAGCAGTCAGCAATTCTGCTGCAGTTTGATAGTCTGCTGCTAAAATATCTTCTAATTCTTCAGGAGTTTCCTCAGTCTCTTCAGCATCTGCTTCTTCAACCACAGCTTCCTGTTCTTCCACTACTGGTTCTTCGTTCTGTTTCTGAGCTAAAGTTAAAGCCGGCATAAAAGCAAAAACTATCAAAACTACAACCAATAATATACTCAATTTTTTCTTCATCATTTATTACCCCCTATTTACTATTCTAAGTTTAATTATAATATAGTTTTACTTATTTAACAAACTAATTATGCATTTTTGCTAGTTAATATAGTATTTTTAAAATATAATTTTGACATTTGTAATATGTCATTTTATGAAAAAAAGCAGCAGTTCGAGGATTTTAACTCCTCAAAAACTGCTGCTTTTGTTATTTATGCTATTTTTCGACAAAAACCGACAGGTTCACGGTAGGTGTCAGTAAGTGTCAGTTTATGTCGAATTACTTCAGATAAGTGTTCCAGAAGAAAAGCTGCCAGCCTGCCTGGAAGTTTTTAAGTTCTGTTCTCCTAATATGCAGGCGGCTGTAATCTAAAATGTTAAAATAAGGAACAGAATCCCAGAGTTCAGCCTGCATTCTTTCTACAATTTTGTATCTCTGCTCATAATCAACCTCTCTCAGCATTTCTGCAAAAATCTGATCCATCTGTCTTGAATCTTCACTATCCCAGTTGCTGATCCATTTATTGGTACCAGTCCAGCCTTCATGAATCTGAGGATCAGGGACTACCTTAATAAATGGAGAAAGATGCATATGCCATCCTTCCTCCTTAGATCTTCTCTCTACTACAGTCGGTCGATCAAATAACTGCAGCTCAACCTCAATACCAATCTTTTCTAACTGATCCTGAATTGCAATTGCTCCCTGTCTTTCCATCTGATTATCCTGACCACTTAATATAACAAGCGGCTGACCATCATAACCTGCCCGCTCAAGAAGCTCTTTAGCCTTTTCTGGATCATATACTCCGTAAATTCCTTCGCCTGCATCAGGAACATGCCAGGGATTTCCTTTTTCGTGCAGGGCAGATTCCAGACGCCAGAACTGAGGATCACCAATCATTGCATAACCCAGCTCTTCAAAATCTAGAGCATAGGCAATTGCCCGACGTGCATACTTATTATCAAATGGGGGTTCTGCATTATTAAAAATCAGTATTGACATCCGATCCGGATAAATGATTTCATTTTCTATATTCTCATCCATCTCAAAAATCTGATACTGATCTCGCGGAACCTCTTCTGCAAATTGAAACTGTCCTGTTTGAACTCCAGAAACTCTAACCTGAGCATCAGGAATAAAGTTAAAAACTATTTTATCTAAATATGGAATTCTCTCACCTGCAAAAAATGAGCTTTCTCGCGGACTAGGCGTATAATCTTCAAAACGAGTTAAGACAAGTTTTTGATCCGGTACCCATTCTTCATATTTGTAGGGTCCAGTACCAACATGCCTGTCAATAATATTAGTACCAAATTCGTCGATAACTTCCTCTGCTCTCACCACAAACTTCTGATTGGAAACCGGTGAGGCCAGAATATTTAAAAATGGAGCATACGGATCTTTAAATATAAAACGAATATTGTATTGATCAATTTTTTCTACCTGCTCAAAGTGGGGAGCCACCAGCTTACCGCCATTATTTAGCTCCAGCCATCTTCTAAAGGAAGCAATTACATCATCTGCATTCATAGTCTGACCATTATGCATCATTACATTTTCTCTTAACTTAACTTCATAAACTAAGCCATCCTCACTCACCTGATAGCTTTGAGCCAGGTAGGGATGCACCTTTAAGTTTTTATCAAATTCAAAAAGTCCTTCATAAACATGGTTCATCATCGCGGTAATCATCGAATCAGTGGAATTGTCACTATCAAGATGTGCTACCGACATCTGAAGTGCAGCATTAAGTGTCCCACCATAACGATCCTCTTCCTGAGCTAGAACACTGCCGCTTAACAATAGTGAAAAAACTAATATCAGCACAACAATTGAAGTAATCTTTATTTCTTTTCTCATTTTTCCACCTCTTTAATTTTTAATTGTATTTTTTAAATGCGGATCCAACAAATCACGCAGCCCATCTCCCAGTAAATTTAAAGACAGAACTGCAAGCACAATCATAATTCCTGGTGCTAAAATCATCCAGGGTGCAACTACCATATATGTCCTGGCATCTGTAACCATGGCTCCCAAACTTGGAGCAGGCGGCATAATACCGACCCCCAAAAAACTGAGTGCCGCCTCATCCAAAATGGCTAAAGCAAAATTAAAAGTAGCCTGAACCATAATCGGAGATGCCGAATTTTTAAGAATATACTTAACTATAATTCTTGAATCTTTAGCTCCTGCTGCTCGAGCTGAATCTACATAATCCAAATCTTTAATTGAAATTACTGAGCTGCGAACAATCCTTGCCATTTTTGGAAAATAGGCAAAAGATAAAGCCAGAATAATATTCAATTTTCCTGCTCCCCAGATAGCAGCAAGTGAAATCGCAATAATTATACCTGGAAAAGCCATCATTGCATCCAAAATACGCATAACCACCCTGTCAATTTTCGAATAATATCCGGCTGCCACTCCAACAGTGCCACCAAAAATTACGGTCAGAAGTACAACTGCCAGACCAACCTGCATCGAGGTCCGAATACCATAAAGAATACGGGTAAAGATATCCCGCCCAAATTGATCTGTCCCCAGAAGATATTCTCTGGAAGGAGGCTGCAGTCTGTTACGGGCATTGTTCCTTACAGGACTATAATCTGTAAGTACCGGAGCAAAAAGACTTAAAAAAACTAAAAAAATTAAGATGATTATTGAGGCTGTAATATATGGATGCTTATATTTTTTATATCTTTTTAAAAAAAGCAATTTATTACCCCTTAATTATAACGAATTTTTGGGTTTAAAAATGCATAGCTTAAATCCACAAATAGATTCAAGATTACATAAATCACTGCCACAAAAATAATTGAAGCCTGAATTACCGGGATATCACGGCGCATAATTGCATTAACTGCCATAAAACCTGTACCTGGTATCACAAAAATAGTTTCTACAATCCAGGTACCACCCAGCAGCACTGCAAAATTATGACCGATTACGGTAATTACCGGCAGCATTGAATTTTTAAGAGCATGTTTGAAAACTATAATTTTAGTTGACAGTCCTTTACTTTTTGCAGTTCTAATATAATCCTGTTTAAGTGTGTCCAGCATAGCACTTCGGGTCATCCGGGCTATCAAACCAGCCTGCATAAAAGCCAGTGTTACCGCCGGCAAAATTATATATCGTAAAGTTCCAAATCCAGCTTCTGCAAAGGGCTCATAGCCGCTTACCGGAAACCAGCCCAGTCTTACGGAAAAAAGATACATCAGAATTAAAGCCAGCCAGAAACTGGGAATCGAAATTCCGAAAAGTGAAAGAGTAATTGAAAACTGATCTAAAAATTTTCTGTGTTTAACTGCTGCCAGAATTCCCAGCAGCATACCACCAGCAATCCCTAAAATCTCAGCCAGAATAGCAATTAAAAATGTCGGCCGCAGCCGCTTAATTAAAACTTCTGCCACCGGGGCATTTAAATAAAGTGAGTCACCAAAATCACCCCTCATTATATTAGCCAGCCATCTAAAAAATCTCACAATGAGCGGCTGATCAAGTCCTAAAGTTTGTTCCAGTCTGGCTACCTCTGACTCTGTAGCCATATTACCGAGAATAACTCTGACCGGATCTCCAGGCATTAAATTAGTAATAAAAAAGGCAATTACAGCTACAATAAATATTATTGGAATCAAAAGTAGTATTCTTTTTATTATATAATTCCGCATTTTTTCACTTCCTGATTATGACATCTCTATATCTTTTAACTAATATTATCACAACAAACTTTTTATATCAATTAAGTAAATTTACAAATTATAAATTTACTATTACTTTCTCCTACCGGGAACCACTCGATTTATGTCGTCTTTTGTCAAAAATGCTCTTAAATCACGAAAAACCACCGGATTAACGGTGGCTTTCGACAATTGTTGACATAAATCGGGTGGTTAACGGTACCTGGACTAATTGGAAAAAGCTTTTGCTATTTTCGCACCAACTACTGCATTATTTCTAACCAGGGCAATATTGGTTTCTAAACTCTGGCCATCTGTAATTTCTTTAATTCTATCCAGTAAGAAGGGAGTCAATTTTTTACCGCTAATTCCCTGCTCTTCTGCTTCTGCTAATGCCTGCTCAATCTTTTCGTTGATTACAGAGTATTCAATTTCATCTGCTTCTGGAACAGGATTGGCAATTAAAACTCCACCTTCTAATCCAAGTTCCCACTTTGCTTTTAAAATATCTGCTGTATGCTCCGGACTCTCCAATTTATAGTCACAGTTAAATCCGCTGTGACGGCTGTAAAATGCCGGCAGCTCTTCTGTCTGATAACCCAGAACCGGAACTCCAAAGCTTTCCAGTTTTTCCAGGGTCAAACCAAGATCCAGTATTGATTTAGCTCCTGCTGCAATTACAGCAACTGAAGTCTTTTTCAATTCCTC
Source organism: Halanaerobium sp. (assembly GCA_041694515.1). Taxonomy (GTDB): domain Bacteria; phylum Bacillota; class Halanaerobiia; order Halanaerobiales; family Halanaerobiaceae; genus Halanaerobium. Next base: position 12,396 of record JASMSZ010000107.1, read on the forward strand.
TAAATCAGCAGAAACATCAAAACTTTTTTCGGCTCCCCGGTGTACTCCTCCAACTCCACCGGTCACAAAAATCTTAATCCCGGACAGGTCAGCTGCAATCATTGTCCCGGCAACAGTGGTGGCTCCATGCTTTTTTTCGGCCAGAACTACCGGTAGATCACGGCGGCTGACTTTGATTACTTCGTCTGATTCACCTAAAAATTCTACTTCTTCTTTGGTTAAACCAATTTTAATTTTACCATCAATAATTCCAATTGTAGCTGGAACCGCACCATTGTCTCTAATAATCTCTTCAATTTCCAATGCTGTTTCTATATTTTGTGGATAGGGCATCCCGTGAGCTATAATTGTAGATTCTAAGGCCACAACCGGTTTGCCAGCTGCAAGTGCCTCTTTAACCTCAGCTTTAATTTCTAAATATTTTTCTAAGTTTTTCATTATCTTACCTCCATATTGTAGTTTATTTTAGTTCAGCCAGATCAGGATTACATGTCAGCTCAGATTTTACCGTCAGAGCAGATGCCTTAATCCCCAGTTCAATTGCTTCTGCGACAGAATATTTATTCATAATACCTGCTGCTAGACCGGCTGTAAGTGCATCTCCAGCCCCAGTTGTTTCGACAATTTCTTCACTGTTAATTTCTACTGCATTAAAGTGTTTTAATTTTACTTTACCGTCCTGACGGCTGATATAATATGCACCGTCTTTACCCGCGCTAATCACAAGCTCCGGCAGATATTGATTCTTTTCGTAGAAATTTTTAATCCGATCAATTCTATCATTTATCTCTAATTTTTGAGCTTCCTCAGTTTCTTCAATTTTAATAATATCCACTGCTACTTCAATTTCATCCAGATTCCCTCTTAGATAATCAAGAGATTCTAACTTACCTTTTAATTTAAGAGCCTTTTCGACTGAAACCGCATCAGCTATTTTTGTCATTTTCTTTTCTGAACACAACTCAACTAAAAAGTTAATAGTACTCTGCTCTAAATTTGTATCAAATATCAGCATAGCTGAAGTTTCAATGATTTTTCTCTTTTCCTGCAGATAATTGCAGTCAATTTCTTTTAAAATCCGCATATCATTTACAGCTCCGATTAAATCTCCATTTTGATCAAGATGGGCAAGATAAACTCCTGTTTTATACTCCTGAGCTGAGGTTATTTTAAAATGTGAAATATCAACCCCAACATCCTTTGTTTCTTCTTTTAATTTTTGACCAAAGTGATCACTGCTGATTGTGGTCAGCAGTACTACTTCCTGACCCAGAAGCGCCAGATCTTCTGCAATATTTCTCCCAACACCACCAGAACTTTCTTCTATCCAGCCTGGACTGGAACTTCCTCCAATATAATTGGGACTGTAACCTTTGATATCAAGATTGGCCCCTCCCACAACAACAACCTTTTTTTCGGGAGCAGTTATATATCCCCGCCCCAGAAGATAGCCTTTGCTGCTTAAATGATGAATATAAGTACCTACAGCCGATTCTGAAATAGCAAGCTGATCTGCTATTTCTTCTCTGCTGACTGTGGCATCTTTTTTAATTAGCTCCAGAACTTCTTTTTCCCTTTCAGTTAACTT
>JASMSZ010000108.1:0-6996 GCA_041694515.1 Halanaerobium sp.
TCACAGCTGGAAAAAAGAGCAATCCCATCATAAGGAGCTGCCATTGCCTGGATTTCAACCATATTGGCAATCATCTCTCTCGAAACAAGAGAATAATTCATTCCATCATGTCCCTGAGCAATTCCATCACAGATATCTGAAGTTGTCATTCGGCTGCCCATCACATCAATATCTTTTAATTCTTTTTTCAACAAAGTAACATATTTATCTAAATGAAAACTTCCTGGGTGACCATTGCCATAGGTATTGGCAATTACAATCTGCATTTTATCTAAATCTTCAGCTTTCCAGTCCATCCCCATCCGCAGGGCATCAATTTCTGCTCCCTGTTTTCTTATTCTTTGACTTCTAAGCAATAAAATCAACTCCTAATATATAAAGGTAATATCTAAGTAGAATACAAGTTACAATTTATTTAAACAAATGTGTTTGGAATAAACATCACTAATTGTGGAAAAGCAATTAAAAGTGCCAGCACTGCCAGTAAGGTAAATAAGAACGGCAAGATTGATTTAACCAGTTCTTCTAAAGTAATATTGGCCACACCTGTTGCTACATAAAGTACCGTACCAACCGGTGGTGTAATTAATCCAATCCCCAGGTTAATTGACATGATAACTCCAAAATATACAGGATCAATACCAACTGACTTCATTACAGGCAGCAGAATTGGAGCCAGAATTAGCATTGCCGGAGTTAAATCCATTACAAAACCGACCAGGAATAATAAAACATTGGCAATCAATAAAACACCAATTGGACTGCTGGTAATAGAAGTCAGTAAAGTAGCAAGAGCAAACGGAACTCTAGCCATTGTTAAGAGCCAGGCGGTTACCATTGCCATTCCACATAAAAATAGTACAATTGCGGTTGTTTTGGCAGTTGCTAGAAATATTGTCGGTAAATCTTTAATAGTAATTTCTTTATAAGCAAATAACCCCAGCAGTAAAGCTACAAAAGCCGCTACAACTCCAGCTTCAGTTGCAGTAAAAATCCCACCTAAAATACCGCCAACAACTAAAAGGGGTATTGTCAGAGCAAGCCAGGCTTTTTTGAAAGTCTTCCATAAACGACTAAAGCTGAATTCTGCGACCTGTTCTGATCCTGCGATATGTCCGTAGCCGTGCTTTTTAGTTGTAAAATAGGTTGTAACCATTAAAGACAGTCCAACAATAATTCCCGGAATAATCCCGGCCAAAAAAAGTCTGGCAATTGAAGTGTTGGTAATAATTCCATAAAGAATAAAAGGAATACTTGGGGGAATAATTATCCCGATAACTGCTGAAGATGCTGTGATAGCAGCTGAGTAATCAGCCGGATAGTCCTGTTCAATCATCGGAGGAATTAATAGACCACCAATGGCTGCTGTATCTGCAATTGCAGAACCAGAAATACCGCCAAAAAACATGCTGGCCAGAATATTTACATGGCCCAGGCCACCGGTGATATGCCCAACTATTGCATCAGCAAAATCAACCAGCCGCTTGGCAATTCCACCTCGGTTCATTACCTCACCTACAAACATAAAAAATGGAATCGCTAAAAGTGGAAAACTGTTCATCCCTGAAATCATCTTTGACGGCAGCACCATAAATGGCAGATCCATTGCATTCATAATTGCAATATTTGATAAACCAAGACTAAATACAACCGGAATTCCGGCTAAAACAAATGTAAAAAGTGTTCCTAAAAAGAGCCAGAGCATTATTCAGCACCTCCAATATCTTCCATAACATCATACTTTTCTTTTTCATCTTTAAGATATAACTCTACATGCTTTTTTATTTTAGTTAAATTAACAAATACCATCATTAAACCACTGACTGGAACCACAGAATAAACAAAACTCATTGGAATGTATAAGGCTGGAGAAACATTTGTCGCAGAAACAGCCACAATATATCCATAATATGTTATAAATCCCACTACAAGTAAAACTAATAAATCAGAAATTATGTTAACTATATTCTGGGTTCTGGCAGATTTGATTTTTGCAACAACAAAATTCAAACCAACATGATCATCTGTAGTGTAAGCAAAAACTGCTCCTAAAAATGAAATCCAGATAAAAATAAATCGCGCCAGTTCATCAGCCCATCCCAGAGAACTGTTTAAAATAAACCGGGCAAAAACATTAGCTCCAACAATAACAAACATTATTAAAGTTAATAAAATAAGAATATATTTATAAATGCCAGCAAAAATTGAAATAAAACTTTTATCTTTCATAATTCACACCCCTTTAAAACTCTTTCAAAATAAAATAATAAATCCCCCGGACAATTTACATAAAATTAATGGGGGAGTTAACTCCCCCATAATTACAGCATAGATCTTAATTATATTTTGCTAATTACTGCTGAGCCTGAAATTCTTTAACCTGTGCCTGCACTTCTTCTACCAGTTCTGCACCAATTTCATCTTTAAACTGATCATATACTGGCTGAACTGCTTCCTGGAATGCTGCTTTTTGTTCAGGAGTTAAAATAGTTACATTCATAACATCTTTAAGCTTTTCTAAATACTCAGCATTCATTTTTCTATTAGTTTTTCTGTTATGAACTTTAGCTTTCTGTGCTGCCTCATAAACTACATCCTGTAGATCAGAAGGTAATTTGTCATAGAACTGCTTGGAAACCATCAGTACAAATGGAGAATATACATGACCGGTATTTGTTGTATAGTCCTGTACTTCATAGAAGTTCTGAAGGTAAATTGTACCCCATGGATTTTCCTGACCATCTACAACACCCTGCTGCATAGCTGAGAATAATTCACCAAAAGCCATTGGTGTAGGGTTAGCTCCCATTTCTCTCCAAGCTGCCAGGTGCATTGGATTTTCCATAGTTCTAATTTTTAATCCTTCAACATCTGCTGGAGTTTCAACAGCGCGAACACTGTTTGTTAACTGACGATATCCGTTTTCCCAGAATGCTAAACCAACAATACCTATCTCTTCTAACTGCTTTAATAAACCCTGCCCAACTGGTCCATCAAGAACATAATCTGCTACTTCATGAGTTGGGAATAAAAATGGTAAATCAAATACTTTAAAACCATTAACAAAAGGAGCGATTGGAGCTGTGGAAGGACAGGTCATTTCCTGGACACCCATCTGTAGAGCTTCCATCATTTCTCTATCATCACCAAGCTGACTGGAGTGATATAAATTAACTTCGATCTGGCCGTCACTGTTTTCTTCAACTAATTCTTTAAAGAACTCTAAAGACCCATACTGAGCTGATTTGTCGTTAAGTCCGATACCGGCATTGATAGTATATTCAGCCGCCATTGATGATACAGAAAAGGTTAAGACTAATAAAAGAGCAAGTGATAAGTTGATAATTAATTTTTTATTCAAGATAATTTCCTCCTGTAAGGTTAATTTAATTTTTTTTGAAATAACTAATAAAGGTCTTTAAAATAAACACAAGCAAAATTCTTAAACCTTGATTTTACTATCACCTCCAGCACATTTTTTTAAAAGGGCTTATAAGATTATAAACTTGCTCCTGATTTACTTATTTATCTTGAGATACCCATAACCCTGTAGCAGGATTATCGATATAAAAGATCTCTTCTCCATTTACTGTGTTAAATCCAGTTTCTAATTCATCTATTTTATATTCTGCAATAGTCTGCTGATAATCTAAATAATTGAAATTAACTCCCGCGACTTCCTGACGGCTCAACTTTGGTGAAGCTAGTGAAATTTTAAACCGGCCTTCTGAAGAACCATGAATTAAATGTGCTGCTGCTGATAAATTTTCCTGCAGCTCCTGATTTTGATGTAAATTTTTTAGAGTTTTTTTTGTACCCTGATAACCATATTTGCGGAGCAGTTGGTCTATCTTTTTATCTTCTCCAAATTTATGAATACCAGGAGCAATAATAATTAATTCCCCTCCATCTGCAACGGCCATTCTGGTTCTGTAAATAGCCTTGCCGCCAATCCAGGTGCTTCTAAATTTATCTTTTTTTAGAAAAACTACAACTTTTTTTAAAGGCTTTTCTACATATATAATATTTTCTTTTTGACTTAAAGCAACTGCTTTTTCGAAACTTTCTCTGCTGCTGCCTGTAAAAATACCTTTAATCTCTGTCAGTCCTGTTTTTTTATCACTTACCGGAGAATTAACTGTCATCAAATAAATTAGGGGCAGCTGATCTAGAAATTCCTGCTGACAGTAATCATAAAGTTTTCTCACAGGCGAATGATCTCTGCCCATTATTTTTTCCATCCCTGCCAGGGCACCTAAAAAATGTGATTTATTAATAATCTGATTTCCTCCACAGCCAACAACTATATTTTTTGTATAATTGGCCATTCCTACAACCTCATGCGGTATTACCTGGCCTAAAGAAATTATCAGATCGTATTTATCAGAAAATATATTTTTGTTTATTTCTAAAGGTAGTGCTTCAGTGAACTCACCTTCTGAAAATTCCTTCATTTTAGCTGCTGGAATTTCTCCAACTTTTATTGTTTCAGTTCTCCAGTTGTGCTCCAAAAAATTTTCAATTGGGATTTCACCAAATACTGACTTAAGGCATTCGGCATCCATAGGATCATGGGTTCCTGAAGCTGGTAAAATATCTATATTTTTAATCTCTGCTTCTAATTTGAAATATAATTTTTCTGTAACTACTCCCAGAGCAGATGACTTGCGTGTATAATCAGGTGGAATTAAAAGTAAATTTTCCGCACCATTTTTAATAATTTCTGCTGCAAGTTCTTCTAAATAATTTTCAATGTCTGCATCAGTTAAGTACTGATCCTCAGTTGTTATTTCGAATTTAATCTGTTTCATTTTTTTCGCTCCTAATTATGATATAGCGAAACATCTACAGTTTATATTAATACAGCCAATACTAATGTTTTACCATTCGGCAACTGTTCCATCCTGATTGCGCCAGACCGGATTTTTCCAGTTATGTGATTCTTTAGCCTTTGAGCGCACAAATTCCTCATCAATTTCAATTCCAAGTCCAGGAGAATCCGGAATTTCAGCATATCCAGCTTGATATTTAAAGACTTCTTTATTAACTAAGTAATCTAAAAGATCATTACCCTGATTATAATGAATCCCCAGGCTCTGCTCCTGAATAAAAACATTAGGAGTTACTGCATCTATCTGCAGACTGGCTGCCAGATTGATTGGGCCCAGCGGAGAATGTGGAGCCACTGCAGTATCATAGGCTTCTGCCACAGCTGCAATTTTCCTGACCTCCGAAATTCCACCTGCATGAGACAAATCAGGCTGAATAATATCTACTTTATTTAACTCAAAGACCTTTTTGTAATCCCAGCGGCTGAACAACCTTTCTCCAAGTGCAATTGGAATTCCAAAAGTATCCATATTTGATAGTGCTTCAATATTTTCAGAAAGTACTGGTTCTTCGATAAACATTAGTCTAAAAGCTTCCAGTTCTTTGAATAATATTCTGGCCATTCCTTTATGGACCCGGCCGTGAAAATCAACTGCTATTCCAAAATCTGGACCGAGCTGATCTCTAATTGCTGCTACCCTGGCCGCTGCCTGATCAACTTTTTGGTAACTATCTATGTAATGTAATTCTTCAGTTCCATTCATTTTAACTGCAGTAAAACCAGCATCACTTTTCTCCTGAGCTGCCTGAGCAACATTATCAGGGCGGTCTCCACCAATCCAGGAGTAAACTCTAACCCTGTCTCTAACTTTTCCACCCAGCAGCTGATAAACCGGCTGCCCCAAAAACTTGCCCTTGATATCCCAGAGTGCCTGGTCAATACCTGCAATGGCACTCATTAAAACCGGGCCACCTCTATAAAAAGCACCACGATAAAGAGTCTGCCAGATATCCTCGATTTCTAAAGGATTCTTCCCAATCAGGTAGTCTTCCATTTCTCTGACTGCTGCTTTAACTGTATCTGCTTTGCCCTCAACTACTGGTTCTCCCCAACCGGAAAGTCCCTGGTCAGTTGATATTTTAAGAAATAGCCAGCGGGGTGGCAGCTTAAATAATTCTAATTTAGTTATCTTCAAGCTTATCAGCTCCTACTAAAATGATACATCAAATTTTATATCTAAAATTATATTAACCATAAATAAATCAGCTTATTGATAAATTTTACTGATATTGTATATCTACTATTTGATATGTGATATATCAGATAAATTCAAAAAATATTCTTTATCTCTTTAGATAAAGTTCTACTTGCGTTTTATTAATAAATATTCTTAATTATATTTTAATTTTCTTGCTATTTTTAATATTACAATATTTTGCTGCAAATTGCAAATTTAATTTAATCAATTTTTTTATTTTTTGTTAAAATTAGTTTTTAATTTCAGCATCTTCTGCGATTTGGACTCTATCTAAATGCCGATATAAAATTTCCGTTGCCTTTTCCTGTTCTCTATTTAATATACAGTCAATTAAATCAATATGCTCCTGGCGAGAGGTTTTAGACCGCTTATAATTTAAATAACTAAAAAGCATTGTATAATGATTAATCATTTTTAAATAACTATCAATTAGATAATCATTATCAGCTGCTAAAACAATTTCCTTGTGCAGTTTCAGATCATAACTGGTAAAATATTTTTTGTGCCCATTTTCAAATTTATCTTTTAAATCAGCAATAACTTCCCTGTCAATATTATTAAAATAATTTTCCAGACAGTAGAGTTCATGCATTTTTCGAACTTCTAAAATATCATTAACCTCTGCTTCGGAAAAATTTTTGACAAAAAATCCTACCCGTGGTTTGTTTTCTACCAGGTCTTCATTTGCCAGCCGCCGTAGAGCATCCCGAACCGGCATTAGAGAAATCCCATGTTCTTCTGCAATTTCCCGGGTGTTCAACTGTTCCCCCAGTTCAACGTCTCTGCTCAATATTTTTTCTTTTATCATAGTATATACCTGATCTGTCAGACTTTTTTTATTTATAACCATCATAACACTTCCTAATTTTCTGTGATATATCAGATGCTCTATATTACATATTCAACA
>JASMSZ010000109.1:0-7639 GCA_041694515.1 Halanaerobium sp.
TGACAGGAAATCTAAGAGCCTTTATCATGGGAGTAATACTGGCAGCGGGCTGGACCCCATGTATTGGACCAATTTTAAGTTCAATTTTAATTGCTGCCAGCACCAGAGACAATATTTTTCAGGGAGGACTGCTGCTTTTTGTTTATGCAGTCGGTCTGGCAATCCCATTTTTAATCACAGCTTTATTTATGGACTATCTGCTCCCAAAATTGAAAATTTTTAATAAATATCTACCGCTGGTAAATAAGGTAACTGGTACCCTGCTGATTATATTTGGACTGATGATGATTACCGGTTATCTCGAAATAATCAATAGAATGTTATTATAGAAATATTTAAAGAAGATATTTATACAATTTTCTCCCTGGCCGGCTTTTCAAGGGCTGTGAGTGATTTTTAAAAAAACTTATATTAATCATCATTTTCTATAGCAGACTGTATATCCTGTGTTTTCTGCTGGGACTCTGCATAAAGATCGGTAATTAGTTCCAGATGCTCATTTAGCTTTTCTATAAAATATAGAAGCAGTTTTACACTTGATTTATGAAATGTGTTAAAAAATTCCATAAGATCTTTTCTGTTAAAGCTGAGCAGTGTTACAGGTTCAACTGTTTTTATATCCATCATATAAGAGGTGTTATTTTCTGCTATTAGAGATGTTAATCCGAAAAAGTCACCGGGCTTCAATTCAGCCAGTTCTATTTCTTCATGTTCATTTTCACTGCTTTCAGAAATTTTTACTCTGCCGGATAGAATGATATAGAGTGTATTGTTGATATCATTGCTATTAATTATTATTTCATCAGGATTAAACTGTTTGATTCCTGAGATGTTTATCAAATATTCCTCTTCTTCTTCGGGAAGTTCCTGAAAAAGATCCAGTTTTAGGCTGGTAAAATTAGGCTTTACGGCAGCTTCTAAATCGTCTTTTTTGTATTTTAGTTGTGCTTTTTTAAATATTTTATTTAAAATATAAGAATTGTCTCTAGCAAAATTGAGAAGTTCACGCCATTTTTTTTGTACGTCAAGATATTTTTTGAAAACATTATATTCTGGAACAGCATCATATTTGGAAATATAAATATTTTTAATAGAAGCTTTAGCATTTTCTACCTGTTCTCTTGTAAGGTAGTCTAGAGATAAAATGAGATTTGTTTTTGTAACCTTATCTTCAAGGTCTGGTTTCATAAATTCACCTGGATAAGGATCAAAATCTTCTGGCTCTATCTTAATCATATTGGGACGCTCTTCCTGGCCTTCTATTTTTGCTTTTTCATAGAAAAATCTGTAGATATCCTGGCGCAGCCTCTGCCAGACAGCATGGTTTTTGGCTGGGGGAAGATGTTTAATAGAAAGGGTATTGTCGAGAAAAAAGTTGAAGCCAAACATCCTTGAGTTTATGACATAATCAATATCTTCACCGCGTGTCATTTCTGGATCAAAGGGTACAATTTTAAATAGATTGCGGTGAATAACCATCAATCCTCCAAAAGCAAAGGGGGTTTTCTTCAGTCTGGGTTCACTGCCTATTATTTTATCAAAAGCTTTGGTTTTACTGCCAAATCTGTTCCAGAAGGTCATCCAGGGTTCAATCTCTACATCATCATAATATTCATTTTTTTTGTTAAGATAATAACCTGCTACAGCATCAACTGTTTGACCGTAGAGCCTTCCTCCTATAAATTCAACTGCTTTATCCATAAATTCTGGGTCTTCAAATATTTCGTCATCATCTATTAATACTGCTGTATCAGCTTCCAGAATATATGCAGTATATAAGCACATATTTCTAATGTTAGAATATCCTTTTAGAGAAAGAATAGAAGTATTTATTTCACTTAATCGTCTGTATTCCATCTTTATATCTGACAGATGGCTGTCCCCAATTATATAAGTTTTAACCGATGGTCTGTGTTCTGATGCTATTTGAGAAACTTTTTTATAAGCTTCTTCCTGCAGTTCAGGTGTTGTCACTGCTACCAGGATAATTAGTTCATAATCTTTATTTTCTATTACCTGCATACTGTCCAGGGTTCTTCCCAGAGTACCTTCCTGGTCAATAGGAGTGGGGTGGTCATAAATTTCATCTCCCATCTGCCAGCCTATTTCTGAATGTCGGCCCCAGTATGTTGGTATAACCATAATTGTTTTCATATATTATTTATACCTCCTCAGCTGATAATGTCGTTGTAAACATCGACTAATTCATCAATAACTCTGGACCAGGAAAAATTATTTACTGCATATTCAGCTGCTTTCTGGCCTTTTTTCTTTTTATCATCTTCTTTGAGAGATGCAATTATTTTTTCAGCTAGGTCACTGTAATCATTCATTTTAAAAAGCCTGCCCACATTTTCATTTATAAAGTCAGGCAGTCCACCTGCTCTGGATGCTACGACTGGAGTGCCGCAGGCAAGTGCTTCTACTGCGACAAGTCCAAAAGGCTCAACTCTGGATGGTACAACAGATAGATCGGCACTGCAGTAAAGTTTGGGCAGTTCCTGCTGGGGTAAGTTACCTAAAAAATATACATTTTTTAACCCCAGTTCATCCACCTGAGATTCCAGTTTTTTTCTCAGCTCTCCATTTCCAATAATTAAGGTTACTATATCTTCAAATTCTCTTTCATATTTTTCGGCTGCTTTTATCAGCAGATCCACCCCTTTAAAATGAGTCAATTTACCGACAAATGTAATCAGATGCTGAGGTTCTTCCTCGATTTTAATATATTTTTGAAGGAGCTTAAGCCTGTCAATTTTTTGAGGTTTAAATAATCTTTCATCTACACCATTTAATATTTTCTGCAGTTTTTCCTCTTTAATAAAATAATATTTTTTAACATCACTGTGTACCTGATCTGAGATGGTAATTATTTTATCTGCATTTGAGGCTCCCTGCAGAGCTATGTGGCGGTATCTTTTATCCTTTTTGTAGCCTTTAATATCTGTTCCGTGTGCTGTAACAACATAGGGAATGTTTGTCTGCATAGCTGCATATGGTGCCACCCAGAGGTGCTGACAGTGAATAATATCAGGTTTAAAGGTATCTGCTTCTTCAGCCACTGTATCTACAAAACGCATCAGATAGTCGTTCATTTCCTGTCTTGTTAAATTATAGAACTGATTATTACTTACTGGATGTGTAGTAAAACAGGGAAAATTATAGTGCACAATTGTTCTGACAGGAAAGTTATAATTATTATTTTTTTTGTTATCAACAACTATTACCTTAACATCATGCCCTTTTTCAATCAGGTGAAAAGCTATATTTTTTGTATAAACACCGCTGCCTGACCCTTCCAAAGGAAAATGATTTATGAGAAGTACTTTCATTAATTTTCTCTCCTTTCTGTAATTTTTTTTATAACAGCCTGCCAGTTTTCAACTGTATCTTCATAATTTTCCGCCATCTGATCTAACTGCATCCAGGCACTCGAAAAAATATCAGGCAGCAGTTTAAAATTATCGTTACCAGTGCAGTCTGCCAGTGCTGGCGCCCCAGCCTGAAGGGCTAATTTTTGTCCTCTGTGTCTTTTTTTAAACTCTGAAGCTGAGATATATCCATATTTTTTTAGATACCAGTTTAAAAATGGATTTCTCCCCAGCCAGCCTGTACAGGCATAAAATAATCTTTCCTGAACATCTGCATCAGATATATCTGGTTCTTTTGGAAAGTTACCATAAGTATCATGAAAAATATGGGTATCTATATCTATAATTTTATGTTTTCCATCAGGTATTTCCAGACCCAGCAGTGTATCTTCTCCTCGGCCTAAATAAAGTTCTCCCTTAAAATAATAACTTGTAGAATAGAAAGGAGGAAGAATACTGCTTAATTTTAAATCTATGGCATGATTGCCGCCGAGAATTTTATTGGTTTCTCTAATATTATTTTGATAAATATCTGCTGTTGTAATATTATTTTTAGTATTTTTTACTTTTTCTAAAGCATCTTCTTTCTGAAGACCTTTTAAAAGTTCCTTTCTTTTCTTAAACTTAAGTGGAGGTATAATATAATAACCGGAGTAATCACTTGTTGTTATCACTACATTTTCTTTTTCCAGATATTCCAGATGTCTGCCAAAAAAGTTTATAGCTGCAAAATTTCCACTTCTGGAAGTTAAAAGACAGGGTTTAACATCTGTATCAATAAAGAAAAGGTAGTCTAGTTTGGGCTCAGATATTAAACTTTGTAGGATTACTAAATTTCTACGTTTTCCATATGGTATTAATTGGTGATAGTCAAATTCTGGTGTGCGTAGAAAAAAGTTAATTTCTTTTTTAGTTAATCCATATCTTTTGAGCTTATAAACAAATTCTGGATCGTAGTTCATCTGAACAAGTTCCAGTTTAATAGTCTGGCGCAGCCTTTCTACTGTTTCAAATTTATATCCATGAGAATAGCAGACTATTAGTTTTTCCGGTTCATAACCATATGCTCTTGCATTAGCAACAAAATCAATAAATGGATGAATAGAGTTCAGATAATTACAAATTGCCCCCACTGCAATTTTTGCCATTTTGTCCCCCCCTTATTCTACAGTTTATAAAAAAATTATTTTTCTGCAACATAACGGTATACTATATCTTCAACTGTAATAATTCCAGCCAGATGACCTTCTTCATTTATAACTGGCATTCCACTAATTTCATTTTCCTTTAAAATTCTGGCTGCTTCAACAATAGTGTCATCTTCTTTGACTGTTATTAAATTTTCTGACATAAAATCTTTAATTGGCATTTCTCTGTCGTGCTCAATCATTAGATCACCATCTGTAACAATACCAATAAGTTCATTATCTTTGACAACAAGAAGCCGTCCTATATTGTAATAGGAAAGAAGTCTTACTGCTTCGTTTACATCACTATCCACTTCAATCATTACTGGATCTTTTGTCATAATTTCCTTTACCAGCATTTATAAACCCTCCTTATTATCATTCTAAATCACTCTTAATATATAATTATATTCTATAACCAGTGTCAAAATCCTTTAAAATGGAAAAATTAACTGGATTTTATTAAGGAAAATATGCATTGTTTCTGAACAATAAGGTGCAGAAACAGAAAACACCCTTAAAGCAGAACTAAAATCTCTGCCTTAAGGGCTTTCTCAATACTATACGAATTTATCTAATTTAGAAACTATAAGTTAAACCTAAACCATAAGAAAATCCAGCACTGTAAATACCGGTGGTTTCAGTTGGATCTGCATCATCTATTTCCATATAGAGATAATCTAAGTTTGCATTAAAATCCCAGTTCTCTGCAAATGCTTTAGCATACTTAACCCCAGCTCTATAGCTAACAGCATCTAAGTCATATTCTTCGTCAGCTGGTGTTTTGGGTTCATTTACAAAAGCGGCCCCACTAAACTTTTTACTCTTATCACCATTATAGATAGCTGCTCCACCATTTAAAGACCATCTGTCATTTAATTCATATTCACCTAAAAATGCTAGCCCATTTAGCTTAACTTCTATTTCACCTTCGTGATAACCACCATATGCTGCTGGTAAAGTCGCTTCCCCCTCAATCTTACCAAAAATATGCTCATATCTAACTACTCCAGCCCACTTTTCATTAATCTGTTTTCTGGCACCTAAATAAACCATTGGCACCCGATCAATGTTATCCATTTCTTCACCATCAGGATCCTGGCTAAATACCTTATTAATTCTATCTATCTTTTCATTCCAGGCATCTAAAGTCGTTTCTGTAATTACCAGTCCACCAACTGCTTCCCATTCGGAAGCTGCTGCATTACCTGCTGCAAGCCCTACTATCATTAAAGCCATCATTAATACTATAATTTTATTCTTCACTTTTTAAATTCCTCCTCTATATTTTGTTATTTTTTTCCTTAAGACATAAACAACCCGAGGGAATAAATCCCCCGGGTTGTTTTTATCTATCTTTTAGCAGTAAGCCATATTTAGAAGCTAATTGATAGAGATGTTGTAATAAAGCTACCATCGATATCAGCATTATCACCAGTACCACTATCAAGATAGTCATTAGTAATGTTACCATCAGCTTCATGTTCATTTAACTGATCAACATCACCGGTAATATACATTACATCTGTCAGCCAGTTTACATTATCGGTTAACTTGTGATCAAGACCGGCTTTAAGATAGGTATACTGCATATCCTGATCCCAGATCTTTTCATTATCATAGAGATCAGCATTTTTGTTAACAATGCTGGCACTTACAGTAGTTTTTTCTGTCCAGGGAAACTCTGTTCCCAGTTCAACTACTGTTGCATCATCATCTACCGCATCAGTATAATAGTCATTTTCTACAAAAGAAACAGCGAAGTGATTGGTGAATTTACCGTAAACATTATTCCAGCCTACACCATATTCCATCTTATCTTCATTAGCTTTTCCTGTCAGTCCCTTTACAGGTGGCTGACCTGTTTCATGTTCAACCATCATTACATCAAAATCAAGACTGTTATTGTCATTTACTACATAGGAAGTACCCAGTGTATATTTATCAAAATCATAGTCTTCTTCCAGATCTGATTGAACACCGGTGAAATCTGTACCAGCACCATTGAATTCCTCACCAACAGTTTGGTAACTACCGCGGAAGCTCCAGATATCACTCAATTTATAATCTGCACCAATCTGGAATAAACTGTCATCAGTATCAGCTTCATCTAATTGGTTATAAACAGCTTCTCCACTTACAGTCAGAGCATCAGTCAAAGCAGATCGAACTGCTACTGCAACATCAGTAACGGTTTCACCATTAACGGTCTCGCCATTATTAGTAAAAGACTTTCCGTCAATACTGCCCTGATAGACTTTACCTGTTACCTGAGTTTTACCAAAGTCTTTAGTAGCTGCTACACCATAATATTCATCTTCCTTGCTTGGATCATCATTAGAAGCACCTTCATCAAAACCGATAGCAAAGGCTTTAAGATCCAGACCATAAACAGGACCGGTAAATTCTACACCTTCAGCATCTTCTACATCAAAGAAGTATGCATTTTCATCTACATCATAATCATTCATATCTCCAATTTTAACCATCCAGTTGTCTTTGGAAATATCTAAACGTCCGGTATCCATAGTTATATCTTTACCATCACCCTGGTCACCAAGTACATATTCATAGTTATCATATCTATAACCTTCGTAATCAGTAAAACCATTGGTAATAGTATCAACAACAAAATCCAGATTAATTCCGCTGACCTCAGCATTTACAACAAAATCAAATTCCTGGTAAAATGCCTGTTCAGCTGGAAAATCATCATAGTCGCCACCACCATTAGTAGAAACATATTTGTCGTCAACCAATTCAGTTCGTGGTAAATCAACATCAAGTGCATCACCATCAGCTAGAGCTTCAGCTGTTGCAGTTGGATCATTACCATAGTCACCAGCCTGGAAAACAGCAGTAACTTTACCACTAAATTCAATGTTATCTTTTGGCATATCTGTTTCTAAAGCATTTACTTTAGCTTCTAATTCGTCCATATCTTTACCTAAAGCATCTACGTCTGCACCTAGAACTTTAAGTTCAGATCTTAGTTCGAATGTTAAAGCATCAACGATATCTGCTACTTCTTCAGCTTGAGCATCGCTTAATGTTTCATTAGTGTTCTTTTCCATTAAGGAC
>JASMSZ010000110.1:0-28715 GCA_041694515.1 Halanaerobium sp.
TGCTATAATCGCTGTTATAGCAGGAATGATATATGGTGCCCCCGGTAAGAGTCGAACCTACGCTCAAGGCTTCGGAGGCCTTTGCTCTATCCACTGAGCTACGGGGGCATTACCTAAATTATTTTAACAGAATGAGACTTTAATGTCAACGCCCAGCTGTTTAAAATTTTTAATTTAAAATAAAAGAATAATATTAATTATTTAACGGCAGTTTAATTTTTTTAATGATATAATTATCTCTGAAAGATAAAAAATTCAGAAGGAGATTAAATTATGGAAAATAATTGTGATCAGAATGAGTGAACATAATCATGAACATTCAGATACTTCAAATATCAAACTGGCTTTTTTCTTAAATTTATCCTTTACTATTATTGAAATTATAGGTGGCTTTTTAACCAACAGTATGGCTATTTTATCTGATGCTCTGCATGATTTAGGAGATTCACTTTCCTTAGCAATGTCTTGGTATCTAGAAAATTATTCTCAAAAAGGAGCAGATAAAGATTTTAGCTTTGGCTATGCTCGCTTTTCACTCTTAGGAGCCTTAATCAATAGTATAGTTTTAATCTTAGGGTCTATCTTTATTCTAACAAAAGTTATTCCCAGGATTTTTGCTCCTCAGACTGTACGTCCAGAAGGAATGCTTTACCTGGCTATTTTAGGAATAATAGTCAATGGGATTGCTGTTTTTAAATTAAGAGGTGAGGGCTCTTTAAATAAAGATGTTGTCAGCTGGCATCTTTTAGAAGATGTTTTAGGCTGGATTGCAGTACTAATAGTAAGTATTATTTTGATTTATAAAGATCTTCCAATTTTAGACCCACTGCTTTCATTAGTAATTAATATCTATATTTTATATAATGTAATTGCTAAGTTGAAAAAAATCTTAAATGTTTTTTTGCAGAGAGTTCCACCTGGAATTGAGATCGAAGCACTGCAGCAGAAAATAGCAGCAGAGACACAGGCGCTTGCAGCTCATCATACCCACATCTGGACTTTAGATGGAGAAAAGAATTTTCTCAGTACTCATGTGATTATTCCAGATCGATTTTCAAAAGAAGAAATAATAAAGCTTAAATCGAAAATTAAAGAATTACTGGCCGCAGAAGAAATAGATCATGTAACAGTAGAGATAGAATATCAAAATGAGGAATGTAAAAATGGAAATTGTAAGGTTTAAATAGACCAGAAATTTGAGGAGGTTAATACAGTGCAGAAGAAAAAGACTCTCAGAGAAAAACTCAATTCAAAGCTGCTGGAAAAATCAGATATTCCGGTAATTGTTTTTTTAACAGTTGTCTTTAGTCTATTTATTGTCTGGAGAATGCGGAAATACAGCCCGGATCTTTCTTTAAATCTTTTTTCGGAATTAGTCGGAGTAGCCTTTACTCTCTTTATCATCGATACCCTGCTGGTTAGATCAAAAAATAAATTATGGGAGATTGTTCATGTCGATATTGATTATTTAATCAGCCGCAATATTAATCGTCTGCGGGATGGAATTGCTACCAGGGCTTTTAGCTTTGAAGCAGATGTTGATTTTAGCAGCCAGGATCATGACCAGAATGCGAAAATTTTGAGTACAAAAAGAGCAGAGTTTTTAAATGAGCTGGAAAATTTATCAGAAGAAGAAGTGTTAAGCCGTTTAAATATAGAAGTGTTTTTTACTGAAGATAATTATGATTATTTTGATGAAAAAGCTGAGGATATCTGGGAAGTCATAAACATGAAATACTCTGAATATTTGGCTCCAGAGCTTGTTTCTCAGTTAATTGATCTCCATACCTCCCTTAAAGATCTCGGAAGTTCCATCAGACAGTATGAAAAGAGTGAATTTTTAAAAACACACCGAGAATATTATCAAAATGCTGGTAAACAATCAGCTGCAGCTCATTTAATTGACCTAATTGAAATTCTAAATGACTTAAAAGAAGCAGGTTATTCTGAGCTGGCAAGGGACTAAATTTCTTGACACAAATCTTTTAATATGGTAAAGTAGTTAAAAATAGAATATTGTCTTATCAAGAGCGGTGGAGGGATCTGGCCCCGAGAAACCCGGCAACCAGCAGTTATACTGCCCGGTGCTAAATCCAGCAGGTTGAGCCTGAAAGATAAGTAGTTGTGTACTCCACTTCTACTTAGGAAGTGGATTTTTTATTAGCCAGGAAATTATACCTAATGGTTTGTTGTGGATAATATTTATAGTTTCATAATTTCAGCTATCAACAAAATTTAACCTTACTGTATTACAGATTGTCCGAAGGACATTTTGTTCTTTCATGTTATTTTTTGAACAGAAGCTTTTAGCAGTAATTAATAGAAAAGTAGAGAGTAATTTGAGCAGAGATTATAAGTAAATAGATTTTAAAGAAGCAGAGAAATTTAAGGAGGATAAGATTAGAAATGAAGATTAAAAATATTTTTGAGGAAAAAGAAGTAGTATTTTCACTGGAGGTTTTCCCCCCTAGACCTGATGTACCAATAGACAATATTTATCAAACCTTAGAAGAATTAAAGGATATTGACCCGGATTATATCAGTGTCACCTATGGAGCTGGTGGAGGGGTTAGAAAAAATAGAACCTGTGAGCTTTCTTCAATCATCAAAGAAAAATATGATGTAGAAGCTCTGGCCCATTTAACCTGTATCAATTCTGACCAGGAGACATTAAATAAAATTTTGTCCCGCCTGGAGAGTAAAAACATAGAAAATATTCTGGCTTTAAGAGGAGATAAACCGGTTGATGGTGAAACCGTTGGTAATTATAATTATGCCTATCAGCTGATTGAATATATAAATAAAAATAATGACTTTGGAGTAGCAGCAGCCTGTTATCCGGAAGGTCATTTAGAAACAGATAGTTTAGAACAGGATCTGGAATATCTAAAACAGAAGGTAGATTGTGGGGTTGATTATTTAATCTCACAGATGTTTTTTGATAACTCACTTTTTTATAAATTTCGCAGTAAAGCAGAAAAAAAAGGAATAAATATTCCCATTGAAGCAGGAATTATGCCGGTTATCAATAAAAAACAGGTAGGGAGAATTATAGAATTATCGGATGCATATTTTCCAAAGAAATTTCAAAAAATATTAGATAAATACGAGGATAATCCGGAGGCTTTAAGAGATGCGGGGATTGCCTATGCAGTTGAGCAGATAGTTGACTTGATTTCCAGTGAAGTTGATGGAATCCACCTTTATACAATGAACAATGCTTATGTTGCCCGTAGAATCAAAGAAGCAGTTGGATCTTTGATTACTCACATCAATGGAAAAAAGGCTGATTAAAATGGAATTAGAAATTGATAGAACCGAAGTTTTAAGATATTTGCAGACTTCTAAGGATCTAGAAGATGATAATATTAACCGTTTAATTACAGAAGCGACAACTGAAATTAAAGATTTGATTAATTTTCGTTATCTGTATCAAAAATTCCCGATTGAACTGAATGAGGATGGAATAAAGGTCAGGGGTACAACTTTAACTCTAGAAGGAAAAAGTATAAAAAAACATTTAAATAATTCCGAAGAAATCTATATAATGGCTGCTACCCTGGGAGCTCAGGTTGATAAAAAAATTTCCTATTACGAAAAAGTTTCAATTACAAAATCGATGGTTTTTGATGCCTGTGCCACCACAGCTATCGAAGCAGGCTGTGATCAGATCGAAGCAGAGATCAAAAAAGAAGTTCTGGCAGCTGGGAATGAGGATATTACCTTTCGCTACAGTCCTGGTTATGGGGATCTGGGAATTGAGATTCAAAAAGAAATTTTAAGGATTTTAAAGGCACCTAAAAAAATTGGTTTAACTGCTTCCAAATATAATATGCTGATTCCGACTAAATCAGTAACTGCAGTTATTGGAGTCATTGCAGAAAAAACTGAAGTTGATCAGCAGCCTGAAGAGCGCCTGGACACAGGCAGCGAAAGCAAAAATTCAGAAGATAGAGATTTAGAATTTGAGATAAGGCACTGCAAAAATTGTATTTTATATCAAGACTGTGAGCTGAGAAGGAAGGGGATTTATTGTGGAGCTAAAGGATAAACTGGGGGAAAAAATAATATTATTTGATGGAGCCATGGGAACAGTGCTGCAGCAGCGGGGTTTGAAGGCCGGTGATGTTCCTGAAAAATTGAATATAGAAAAAAGGGAAGAGATTGTTGAGATCCATAAAAGTTATTTGAAGGCTGGAGCTGAAATTTTAACTACCAATACCTTTGGGGCCAATGCCTTAAAAATGGAAGAAATAGATTATTCTGTGGAAGAAGTTATTGCTGCTGCTGTTCAGAATGCCCGGCAGGCAGCAATAGAATCGGGAATTGAAGCAGCAGTTGCTCTGGATATGGGTCCTTTAGGAGAACTTTTGGAACCAATGGGCAGCCTGAGCTTTGATGAAGCATACAGTCTTTATCAGCAGCAGGTACTGGTCGGGGTTGAAGAGGGAGCTGATCTAATACATATAGAAACAATAGCTGATCTTTATGAAGCCCGGGCAGCTGTCCTGGCAGCTAAAGAAAATTCCAATTTGCCTGTATTTTGTACCCTGACTTTTGAAGAAAATGGTCGGACCTTTACCGGGAGCAGTATCCGCTCCATGATTTCTGTGCTGGAAGGTCTGGAAGTAGATGGAATTGGACTCAACTGCTCCCTGGGTCCGGAAAAATTGGAACCGCTGGTTGAAGAGGTGCTTCAATATTCTAAACTTCCGGTTATTCTGCAGGCAAATGCTGGTTTGCCAGTAATGGAGAATGGAGAAACAGTATTTAAAATCTCTCCAGCGGAATATTTTAAACCGTTAACCCGACTTTACGAAAAAGGACTGGCGGTTATTGGAGGCTGCTGTGGAACAAACGAAGAGTTTATTTCTTTGATTGCTGAGGAACTAAAAAATAAAAAAGTAAAAAAAAGAGAAGTTATAAGAGAAAGTCTTGCCTGTTCTTCCTCTCAGTATGTTAATCTGGCTGGAGTTAATGTAGTGGGAGAAAGAATTAATCCAACCGGGAAAGCTGCCTTTAAAGAAGCTTTAAGAAATGGTGACTTAGACTATATTCTAAAAGTGGCTGTGGAAGAAGTAGATGCAGGAGCAGATATTCTGGATGTCAATCTTGGGCTGCCGGAGATAGATGAAAAAAAAGTGATGCTTAAACTGATCAAAGAACTGCAGGGAATCCTGGATATTCCCTTACAGATTGATTCCAGTAACCCAGAGGTTATAGATGATGCTTTAAGATATTATAATGGAACAGCAATTGTCAATTCAGTTAATGGAGAACTTGAAGTGCTGGAGAAAACTTTGCCGGCTGTTAAAAAATATGGAGCAGCAGTTATTGGTTTGACTATGGATGATGATGGAATACCTACAACTGCTGAGGGACGTTTTGAAATTGCCGAAAGAATAGTCAGCAGAGCAGCTGAACATGGAATTAGCAGAGATAAGATTATTATTGACTGCCTGACACTTACTGCTTCTGCTCAGCAGGAGGGGGTCAGGGAAACTTTAAAAGCAGTAAAGATGGTTAAAGAAAAGTTGGGAGTTAAAACAACTCTCGGAGTCTCTAATGTCTCGTTTGGCTTACCGGCTCGACCTGTTTTGAATAGGACTTTTTTATCAATGGCCCTTTATCAGGGTTTAAACCTTCCAATTATTGATCCAAATGATGTTGAGATGATGGCGGCAGTTAAAGCAGCTGCTGTGTTAAATAATATTGATCAAGGTGCTGCTCAATATATTGAATATATGTCTGAACTTGAGAATAAATCTGAACCTGAAGCGGAAAAAGAAGATTTGAATGAAGAAAATGATTTACAGACCGTAATTATTAGAGGTTTAAAAAGTGAATCTGCTCGTTTGACTAAAACCATTTTAAAAGAGAAAGAAGCTTTAGAAGTGGTAAATGAGTATCTGATACCTGCTCTTGATATGGTGGGTGAACGCTACGAAAAAGGAGATATCTTTTTGCCACAGCTGGTACAGTCAGCTGAGACTGTAAAAGAAGCTTTTTCCGTTTTAAAAGAGGAAATGGCGTGCACAGGTGGTAGAGATATTTCTAAAGGTAAAATTGTAATGGCTACTGTCAAAGGTGATGTTCATGATATTGGGAAAAATATAGTTAAAACTGTGCTCGAAAACTACGGTTATCAGATTATTGATCTGGGACGGAATGTGAATATCAGAGAAGTAGTTAAATCTGTTGTGGAAAATGAGGTTAAACTTTTAGGATTGAGTGCATTAATGACCACCACTGTTAAAAACATGGAAAAAACAATTAAAGCAGTTCGAGAGCAGGCTTCCGAGTGTCAAATCATGGTTGGGGGTGCTGTACTAACTACTGATTATGCGGAGATGATAGATGCAGATTTTTATGCCAGAGATGCAAAAGAAGCTGTAGAAATTGCAAAGGAAGTTTTTGCAGAATAAGTTTATTTTTATAATTAATTTCATAAAAATAGTTTAAATTAAAACTGCCTCCAGTCTTAAGGCTGGAGGCGTAATTAATCTTATTTAATTTCTTTAATGTCATTTTGTCTGGCAGCCAGATCGGCGTAATGAACTGCATGCTGTTTTAATTCAATAATTTTTTCTTTTGTAATACTGCGTATTACTTTAGCAGGAACTCCCAAAATGAGACTTCCGGGTGGGATTTTAGCGTTTTCTGGAACTACTGCTCCGGCTCCAACAATTGAACCTTCGCCAATCCAGGCTCCACTTAAAATTGTAGCATTCATACCAATTAGTGATTTACTATCAATTTTACAGGCGTGGATTACTGCATTATGGCCAATAGTTACATAATCACCAATTTCAACTCCTTGATTCTGCCCAACATGGACAGTTGAGTTTTCCTGAATATTTGAGTATTTTCCTATTTTAATTTCGGCCATATCAGCTCTCACAACAGTATTATACCAGATGCTGCTGTGTTCAGCTATTTTTACATCTCCAATTACTCTGCTGCCGGGAGCAATAAAAGTATTTGCTGCAGTCTCGGGACTTTTATGTTTAAATTTATAAAGCATTTTTAAAACCTCCATTTTTCGCTTTCTAGTTAATTATTTCTATTTAAAGTTTAAAACTCCTCTTTTAATGGTCATTTAACTTGCAAGGACTGTTAAAATAATTTATAATTAAAGATGTATAAAATTAGAGGTGAAAAATATGTCAAAAAAAAGAGTGGCTATTTTTGGTGGGACCTTTGATCCCCCACATTTAGGACATTTTATTATAGCGGAACAGATAAAAAATCGCTTCTCACTGGCCGAAATAATTTTTATGCCGGCTGGAAAGCCGCCACATAAAAAAGATAAGGATATTTCATCTGATCAGGATAGGTTTAAAATGCTTAAATTGGCTGTAGCTGGAAATCAAGATTTTTCTATTTCTGACTGGGAGATTAAAAAAGATGGTTATTCTTATACTGCACAGACTTTATCTCAATTTGTACCTCAGCTTGATGCAGAAGAGGTCTTTTTTATTATAGGTGCTGATTCTTTAGCAGAAATTTTCAAATGGAAAGAACCAGAATTTTTATTATCAGAAGCTAAGTTTATTGTATATAATCGACCAGATTATGATTTTGAAGAAATTTTGGGCCAGCAGAAATATCAACCTTATTTAAAAAATATCTCGATCTATCGGGGTTTGAATATAGAAATATCTTCTTCTTTTATTAGAGAAGAAATTAAAAAAGGTAATTCCATTCGCTATTTAACTTTAGAACAAATTGAAAAGTACATAATAGAAAATAATCTTTACAGGTGATTAAATGTCATTAAAAAAAGAGAAACTAAAATCTGATCTTGATTTAGAAAAAATAAAAAAAATATTAGGTAAAGAAAGATTTAAGCATACAATATTTGTACTGAAAGCAGCTTTAAAGATTGCAGAAAAACAAAACTTTAATCTCAAAAAAGTAGAAACAGCTGCTTTATTACACGATATTGCAAAAAGTAAAAATGATAGTGAATTAAAAGATATTGTTAAGAACTCAAACTGGGAACCGGATCAACTGGAGTTAGCGATTGCTCCAGTGCTGCATGCACCAGCAGGAGCAGTGATGGCAGAAAATATTTTTGGAATAACTGATTCGGAAATTTTAGAGGCAATTCGCTTTCACACTCTCGGCCATCCAAAGATGGGGGAGACAGCTCAGGTTATTTATGCAGCAGATTTTATATCTGAAGACAGAGATTTTGAAGGTTTAGATAAAATTAGAATTGAAATTGAAAGAGATTTTGAATCAGGATTATATTTAATTACATCTCATATTATTAAATATCAGCTTGAACAGGATAATATGATCCATCCTTATTCAAATGATTTCCGAAATAAACTATTAAAGAGAAGTGATTAATAAATGTTAGAAAAATTAACTGACTGGAAATATATAGCTTTAATTATATTTCTGGTGATTATAGGGATTGCTATTCCATTTTTGTGGAATGATGAATTAAGTCAAATTTCTTCCAGTGGACCTTTTAAAGATAACAAAGTCAATATTCTGGCTGTAGGTTATGATTCAAATGTGAATGGTCCTTCTCGGGCAGATAGTATTATTTTAATTAGTCTGGATGTAGAAAGTAATAAGGCAGGTCTTATTTTTCTGCCCCGTGACACTTATATTGATTCGAATAAAAGAAATTTTACTAAATTGAATTCTTCTCATGTTTATGGTGGAATAGAGTTAACCCAGGAAACAGTGGAAGAAATGCTGAAGATTGAAATTGACTATTATCTAGAAACAGATTTTACCGGTTTTGAAAAAATTATTGATCGTCTGGGTGGAGTAAATATAAATGTAGCCCGGAATTTAAATTATGTTGATAAAGCAGGAGGCCTTTATATTAATATTCCAGCAGGTCAGCAGACTTTAAATGGAAAGAAAGCCCTGCAGTATGTTCGTTATCGTGATGCAAGAGGAGATATTGGAAGAATTGAAAGGCAGCAGAAGTTTATTGATGCTGTTTTGTCGAAACTGCTTTCTCCTTCTATAGTACCCAAAATACCAGGGATCATTAAAGAAGCAAATGAAGCAGTAAATACTAATATTCCTATCCAGGATATAAAACCATTTTTAAATACCGCTAAAGAAATTGATTTAAGTCAGATAGAATCTAAGATGCTGCCGGGGACGGCAAGGTATATTAATGGAATCAGTTATTGGGTACCTGATATTGAAGAAGCAGAGATAATGGTAGATAGTCTGGTTAGAAATAAGTCATATATTAAGAATAAAAAATATCAGTTAAGAGTTTTAAATGGTGTTGGTAGAGCTGGTGCTGCTTCAAATACAGCAGAGTTGTTAGAAAAATATGGCTTTCAGATTGCTGATATAGGAAATGCTGATCATTATGATTATCAGAGTTCAATTATTAAATATTATACTCAGAAGGACAGGGAAACAGCTTTTCAAATTGCAGAGCTGCTGGGTGGTCAGACTGAATTTGTTGAAGAAGCTGAAGAAGATTCAGCTAAAAAAATAGAAGTTATAGTTGGAGCAGGCTATGAGAGGTCTGTATAAGGAGGAGTTTGTTAATGTCAGATATAAGTATTAAAGATATAGCTTTGCTGGCTGCAGATGCAGCTGATGATAAAAAAGCAGAAGACATAGATATTCTAAATGTTGAGGGTTTAACTGTAATTGCAGATTATTTTGTGCTCTGCAGTGCTAATTCTGATCAGCAGGTTAGAGCTGTGGCAAGGTCTATTGACGAAAAACTATCTGAAATAGGTATTGAGCCCAAAAAAATTGCGGGTATGGATGATGCCAGATGGGTACTGATGGATTATGCAGATGTAATTGTTCATGTTTTCCATAAAAGAGAAAGAGAATATTATGATCTAGAACGACTCTGGTCAGATGCAGAAAAAATTCTGCGTCAGGAAGAGGAGTAAGCTGGCCTGGATATGAGGCTGGATATAACTTTGTTTTTATTTCAATAATATAGATAAAATTTTTGAATAAATGAGGAGAGTGAAGATCTTTGCAGGACTATTATCCATTTCAAGAAGTAGAGAAAAAGTGGCTTAAAAATTGGGAAGACTCAAATTTACATAAGACTGGAGATGATCCGGATAAGGAAAATTATTATGTTTTAGAAATGTTTCCCTATCCATCTGGCAATTTGCATATGGGTCATGTGAGGGTGTATTCTATTGGAGATGTTATTGCCCGTTATAAAAGAATGAAGGGTTATAATGTTTTACATCCAATGGGTTGGGATGCCTTTGGGCTGCCTGCCGAAAATGCAGCTATCAAACATGGAAATATCCATCCTAAAGAATGGACCTGGGATAATATTGCCCATATGAAAGAACAGATGAAGGCTATGGGTTTAAGTTATGACTGGGACCGGGAAGTAACTACAGCAGCAGAAGATTATTATAAGTGGACTCAGTGGTTTTTTACTCAGATGTTTAATGATGAATTAGCCTATAAAAAGGAATCAACTGTTAACTGGTGTCCAAGCTGTGAGACAGTACTGGCCAATGAGCAGGTAGTGAATGGAACTTGCGAACGCTGTGGAACAGAGGTTGATCACCGTGAACTTGAACAGTGGTTCTTAAAAATAACTGATTATGCAGAAAGACTTTTAGATGACCATGAGCTTTTAGAAGGCTGGCCGGAAAAAGTAAAAACTATGCAGAAAAATTGGATCGGCCGCAGTGAGGGTACCAGAGTTAATTTTGAGCTGCCCAAACTGAATAAGGAATTAGAAGTTTTTACAACCAGACCTGATACCTTATTTGGAGCAACCTATATGGTTCTGGCACCTGAGCACCCTTATGTTTCAGAATTAACAGCCGGTACTGAAAAAGAAGAAAAGGTTAAGGAATTTGTCAAAAAAGTTAAGAAGCAGAAAGAACAGGAAAGAACTTCTGCCGAAACTGAAAAGCTGGGTATGTTTACCGGTGCTTATGCTGTTAACCCGGTTAATAATGAAAAAATACCTGTTTATATAGCAAATTATGTTCTGATGGGATATGGTACTGGAGCAATTATGGCAGTTCCAGCTCACGATCAGCGTGACTTTGATTTTGCCCGTAAATACGATATAGATATTAAAGCTGTAATCCAGCCAGAGGATTGCAAAGAAGAATTAGAGGGCTCAGAAATGGAAGCAGCTTATGCTGGAGAAGGACATCTAATTAATTCTGGTAAATACAATGGTTTAAGTGTCGAAGAAGCTTTTGATAAAATTGTTGAAGATTTTTCTGAATCAGGTTTTATCAAAGTAGAAACCAATTATCGACTGCGTGACTGGTTAATCTCACGTCAGCGTTACTGGGGAGCTCCAATTCCTATTGTTTATTGTGACTACTGTGGAGCTGCAGCAGTACCTGAGGAAGATCTGCCGGTTAAACTACCACATGATGTTGAGTTTTCTCCAACTGGAGAGTCCCCACTGAAAAAAGTAGATAGTTTTGTTAACACAACCTGTCCTGAGTGTGGCGGCCCGGCTACAAGGGAAACTGATACGATGGATACCTTTGTTGATTCTTCCTGGTATTTTATGCGTTATGCAGATCCTAAAAATGACGAGATTCCATTTACTAAAGAAAATTTAGATAACTGGTTCCCTGTGGATCAGTATATTGGTGGAATCGAGCACGCTATTTTACATCTTCTTTATGCTCGTTTCTTTACAAAAGTGGTTCATGATATGGATCTAACAGAGCATGTTGAACCCTTTACTAACTGGCTGGCTCAGGGAATGGTGCTTAAAGATGGGGCCAAGATGTCCAAATCAAAAGGTAATGTAGTTGATCCTAAAGATATTTTAGCTGAATACGGTGCAGATACAGCCCGTTTATTTATACTGTTTGCGTCACCACCGGAAAAAGATTTAGAGTGGAGTGATAAGGGAGTAGAAGGTGCTAACCGTTTCTTAAATCGTGTCTGGCGCTTTGTAACAGAAAATCTTGAACTGATCAAAAATGAAGACGCTGAAGTTAATGCTGACAGTCTGGATCAAGATGAAAAAACACTTTATCGGACAATGCATGTCAGCATTAAAAAAGTAAGTGAAGATGTTGGAGAGAGATTGAACTTCAATACAGCAATTAGTGCAATTATGGAGTTAACAAATGCAGTTTATTCTTACTTAAATGACCGCAGTGCTGAAGAAACTAATACTGCCTTAATTAAAGCAGCTGCAGAAAATATTATTCTTTTACTGGCTCCATTTGCTCCGTTTATTACCGAAGAACTCTGGCAGCAGCTTGGACATCAGGAAAATGTTCATGCAGCTCAGTGGCCGGAATATAAAGAGGAAGCTCTAAAAAAGGATGAAATTACAATTGTCATCCAGGTTAATGGTAAGGTAAGAGATAAGATTAATATTGCTGCAGATGTTTCTGAAGAAGAAGTAAAAGCCAGGGTTATGGAGGAAGAAAAGATTCAGTCCTATCTTGAGGATGGAAATTTAGTTAAAACAATTTATATTCCAAAGAAATTAGTCAACCTGGTAATTCAGTAAAACGTAGAGGTACCGTGTACCATCCGAATCGTGTCGAAATAAGTCGAAAATATAATAAATGAATTCTAGCTCCTGGGAACTTATCGGATATTCAGTTTCCAGGAGTTTGCTTATTGATAATTGTTGTTTATAAACTTGATAAATTAGCTATTAATTAACGAAATCTGTTGACTTTGAAAATCGTTTTCAGTATAATGAAGTTAGGACAGAAGAAATTATAATAATTTATAATTAATTAGGTGAAACTTTTGTTTTATCAGATGAGTTTAAAAAAGCAGCAGGAGGGAAAAATTAATGACTCTAGTTGATATGACACATGGAAATAAATTTATTATAGATAAAATTGAGGATAAGGATACCCGTTTACAGGCTTTACGTTTTGGAATCAGTGAAGGTTCAGAAATTGAATGTGCAGGTTTGATGCCCGGTGGTCCTGTAATCTTAAAAAAGAACTTACAGGAAATTGCCATTGGACGACGAACTGCCGAAAAAATAAGTGTTAAGAAAAAAGGAATGATTTAATTGAGTCACTGCGGTCAAACAGAGATTGATACTGAACTGCAGGCTGATAAAAAGATAGTACTGGCTGGAAATCCGAATGTAGGTAAATCAATATTCTTTAATTACCTCACAGGTATTTATGTCAGTGTTTCTAATTATCCCGGGACTACCCTTGATATCAGCAGCGGCAAAATGGGTGATGCAGCTGTTTATGATACTCCAGGAGTTTATGGAGTCGGTTCCATAAATGATGAGGAAAGAGTAGCCAGGGATATTATTATGTCTGCAGATATTATAATTAATGTTGTTGATGCAAGTCATCTGGAGCGAGATTTATTTTTAACACAGCAGCTAATTGATCTTGATAAAAAAATGATTGTGGCGTTGAATATGATGGATGAGGTGGAAAAAAACAATATTTCTATTGATCTTGAAGCTCTGGAAAAAGAACTAGGTGTCCCAGTTTTTCCAACAACTGCTGCCAAACATAGAGGTTTGGATAAACTTAAGCAGTCAATTGAGCGGGCGGTAAAAGGGAACACTATTTTTGCTGAAAATCCGGAATTGGAAAAAGAACTGAAAGATATTGAAGCTGAGACTGAAAATAGAGCTGATGCCTTAATGATTTTAGAAGAAGATGAAAATATTCGCGGCCAGTATTCCAGGCTAAAATCTGCTCCAGAATTAAGAGAAGTAATTTATACCTCTCGCCGTCAGCGGGTGGATCAGATTACTGATCGAGTTTTAAGTTATGATGAAAATGCAAGTCAGCTGGCAAGAAAAATTGGTGCTTATATGTTAAAACCGGTGACAGCTATTCCGATGCTCTTAGTGCTCTTATATTTAATTTATCAATTTATCGGAGTTTTTATTGCTCAGACAGTTGTTGGAGTTACGGAAGAATTAATTTTTGTTGAAAATTATGAGCCTTTTGTCCGTAATATAATAGCAAATACTATTGGACTGGAAAACTTTGTTGGTCAGCTTCTGGGAGGAGAATATGGAATTTTAACTATGGCGGTAACCTATATCTTTGGATTACTTTTACCACTGGTAGCCGGTTTTTACTTTTTGCTTTCTATTCTGGAGGATTCCGGTTATTTACCAAGAATTGCAGTACTTATGGATCGCCTGCTGCAGAAAATTGGTCTTAATGGTCGGGCAATTATTCCCATGCTTTTAGGTTTTGGCTGTGTAACCATGGCCACCATTACCACCAGACTGCTGGGAACAAAAAGAGAGAGAATTATTTCTATTTTTCTTCTGGGACTGGCAATTCCCTGTTCGGCCCAGCTTGGTGTAATAGCAGGCTTAATAGCACAACTTGATGTCTTTTACATCTTAGTTTATGTACTGACAATTTTTGCAGTTTATGTTCTGGCTGGAACTTTTTTGAATAAGGTTCTACCGGGAGAATCGAGTGACTTATTAATTGATTTACCCCCAATCAGGCTGCCGGATCTAAAAAATGTCTTTAATAAAACTTATCAGCAGACAGCAGCCTTTGTTAAAGAGGCTGGGCCAATTTTTGTTTTGGGTGCTGCACTGATTACTGTAATGCAGAAAACAGGTCTGCTGGCCCTGATTACCCGGGGAGCAGAACCAATAACAGTTAACTGGCTTGGACTGCCGGCAGAAACAGCAACCGCCTTTGTGATGGGGATTATCAGGCGTGATTTTGGAGCAGCTGGTTTAACTTCAATTGCTCTAACACCAGTCCAGATAACAATTTCTTTAATTACTTTAACTTTATTTGTACCCTGTATTGCAGCGATGATGATTATGATTAAGGAACGAAACTTTAAAGAGTCAGTTTATATCTGGTTTGGAAGCTGGATTACTGCTTTTATTACAGGTGGACTTGTTAATTTACTGATTTTTTAATAATTTTGGACTGCCTGGATTTATATTGAAGTACCGATTGCAAGCTTATAATTAATTACTCTACTTTTAATTATTCTGGCAGTTTAAGAGGGAAGAAGGTGTTTTAGGATGGATAATTGTGATTTAAATATTCAACCAGAAGAGGATAAGAAAATTGTCTGTCCCACCTGTGGTTATAAAATGAAGGAATTTAAGAAAATTAAATGTCCCCGCTGTAATAGTTATTTATTAAAAAAATGTTCTGAATGTGATAAGTGTTCTTTATTTTAGCTTCAATTTTTGGTAAAATAGATTAGCATTGTTTTGAATCAAAATTTTCTATAAGGAAAGAGTGGTTATAGATGAAAGAAAAAGCCAGAGTAATTAAAAAAGAAGATGGTCAAAGTCTGGTTCAAATTATAAGGACTTCTGC
The DNA here is from genome assembly GCA_041694515.1 of Halanaerobium sp. GTDB lineage: Bacteria > Bacillota > Halanaerobiia > Halanaerobiales > Halanaerobiaceae > Halanaerobium. Next base: position 15,282 of record JASMSZ010000110.1, read on the forward strand.
CTGCAGCCACTGTGACGAAAAGTGTATGCTGGCTGATGATTCACATGAGGTAGAGAAAATGGAAGTTTTAGTTAATGATCCAATTGGAGCAGAAGTTGGAAGTACAGTTGAACTAGAAATGGGTGCTCGCCCAATTTTATTTTCTGCCCTTGTTGTTTATTTACTTCCTTTAGTGGCGATTATAGCTGGTTATTTTGCCGGCAGCAGCTGGTTGACTAGTATCATTACTAATGCAGAAATAGCAGGAATTATTGGATCGGGATTAGGATTTTTACTATCATTTGCCTCACTCAAATTTTTTGATAAAAAAGCGGGATCTAAAAGTTATTTCCATCCCGAGATAACAAGAGTTGTAACTCAGAATGGTTTTTATTTTGAAAGTTAATTATAAATAAATTTTGAAGGTGATCAGGTGGCAGCAGATAACAAAGCAATTATTAATGAAGATAGTTCAACTAAAAAGGTAATATTTAAGCTTGCCTGGCCTGTAATAGCCGAACATTCTCTGGCAACAATTACCCATATTGTTGATATGATGATGGTTGGTAGGCTGGGTGCTTCTGCTGTGGCTGCAATTGGTTTAACCATGCAGCCTGTATTTTTTTCTACTGCTCTGGCCTCAGCTCTGGGGGTAGGAACCACCGCTTTAGTTTCTCGTTTCACAGGTTCAAATGAAAATAATAAAGCTGCTTCAGTTCTGCAGCAGTCGGTTTTACTTTCTATTATTTTTTCCTTAGTCTTTGCCGCTATTTTTTATTTTTTTGCACCTGCTTTATTAATTTTCATGGGGGGAGAGGCAGAGGTGATCAGGTTAGGAACGGGTTACTTAAGAGTGATGACCCCTGGCTTTGTATTTATGGTGCTTGCTTTTATTGTAACTGCTGCTTTAAGGGGTGCAGGAGAAACTAAAACTCCAATGAAGGTTAATATTGTAGTTAATATTTTAAATATTGTGGGTAACTATCTTTTAATTTTTGGTAATTTTGGCTTTCCCCGCCTGGGAGTAAATGGTGCAGCTCTGGCAACTACTATTGCCAGATCAATCGGAGGTATTATTTTGCTGGCACTGACTTTTTCTGACTACAGCGTTTTGAAAATGAAAATAAAAGGTTTCTTTAAATTTGATGTTGAGCTGACTAAACGAGTTTTGAAAATTGGCATTCCAACTGCAATGGAAGAATCGGTCAGAAGATTAGCTCAGCTTTTATTTATTAGAGTCATAGCCTCTCTGGGAACTACTTCTTTTGCTGCTCACCAGATTTCCTTAAATGCAGAATCTATTTCCTATATGCCGGGTTTTGGAATTGCAGTTGCAGCCACTACAATTGTTGGTCAGAACCTTGGTGCCAGAAATCCTAGAGGTGCAGAAAAGGGAACATTTGAAGCCTGGAAAATTGGTTCAATAATTATGGGTTCTATGGGAATAATATTTTTGATTTTTCCGGAACAGTTAATTAGATTATATACCGCTGACCCAGAAATTATCTCCAGAGCCGCTTTGAATTTAAGAATAATTGCTTTAGCTCAGATTCCAATGGGCACCCACTTTATTTTTTCTGGTGCTCTAAGAGGAGCTGGAGATACAAAAGCAGTATTCTATTCTACAGCTATTTCGACCTGGTTTTTTCGCCTTGTTCTTGGCTATATTTTAGTGCATCCGCTGGGACTTGGTCTGGTTGGTGCCTGGACTGCTATGGTTATTGACTGGACAGTTCGAGGCAGCTATGTCTTTTATCGATTTAAAAAGGAAAAATGGAAATTAATAGACGTTTAGATATTGTCTGAATATTTTTACTTTTTTAAATAACTTGCAATTTTTCCGATTCAGCTATATAATTATAAAAAATAAGATTTATGATATAATAAATTAAATCCATTGAATGAGAGAGTAAAAATAATTTTGCTTTACAGCAAGTCGGAACAGCTGGAAGTCCGATAAGCAGATTATTTTGAAGCGCACTCAGGAGGAGCTCTTCTGAAATTAGTAGGTAGAGACGTTGAACGCGTTAAGTTTTAGAGTGGTCAGTTATTGACTGGCAACTAGAGTGGTAACACGGGTAATTCCTCGTCTCTTATTTGATAAGAGAGCGGGGATTTTTTAGTTTATATTGTTTTATGCAGGTGATAAGTTTTTTAACTAAAAATTTTAGTAATTTAAATTATTAAAGCAGCTTAGAGCAGTAAGTAGGGACGAAAATTTATTAAATGCCAGAGAGAATTCAAGGAGGAGATTATTATGGCTTATAACTTAAAGGGAAGAAATTTTTTAACACTAAAAGATTTTTCTAAAGCAGAAATTAATTATCTATTAACCCTATCAGAAGATTTAAAGGCCAAAAAAAGAGCAGGAATCAAAGGGGATAATCTGGCTGGAAAGAATATTGCTTTAATTTTTGAAAAACCATCTACCAGAACCAGATGTGCCTTTGCAGTTGCCGCAAAGGATGAAGGTGGAATGCCCGAATATCTGGGTAAAAATGATATTCAGCTGGGCAAAAAAGAAACTGTTGCTGATACAGCCAGGGTTTTAGGAAGAATGTTTGATGGAATAGAATTTAGAGGTTATGAACATCAGACAGTGGAAATTCTGGGAGAATACGCAGGAGTTCCTGTCTGGAATGGACTGACCGATCTTTACCATCCAACCCAAATTCTGGCTGATTTTTTAACTTTAAAAGAAAACTTCGGTAAGTTAGAAGGTTTAAATCTAGTTTACACTGGTGATGGCCGCAACAATATGGCTAATTCTCTGATGGTCGGTTCAGCAATTATGGGGGTAAATTATACTATTGTTGCTCCAGAAGAACTCTGGCCTGAGAAAGATCTGGTGGCAGAATGCAGAGAACTTGCAGTAGCATCAGGGGCTGAAATTAAGCTAATCGCTGATGTAAAAGCAGGGGTTAAAGGGGCAGATGCAATTTATACTGATGTCTGGGTTTCTATGGGTGAGGAATCTGAATTCGAAAAAAGAATCGAGCTTTTAACTCCCTATCAGGTAAATATGGACATGATAAAAATGACAGAAAATCCTGAGGTTATATTTTTACACTGCCTTCCTGCCTATCATAATCTAGAGACAGAAAATGGTCAAAAAATATATGATGAATATGGATTAGAGGAAATGGAAGTTACAGAAGAGGTATTTGAAAGTGAATATTCTAAGGTTTTTGATGAAGCAGAAAATAGAATGCACACAATAAAAGCTGTCATGACAGCTACATTATAAGGGGTGGTTGAGATGATGACAGCAGTGAGCAGACAGTGTAAATATACATGTAGACAGGGAGTTTTAGCTGATGCAGAGGAAATTCATATTTTAATGCAGCAGGCTTTTGCGGATTATGCAACGAAAAAGAAAGAGCAGAATGATCAGGAAAAAGTTATTAATTCGGCTCTACAGGAAGAACTTCAGGCTGTAAAAGCAGACTTAAAAGATAATATAGTAATGGTTCTTAGTGATGGTGACCAAATAATTGCCTCACTCAGGCTGGAAGAGATTAGTGAACATCGCTATCTCCTAAAAAGATTTGCCGTTTCTCCTGATTATCAGAATCAGGGTCTGGGAACCATGCTTTTTCAGCAGGCGGTTGAGAAATTAAATGAGTTAAATGCTCAGTATCTTCAGCTTTATTCTTCTTTAGAAAACGAAAAATTAATTTGTTTTTATCAGGGGCTCGGTTTTAACTGTCTGGAAACAGACCACAGTAAAGGTTATGAGCGCGGCCTTTGGGTAAAGACAATTAAATAAATTTGTCGAAATTCCCTCGACAAACTTCATTTTAAATAATCAATAGTTATTTAAGAATGGAGAAGTGAAAAGCCCACTCTGTTTGCGAGCAGAGTGGGCTTTTCGTTATAATGTACTTTTTAAGAGGAATTTATTCTTTTTAAAAGAATAAATATTAATAGAAAGATTAAATCTGGAGGAAATAAAATGAATAAACAAAAATTATTGGCATCTATTCCGGCTATAAATGATTTTTTAGCAGCAAAAAAGGCAAAAAAAATCATAAAAAAATATTCACGAGCCAGGTTTTTAAAAATTCTACGCAAAGAGCTTGAAGAAATACGAGAAATGATACTTACAGAAGAAGTAGAGATTGCTCAAAAGAAATTGGAAGTTAGTGAAGTTTTAAATTCAGTTTTAAAAAAGCTGGAATCAGAAGAGGAAAAAGGAGTTAAAAAAGTGATCAATGCTGGAGGAGTCATTCTCCATACCAACCTTGGTCGCTCGCTGCTGGCTGAAAACGCTTTAAAAAAAGTTGAAGAAGTTGCAGGGGAATATTCTACACTGGAATTTGATTTAGAGAGCGGCAGTAGAGGTTATAGATACAATAGAATTAAACAGCTGCTTAAGGATTTAACTGGAGCGGAATCTGCTGTGGTGGTCAACAATAATGCGGCGGCAGTAATGTTAGTTTTAAGATCTATTTCAGAGGCAAAAGAAGTTATTATCGCCAGAGGTGAAATGGTGGAGATTGGAGGCTCATTTCGAGTTCCAGAAGTTATGGAGAGTAGTGGAGCGATTTTAAAAGAAGTTGGATCTACTAATAAGGTTTATTTAAAAGATTATCTGGATGCAGTTAGCGAAAAAACAGGAGCCCTGCTTAAAGTTCACACCAGTAATTATCGTATTCAGGGCTTTACTCATTCTGTCAGTGCAGAGGAGATGGTTGAAGCAGCACATCAGCATGACTTACCTGTAATTGAAGATCTGGGAAGCGGTATCTTATTTGACCTTTCCGAATATGGTCTTCCCGGGGAACCAACTGTTCAGGAAGGGATTGCAGCAGGCATTGATATACTGACCTTTAGTGGAGATAAATTACTGGGTGGACCACAATCTGGAATTATTGTTGGCCGCGATAAATATATTTCTCAGATTGAGCATCATCCTTTGATGCGGGCTCTACGGGTTGATAAGATGACCCTGGCTGCTTTAGAGGAAACTTTAAAACTATATTATAATCTGGAAGAAGCTCTGCAAAAGATTCCCACCCTAAAAATGCTTACAGAAAAAGCGGAAAAAACTAAGATCAGAGCAGAAAAGCTGAAAGCTAAAATTGAGTCCCCAGCTGGAGTTAATCTTAAAATAATTGAATCAGAAGCAAAGGTGGGTGGAGGTGCTTATCCGCTGAGTGGTTTTAAAAGTTATGCTCTGGCAGTTGATACAGGGAATCTGAGCACTGATAAATTTGTCTATAGACTCAGACAGTTAAAAACTCCTGTAATTGCTAGAATTCAAGCTGGAGAAGCAATTTTTGATTTAAAAACGATATCAGAGAAGCAGCTTGATCAGCTGGCTTTTTCAATAAATAAAATACTGGCAGAGGTGTTTTAAGTGAGAAAAAATTTAATAATTGGTACTGCAGGACATATAGATCACGGTAAGAGTACTTTAATCAAAGCCCTGACTGGAGATAAGACCGACAGGCTGGATCAGGAAAAAGCAAGAGGAATTTCGATAGAAAATGGTTTTTCCCATCTGGAAAACGAAAAGACTAGAGCAGAAAATTTGAAACTGGGAATTGTTGATGTACCAGGGCATGAAAAATTTGTTAATAAAATGCTTTCTGCTGCAGCCGGGGTTGACCTGGCACTGATAGTAGTGGCAGCAGATGAGGGGGTAATGCCTCAGACTAAGGAACATCTGGCTATACTGGATCTGATGGGAGTAAAAAAAGCAATTATTGTACTGACTAAAATTGATCTGGTGGACAGGGAGTGGCAGCAGTTAATAGAATTGGATTTAAGAGATCATTTTAAAAATAGCTTTGCAGAAACTGCAGAAGTTATCAGAGTATCTTCTACAAAAGAAGAAGGGATTAATGAACTTAAAGAATTAATAATCAAAACTACCTTAAGAATGGATCAGCAGCAGAGATCAGAAATTATTTATTTTCCAATTGATCGAGTTTTCAGTCTCAAAGGTTTAGGAACAGTGGTGACTGGAACATTATTTGGTGGTCAGCTTAAGGCAGGCGATGAACTAAGTCTTTATCCAGCAGAAAAAAGATTAAAAATCAAAAGTTTAGAAAGCCACGGCCGTGAGGAACAGCGGGCCAATGCCGGCAGCAGGGTAGGAATCAATATCAGTGGAATGGATAAATCAGAAATTAAAAGAGGGGACATTATTGCTGAGCCGAATTCTCTTTTGAAAAGCAAATTTTTTGAGGGAGAACTCAGGCTATTAGAAAATCTTAATTTTAAAGTAAAAAATGGAGATCAGATTCATTTTCATACTGCAGCTTTAGAAACAAGAGGAAGAATATATTTATATAATAAAAAGGAAGCTTTTCCGGGAGAAAAAGTTTATATTACATTAATACTTGAAAAAGCAGCAGCTCTGGTTTTTAAGCAAAAATTTGTATTAAGACGTAATTCTCCTCTGACCACAATTGGTGGGGGAGAAATTTTAGAACTGGATCCTCCTCCCAGGCGGAAAATTGACGACAGCAGAATTGTAAATAGATTAAAAGAACTAAAAAATGCCTCTATGAAAAGAGTAGTTGAATTATTTATTGAAAATAATCAAAATGAACCGGTAAAAATAGAGTCATTAAAAAAGAAAAGTACTTTAAAATATAAAAGTTTAAAAGAAATTTTAAACGAACTGACTGCTGAGGAAAAAATTTTGGAGTTGATTACTGAAAAAAGTTATATTCATCAAAGAAAGCTAAAACATGTAGAAAGAAAAATATTGAAGATTGTCTCTGATTACCATCAGAAATACGGTTTAAAACCGGGTATAAAAAAAGAAGAACTTCGTTCCCGTCTGGATTTTAAATTAAAGAGAAAAGAATTAGATTCTTTACTTCAGTCATTATATAATAAAGAGCTTCTAAAAGAAAAAAACAATTTAATTGCTCACAGTAGTTTTCGAATAAAACTGAGTCCTGAAATGAAGGAGATTAAGGATAAAGTTATCAAAAAATATAAACAGCATCTTTTTTCTCCACCTACCAGAACAGAGATAATTAATAATTATCAACTTGAAGAAGAATTATTTAATTATCTAGAAAATGAAGGGTTTTTAATTCGTCTTTCTTCAGAATTATATTTTCACATTAATGTATTGGCTAAACTCAAAAAAATGTTAAAAGATTATTTTAGAGAAAATGACTGTATTGATCTGGCTGAATTCAGGGATTTAATTGGCAGCAGCAGGCGTTATGCTTTACCGCTGCTGGAAAAAATGGATCAAATTAAAGTTACTAAAAGAGTAGAAGATCATCGTTATTCAGGAGAAAATTTGGAGATTTGATTTTTAAAATTTTAGGTATCTAAATAGAAATCTTAATTTTACTCTAACTGCTTGAATAACTGGAAATATCATGTTAAAATTATAAGAGAAAATATTTGGGAGTGGCTGTGTCCAAGGTGGACATCCTGGACTTCAAATCCAATGGCAGGCAGGCGGACCTGTCTGTGGTGGGTTCGATTCCCACACGTTCCCGCCATTTTGACTGCAGTCTGAAGACTGTGGTTTATTTTTATTTTCTATTATATTACAAAATATAGGGAGTGGGAGAACTATTATGTATGGACTGGTGCTGGAAGGTGGTGGAGCCAAAGGTGCTTATCATATCGGTGCTCTTAAGGCTCTCAACGAACTAAATATTGAAATAGATGCAGTTGCTGGCACTTCCATTGGAGCAATGAATGGAGCAATGTTTGTCCAGGACAAATTAAATATTGCCTATGATTACTGGTATAATATTTCTACTGCTAAAGTACTGGATATAGAAGATAAATATTTATCTGAACTTTTAAATTTAAGCATCAATCAGAATAATTTATCATATTTTATAAATAAAGCCAAAGAAGTGCTGCAGAATCGTGGTCTTGATAATTCTTTTTTAAAAGAAATTCTGGAAGAAAATATTGATGAAGAAAGTTTAAGAAATTCTAAAATTGATTTTGCTATAGTTACCCTATCTTTAAGTGATTTAAAACCACTTGAACTATTTATAGAAGATATTCCCAGAGGTAAAGTGGTAGATTATATTATGGCCAGTTCTTATTTGCCTGCATTTAAAATGCAGCGGATAGATGGTAAAATTTTAATAGATGGTGGCTTTTATGAAAATCTACCTCTTAAAACTCTTCAAAATAAAGGGTATAAAAAAATTATAGCAATTAGAACTTATGGGCTGGGAGATATAAAGAAACAGACTGACCAGGATAAAGAATTGATATTTATTAACCCCAGTCAGGAACTGGGAAGAATGCTTAATTTTGATCAGCAAAATGCACGCGAAAATATTAAAATGGGTTATTATGATACGATGAAGTACTTTAAAAATTTAAGTGGAAGTAAATATTATTTGAATATCGAAAAAGATGAAGAATATTTTATAAACTACTTATTGAATCTTGATCAAAATATTATCAGGAGACTTTTAAAGCAGTTGTCACTGGGAGAAGAACCATATCTTCGTTCTTTTTTTGAAAATTTGATTCCAAAATTGGTCAATTTATTAGAAATAAATTATCAGGCAAGTTATACTGTAATTGTAACCCGATTATTGGAGGAACTGGCAGCTCATTTGAAAATTGATAGATATCAGATTTATAGTTTTGAGGAATTGTTGGAGAAAGTCAGAGAAAATTATCAACAAAATAATAAAAGCTTTGCCAGAAAACTGCCCTCATTTATCAAAACCAGTAATTTGCTGCCCGGTCAATTAAAAGAGGATCTTCTTTTAGATGTTGCTGAGGAGTTATTTATTCAAAGAGGGGAAAGTAGATTTAATAAATGAAAAACTTAGAACACTAAGAAGTTAAAATATAAGTTATAAGCGAAAATTTTAGTAATAATTAATATATTTATAAAGGGGTTAACTGAATGAGTGCACTATTAATTGGTATTGCAGGAGGAACTGCATCAGGAAAAACAACACTTGCAAGAATTTTAAAAGATTCTTTTCAGGATGAAGTTACTATCTTAAAACATGATTATTATTATTATGACCGCAGTCATTTTAAGGTAGCAGATCATAAAATCAATTTTGATCATCCGGATTCTTTTGAGACTGAGCTGCTGGTAGAACAGCTGCAGGATTTAAAGGAGGGCAAAACAGTAGCAAGACCTGTATATTCCTATAAAACAAATGAGCGGCTAGAAAAGAAAAAAGCAGTAAAGCCAGCACCAATTATTATTGTTGAAGGTATTTTAATCTTTCATTATGAGACTTTAAAGAATCTTTTTGATTTAAAAATTTATGTAGATACAGATGCTGATATCAGGCTGCTCAGAAGAATCAGCAGAGATATTAAAGAAAGAGATAGAACCTTTGAATCTGTTAAAAATCAGTATTTAAAAACTGTAAAACCGATGCATCAAAAATTTGTAGAGCCGAGCAAATATCAGGCAGATATAATTATCCCTCATGGTGGTTTAAATGAGATAGCAAATGATTTAATCATAAAAAAAATTAAAGATCACTTGCAACAAATTTAATTAATAGCAGCTCAGGCTGCTATTTTTTTATATTAAATGTAAAAAAATTACAGGAAATCTAAATTTTATCTCGAATAAGGTCTTAGGAGGTGTTTTTATGTTTAAAAATAAAAAAGTAATTTTTATTTCAGTTATTGGGCTGCTGCTGTTGTATCTTCTTTATTATAATCAGAGTATTCAGCCGAGCCCGGTTTTAAATACTGAAGCCAATTTAAATCTTTTAGAAATAGGAAATGCAGCAGAAAAAACTGTAGAAAAAGAAAATGATATCCAAATAATTGTCCATTTAGCCGGAGCTGTAAAAAATGCAGGAGTTTATAAACTAAATAAAAACGACAGACTTGTGGATTTAATCAAAGCAGCTGGAGGTCTTAAAGAAAATGCTGATTTACAACAAATAAATTTAGCTGAGAGATTATATGATGGACAAAAAATTAATATTCCCAAAATAGCAAATAATAATCAGCGGAAAGTTAATTATATTCAGGGAAGTTCTGGTTTTTCAGATTCACGGAATAAAAAAAGTATTTTAATTAACAAATATTCTAGCTCCAGTGATAGTGATTTAATAAACATTAATCAGGCTGATCAGAGTCAGTTAGAAAACTTAAGTGGGATAGGTCCTTCCAAAGCGGCAGCAATTATTAAGTTTAGAGAGCAGAATAGTTATTTTTCTCAAAAAGAAGATCTGTTGAAAATCAGCGGAATTGGAGAGAAAACACTGGAAAATATAAAAGATGAGATTGTTTTACAATGAAAATTATGAGAAGACCAGCTTTCTATCTGGCTGCAGCTTTAACAGCGGGAATTTTAAGCAGTTATTTTTTATTAAATCATAATTTGATTTTTATTTTAAAAATATTTTTGATTATTGAAACTGTTTACTTATGTTTTTACACAGTTTTTAAATTAAATATGTCAAAAAAATCAATCTATACCTGGCTTGCAATTTTATTTTTGCTTCTGGGCAGTCTTTTATTTAGCTATCAGGAATACCAATATAGGAATAAGTATTCTCTCCATAATTTTGCTGAATCTGGATTGAGTCAGATGCTGGCAGAAGTTAAACTAGATCCTGGAGATTTAGAAAGTGATAAAGTTTATCTTAAAGTATATTCTGTTAATGGGAAAAGAGTAAAATATGGTAGTGTTATACTTAATTCAGAAGAATTAAAGAAATTTAATGACGGAGATTTGATTACTTTGGAACTAGAATTAACAGAACCTGCTCCTGCCCTGAATCCCGGCTCATTCTCTTATCTAGAATACTTAAAAAAGAAAGGCGTTTATCTCCAGGGTTGGAATCCTAGAAATATAAACCTAATCAGGAAAAATAAATCTTTTGAAAATATGATTATTAAAGGCAAAAAATATCTTCTGAATAATATTAACCAGTTATTTACTGAGGCTAATGCTGCTTTTATAAAAGCAATTTTACTGGGAGAAAAAGAATATTTAAGCTATGAACAGGAATCTTTACTCAGAAATTCAGGGGCCAGCCATCTGCTGGCGATTTCAGGTCTGCATATGGGAATTCTGATTTTAACATTTTCCTTTATTCTATTTAAGATCTGTTCAGAGAAGAGAAATGCTCTTTATTTACTCTCTTTTTTGACTATTGTTTATATTATTCTGGTGGGGGCTGCTGTTTCAATTATTAGGGCAGCTCTGCTGGCCCTCCTGTTTTTGTGGTCTGATGAATTTGAGCGGGAAGGAGATTTTCTAAATATAATTTCTCTGACTTTGATTATTAATCTGCTGTTTAATCCACAGGCCTTATTTACGGTTTCCTTACAGCTTTCTTATGTCCTGGTTCTGGCGTTGTTTTATTTAACTCCTGTTCTAAACCAATTGCTTCCTGGCCTTTTAGCAGTATCTCTTACAGCTCAGTTGGCTTCCCTGGCAGTCACTGCTTATTATTTTAATGAATATGCCTTTATTGCTTTAGTTACAAATCTCTGGGCAATTCCTTTTATTACAGTTTTACTGCCCATAATTTTTGTTTTACTATTGCTTTCCTTACTCAGCTTAAATTTTTTTAGTCCTCTGGCAATTTTGATTGAAGGGGGACTGAAACTATTATTTTATGGTTTTAAAGTAATGACTTTAATTCAGGGAAAGCCTCTGGTTATTGCAAGGCCGAAATTAATTACTATCTTTTTTTACTATTTGTGTTTATTTGCCATTCCTTTTATTTATCGAAAAAGATATATTTATCTTAAAGCCAGAAAATATAAATTCTGGCAGAAAGCAGTTCCGATATCTCTGCTGTTAATAATTGCATTTTTATTTTATAATCCTGTCTCAAATAATTTAGAAATAAATTTTTTAGCGGTTGGTCAGGGAGATGGTATTTTTATTCAGTTTCCAGGTGGAAAAAATATGTTAATTGATACTGGTCCTCCCGGGAGTGAGGGAAGAAATATTGAATATAGTATTATTTCATATTTAAACTATCTGGGCATCAATTCTCTGGATTATTTAATGATCAGTCATTTTGATGCAGATCATGCAGGTGGTCTTCCCCATCTGCTGCAGCGAAAAAAAGTTGAAAATATTTTGATTCCACCCTATAACCGGAAAACTAAACTGCATCAGCAGCTGGCAGCAGGTCTTAGTGAGAGTAATTCTAAATTACATTTTTTAACTGCCGGTATTAATTTTAAAATTGCTGGCTGCAGTCTAGAAATTTTAAATCCTGAGCCGGAGAAAATAAAAGAAGATAGGAATGAAAATTCTATTGTTTTTCTACTTGGATATCGAAAAAATAAATTTTTATTTACAGGTGATTTATCTAAAGCGGGAGAAGCTCGAATAGTAAAAAACTATAATTTAACTAAAATTGATGTTCTCAAAGCCGGTCACCACGGTAGTAAGTCTTCAAGTGGTGAGATACTGCTTGATGCAGTCAGTCCTGAGCTGGCAGTTATTTCGGTTGGCAGAAACAACTTTGGCCAGCCTTCGGCAGAAGTTATTAAGAGATTTAAGCGCAAATCAATTAACTATCTCCGTACTGATCAAAAGGGAATGATAAAGCTGATTTCTGATGGACAGAATATTTATCTTAAGTGCTTTAGATAGGAGATTCTCTTCGATTTAAGAGTTTAAAACTGGAGAGAAAAGTTTAGATATGTTAAAATAGAGAAGGAAGAAAAAAATTGCTAAAGACTATTGGGGTGTAATTAAATGGAGCTAGAAAATTTTATTAAAAATGAAAAAGAAGCAAAAAAATTATATTATATTTATGCAGAGAATTCTTATCTTAGAAACAAATTTAAAGAGGAATTTATTGAAAAATTTGTACCGGAGGCAGTTAGAGACTTCAATCTTTCTTATGTTAATCCCGGTGATGAATATTTAAAACGACTCTCAAATGCTGTTCAGACTCCCCCAATGGGGGCAGAAAAGAGATTTATAATTTCTCATTTTACAGAGGATGATTCTATAAATCAGAGTGAGCAGGAGAGACTTCTAAAAATCTTTAAAAACATTGATCAAAGTGCCAGTCTGCTTTTCTTAACAGCTAATAAAGTGGATAAACGAAAAAAGTTTTATTTGAGTTTAAAGAAAATCGCAGAATATCAGGAATTTGAAACTCCCCGTTATCGAGATTTAGATCAGTGGATTACTGCCCGTTTTAAGGAAAATAATAAAAAAATTGATAGGCGTAGTGTGAAGATGCTGGAAAATATGTTCAGCAATAAACTGGAAATATTGAAAAGTGAAATTGAAAAGGTAGTAACCCGTTATCCTGATCAGGAAAAGATTTCTTATTATGATCTTAAAAATATAATCAGTAGGGAAAAATTTTTAGAAGATGAAGAAATATTTCACTTTCTTGATTTAATTGGTGATAAAAAAACTGATCAGGCTCTTTTAACCTTAAAGGAAATGCTAAACAGGGGAGTTTATCCTTTATATTTACTGACTATGCTTAAAAATCAGATTGAGCTTTTAATGCAGGTTAAATT
>JASMSZ010000111.1:0-8287 GCA_041694515.1 Halanaerobium sp.
CGAAAACTGCTGGAACTGGGAGCCAAAACTGCCACAATTATTGAAAATGGAAATGAAAAAGAAGTTGCAATTGAAAATGTACAGCCTGGAGATATTATGCTGATCAAACCAGGAGAAAAAATACCTACTGATGGAGAAATTGTAGAAGGCGAGACGACAGTTGATGAATCAATGGCAACTGGAGAGTCAATGCCTGTTAGAAGAAAAGAGGGAGACGAGGTAATTGGTGCTACAGTTAACCAGAATGGATTGATTAAAGTTAAAGCCACTAAAGTTGGTAAAGACACCTTTCTTTCACAGGTAGTTAAAATGGTAGAGGAAGCTCAGGGAACTAAAGTTCCCATTCAGGAATTTGCTGATAAGATAACAGGAATCTTTGTCCCAACTGTTTTAATTATAGCAGCCTCAACCTTTGTCTTATGGCTAATCTTTCCTGATGGATTAAGAGAAGTTGGTTTCTGGGCACAATCTTTTCTGCCCTGGGTTGATCCTACTCTAGGAACATTTACCCTGGCAATTTTTGCAACAATTGCTGTTTTAGTTATTGCCTGCCCCTGTGCTTTGGGACTGGCAACGCCAACTGCGCTGATGGTTGGAAGTGGAATTGGCGCTGAAAATGGAGTTTTAATCCGTAAAGGTGAGGCAATCCAGACTATGAAAGATGTACACACAATTGTTTTTGATAAAACTGGAACCATTACTAAAGGAAAACCAGAGGTAACAGATATAACTGCAGCCTCAAACAGCAGTGAAGAGGAATTACTTCAGTTAGCGGCAAGTGTAGAAGCAGGTTCTGAGCATCCTCTGGGAGAGGCAATAGTTCAGGGCGCAAAAGATAGAGAAATTGCAGTAAAAGAAATCAAAAATTTCAATTCTGTTACTGGTAAAGGTGTTAAAGCAGAAGTTGATGGTAAAGAGGTACTTGTTGGAAGTAGAAAATTAATGGAATCAGCAGGAATAGATACCTCTGATTTTGAAGATGAATTACAGAGGTTAGAAAATGAAGCTAAAACTGCAATGTTAGCTGCAGCTGATGATAAGATGCTGGGAATAGTTGCTGTAGCAGATGCTTTAAAAGAAGATTCGGTTCAGGCAATTGCGGAACTTAAAAAACTGGGTTTAGAAACAGCAATGATCACGGGTGATAATCAGCGTACAGCCGAGGCAATAGCAAAAGAAGTAGGAATTGACCATGTAGTTGCCGAAGTAATGCCTGATGGTAAAGTAGATAAGGTAAAAGAACTGCAGTCTGAATTTGGTATTATTGCTATGGTTGGAGATGGAATTAATGATGCTCCAGCTCTAACTCAGGCCAATGTTGGAATTGCAATTGGAACCGGTACAGATATTGCAATTGAGTCATCTGATATTACCCTTGTTCGAGGAGATTTATCTTCTGTAATTACAGCAGTTAAACTTTCGCGGGCAACATTTAGGAAAATTAAGCAGAATTTATTCTGGGCATTTTTCTATAATCTAATTGCCATCCCGGTTGCTATTTTAGGACTGCTGCATCCAGTAATTGCTGAGATGGCGATGGCTACAAGTTCAATTAGTGTTGTCACAAATGCTAATCTCTTGCGGCGGGAAAATGTACAGGCAGATTACAAATAAAATATAAAGTCTGAATTATAATTATAAATATAATCTAAGGAAAAGAAGAATGGGGGGATTTGATGAATTCCTTATGTGATTTGGATAAAAAAGAGTTAACAACTCGTTTAAGAAGAATAGAAGGACAGGTCCGCGGTCTGCAGCGGATGATTGAAGAAGATAAATATTGTGTTGATATCCTGCATCAGATTAATGCAGTTCAGGGTGGGCTGAAAAAAGTTGGTCTTAAAATTTTGGATAAACATGTCCACGGCTGTGTTCAGCGAGCTGTTAAAGAAGAAGAAGGCGATGATGTAATAAATGAACTGATGGAGGTACTGGAAAAATTTACTGATTAATTATGTTTACCTTTATTGATCAAATTATTGTTGAAAATTAAATTTTAAGTCCATAAAAAAGCCAGGGTTTTAAAACCCTGGCTTTACTCGATTACTCATACTATATTACTCATGAATTTGATATTTTAAAAACCTAAGAGTATAATGATAAATAGAGTAATTTTTAGTGCTTTATAATTGACAAATTATTAAAACTGTGATTTAATAATAAAAAGGAAATATATCTGTTGTCTAATCTCATTTGAGAACGGGGGACCCATTTTTTTTGGGGCGAATCTATATTAGAAGAAGACCTTTACTTCTAGCCCGACAGCTAACTCCGTAGACTTTATTAAGGGACAGACTGCCTGTCATGGCCGGATCTTAACTATTGACACTACAGTCTATCTGTAGTGTTTTTTTGCATTTGTTAGACTTTTTATTAATAATTTAATGATGTATATAATTAAAAAAGATATGGAAGTATATAATCGTAGATTTGAAACAGTTTCTGTATTTGGAACTAAGGTAAATATCACTATCCAACAGAGAAAGTAATGGTTGGTTAATTTCGATAGGGGGAAGAATAAATGAAACAGTTTGTTGTAGTAGGTTTGGGAAGATTTGGTGCCAGTGTTGCTGAAACTCTGGCTGATAATGGTCATGATGTTCTGGCTATTGATAGAGATCCAGAAAAGGTTCAGGCAATCAGTGGAGATGTAACTCATGCTGTAGAAGCCGATGCAACTGATGAGGAAGCTCTAAAAACTCTGGGTGTTAGAAATTTTGATGTAGCTGTGGTTAGTATTGGTGATAATGTTTCGGCAAATATATTATGTACTTTGATCTTAAAAGAATTAAATTTACCTTATGTAATTGTAAAAGCTCCCGATACTTTACATGGAAAGGTCTTAACCAAGGTAGGAGCAGATAGAGTTGTTTATCCAGAGCGAGATATGGGGGTCAGAATAGCTCAGAATCTAATCTCATCTAATGTACTTGATTATATCGAGTTTGCACCCGAGTATGGTGTAATTGAAATTCTGGCTAGCCAGAATATGGTTGGACGAACTTTAAAAGAACTGGAGTTAAGAGCTAATTTTGATGTCAATGTAATGGCAATTAAAAGAGGAGAGCAGCTTTATATTTCTCCCGGTGCTGATGATAAAATTATGGATGGAGATAAATTAGTTTTAATGGGTAAAAATGAAAACTTAGATAAAATGAGAGATTTCGGCAACTAACTATTAACTCGTTACTTACAGAAAATTTTTTGATAAGGAGTGTAAAAAATGAAAATAAAAACATTAAAAGGCAAAATGCTCCTTGGTTTTGCAGTCATGATTATTATAATAGCAGGAGTTGTAGGATGGAGTATTTATAATTTTGAAACTTTATCAAATGCCATAAATGATATTATGGTTGAAAACTATCGCAGTATTAAAGCCAGCGACAGTATGGTGGAGTCGATTGAGCGCCAGGATAGTGCACTGCTGCTGCTCTTAAGATCTACCGAAGATCAGGGTCAGGAAATATTTAGGAGAAATGAAAAAGAATTTTATACCTGGCTTGCCAGAGCAGAAGATAATATTACTATCGAGGGGGAGGGAGCAATTTTAGAAAAGATAAATGAGAAATATTTTAGATTTGTTTCTAAATTTGATCAGTTTTATAATGCAGATGAAGAACAGCGCTGGCAGATATATAACCAGGAGCTGCTTCCCTTATTTAATGAAATTAAAAGTGATATCCGTGAATTAAGAGAATTAAACAGACAGGCAATGGTTGAAGCACAGCGTGATGCAAACAGCAGGGCCAATCAGGCAATTATTTATACTATTGGTTTAGCCCTACTGGTAATTGTTTTTTCTCTAATTTTTGCTTTTTATCTGACAAAACAAATTTTAAGGCCAATAAAAGAACTGGAAAAGGGGATCAAAAAAGTTGCAGATAGAAATTTTCAGCAGCAGATAGAAGTTGCCTCCGAAGATGAAATTGGAGTACTGGCAGATGAGTTTAATGAGATGATTTCTAAGCTTCAGGAATATGAGAAATTTAATGTTAAAAAACTGGTAATGGAAAAAGAAAAATCGGAAGCAGTTGTTAATAATTTAAGCAGCCCTTTAATTGTAACTGATCAGGATCATAAAATAGTATTAATTAACGAAACTGCAAAAGAGTTATTTTCTATCAATCAGGATGTGATTGATACTCACTTTTTAGAAGTTATTCAGGCAGAAGAAATTTTTGAGTATATCAAAAATCCAGACGCAAAAGAGAAAAAAACTTTTAAGTTAAAGAAAGATGACAAAGAAAGACATTATCGAATATCTACCAAACAGGTAATTGATGAAGATGAAGAATATCAATTTACAGTTACTCTTTTAGAAGATATAACAAGATTAAAAGAAATTGACAGCATGAAATCGGAATTTGTTTCTACTGTCTCTCATGAATTTAGAACTCCTCTAACCTCAATGAATATGGGCTTAAGCATGGTAATTAATGAGGATACAGGAGAATTAAATGAAGAACAGCGCGAACTGCTGGAAGCAGCTTATGAGGATGTTGAGCGGCTGACGGAGTTGGTTAATGACCTGCTTGACCTTTCGAAAATCGAATCAGGTAAAATTGAAATGGAATTTGATAAGGTAGATGTCAATGATATTATTGAAAAGACACTTAATCCTTTTTATAAGCAGGCGGAGGAAAAAGAAATTGAGCTCAAATTCAAACAGTCAGAGGATAATATTTTTGCCTATGCAGATCCTTCAAAAATAAGCTGGGTCATTTCTAATTTGGTTGGAAATGCACTCCGTTATGCAGATGAAGGGAAAATAAAAGTAAATGCAGAAATAAAAGGTAGAAGGGTTTTAGTTTCAGTATCAGATAATGGGCCTGGAATACCAAAAGAATATCAATCCAAAATATTTGATAAGTTTGTGCGGGCAGGTAATGATAAAGATGAGAAAAGTGGTACAGGCCTTGGTCTGGCTATTTCCAAAGAAATTATAACAGCCCATAATGGTAGAATCTGGGTAGATAGTGAAGAAGGAGAAGGCTCAACTTTTTCATTCTATATTCCCAGGTTTGGTTATCAGGAGGGGAAAAATGAGTAAAATATTAGTAGTAGATGATGAAAAAAATATTAGACTGGTTGTAGGTAAGAGCTTGGAAAAAGCTGGTTTTGACATTTATTATGCTGTAGATGGGGTTCAGGCAGTGGAAAAAGCTAATGATATAAATCCTGACCTGATCCTGCTTGATTTGAGATTGCCCAAAATGAATGGATTTTTGGTTTTAGAAGCTTTAAAAAGTGATACTTCGACTGAAGATATACCGGTGATGATTCTCTCGGCCTTATCAGCAGAAGATGATGTACAGAAAACAATATCATTAGGAGCCGAAGATTTTTTAGTTAAACCAATAAGTCAGAGTGATCTGCTGGCTGCGGTGGAAAAAAATATAAGGATTGAAGAAAGAGAAAATGATACAGAAGAGGAAAATGAGGAGGAAGAAAATAATGAAGAATAACATATTAATTGTTGATGATGAAAAAAATATTCGTTTGACTTTAAAAACTGCTTTATCAAAAGCTGGTTATGAGGTAGAAACTGCTGTTAATGGTGAAGATGGTTTAAGTAAACTAGAGGAAGAAGAATTTCCAATTGTGTTATTGGATATGAAAATGCCAGGTATGGATGGAATTCAATTTTTAAAAAAAATTACAGATGATGAAATTGAAACTAAGGTAATTATGATTACTGGTTACGGAAGTGTAGAAACTGCTGTGGAAACTCTAAAGTTGGGTGCGGTTGATTACCTGCGCAAACCATTTAAGCCAGAAGAAATCATTGAAATTGTAGAAGATGTTTTTGAGCGTTATGAAGTAGAAAATAGCGAAAAAGAAGTAGAAACATTTGATGAATATATTATGCTGGCTAAAAATGCAATTAATAAAAGGAATTTTTCAAAGGCAAAAGAAATGCTGCAGGAAGCTACTTCTTTAGATTCTGAAAAACCGGAACCATTTAATCTCTTAGGAATTATTTATGAGATGCAGCACAAACAGGCTGAAGCAATGAAGATGTATAGAGCAGCTTTAGCATTAGAGCCTGGATATAAGCCGGCAAATGATAATATAGAGCGTGCTGGGGAGAGTATTGGTTCAATTGATCTGGATAATGTTAATTTCGGGGATGATGAGGAGGAAAAATAAATGTTTATAGTGATTATAGGCTGTGGCAGAACTGGTTCTCTGCTGGCAGGGAACCTCTCCCGCTCCGGTCACGAAGTAGTTGTGATTGAACATGATCCAGAGTCATTTGCTCTGCTGCCTGTTGATTTTTCAGGTTTTCAGATTGAGGGGGATGCAGCAGAAAACGATATTTTAAAGGAAGGAAAAATTGAGTCAGCTGATCTGGTTATAATAAGTACCGGCAATGATCAGATTAATTATCTAGTCTCACAGATGGCAAAGCTAAACTTTGATGTACCGAGGATAATGGTCAGGACAATTGATCCGGCAGTTGAGAAAATGTACGAAAAGGATGAAAGAGTTGAGATTTTCTCTCAGATTTCTCTTTTAGCTGAAAATATGATCAATAAAATTGAGCGAGAAGGGATGAGGTAAATGTGGATATTATATTAGTGGGTGGAGGAAAGTTAATTTACCATCTTGCCAAAAAATTAATTTCAAAAGGTCATTTTTTAACAATTATTAATAGAGATCGAAAACAGGCGGAAGATTTATCCAGAGAAATCAATGCTACAGTTGTTTTTGGTGATGCAACCAATCAATCTGTACTGGAAGATGCAGGAGCTTATAAAGCTGATAATTTAGTTGCTCTAACTCAGAAAGACCATAATAATCTTTTTATCTGTAAGATGGCAATGGATTATTTTGGGGTGGAAAGAACAACTGCTCTGGTAAACAATCCTGAAAATGAGGAATTATTCAGCACTTTAGGTATTACTGGAATTTTTAATATTACAGATCTAATCAGTTCAATCATCGAACAGAGTGTTGCCTCAGATGATGTCAGTAATCTGACAATGATTGAAGAAGGTAAATTAAGTATCTTTCAGGTAGAAGTTTCTCCTGATTCGGAAGCCTGTGGGAAAGAAATTAAGGAGATCGACCTGCCGCTGACTATAGTTTTAGGAGGAATAGTTCGTAATGGTGATATTACGATTCCCCGCGGCGGATCTAAAGTCCAGGCTGGAGATAAAATTGTAATTATTTCACTGCCCGAGGAGCAGGCAGAAGCCATTAAAGTTTTTGGTGGTGAAGAATAAATGAAATATAAAAATTTACTTATTTCTCGCTATTTTCTAATTTCAAAATATACAGGAATTATAATTATGTTTGCTGGAGGTGCTATCCTCTCACCACTGCTCTTTTTGATGGCCTATCCAGAAGAAGCTTTTCTGGCGCCACATTTTTTACTGGCAGCTGGCTTATCAATTCTGGCTGGATTTGGACTATTTTTCTATGGTAACAAACATCAGGAAGAAGATGTGGAATTATCATTAAATGAAGGAAGTATAATAGTTATTTTTTCCTGGTTGGGTGCAATTTTCTTTTCTGCAATTCCTTTTATTACAATTCTTGATATGAGCTGGTCACATTCGATATTTGAAGTGGTGAGCGGCTGGACTACAACCGGCTTGTCCCTGGTTGATGTTACTACTGCTCCAAAGTTGATTCTAATCTGGCGTTCTATTATGCAGTTTTTCGGTGGTGCTGGTCTGGCAGTTATTGCCCTATCATCACTGCTGCCGGTTCATGGAATGGGTCTCTATATGGCTGAGGCTAGAAGTGATAAACTGCTTCCCCATGTTAAGCGCTCAACAATGATGATTATGAAGATCTATACTTTTTATACTGCTGCTGGAGTCTTTTTATACTATATTTCAGGCATGCCGCTCTTTGATTCGATCAATCATTCAATGGCAGCAATTTCTACCGGGGGATTTTCAACTCAACCGGATAGTATAGGTCATTACAACAGTCTTTCTATAGAAGTAGTAACTATTGTTTTAATGTTTTTAGGTACAATCAACTTTGCAACTCACTATACTTTACTAAAGGGAAAAATTAAGATTTTCTTTAAGAATGCTGAGATTCGCTTAATGATTACTTTATTTACATTACTGACCCCAATTTTGATGTTTTTCTCATTAAATGCATTATACCCAAAATTAAGCGAAAATTTTAGAATAACTTTTTTTCAGATTATTACTGCTTTATCAACAACTGGCTTTTCAACCATCGCTTTTACTGGGTGGCCGCTATTTGCTAATTTCATTATTATTATAATTATGCTGGTTGGTGGTGGAACAGGGTCAACTGC
>JASMSZ010000112.1:0-25603 GCA_041694515.1 Halanaerobium sp.
GGATTATAAATATTTATTGTCTTTTCTAAAATATCCACCCAGTACAAAACTTGCTCTTCCTGATCCCAGAAAGGTCCTTCTGCTATTTGTGCTCCGGCATCTATAACAAGCTCCAGGTTTTCATTAATTTTTTCCATCAAACTCACTCACCTTTTATTCATCCATATTTTTGATCAGACTTAAATCTCCAGTTTTTGCAGCCTCCAGGATTGGAGCCATATACTCATCTACCAGTGAAGCATCAAGTGGAATTGGCATATTCTTTAATTTCATTTCCAATTGTGGATCTTTAGCAGCTTTTAAAGCTCTTTTGAGATGCTGATCAGTAAATCCATCCAGTTCTGACAGGGTTGTTGGAAAGTTAATTTCTTTTGCAAAATTAATCATTCCCCTGGCAGCTGCTTCACCCAGATGGCGGCCACTTAAATTATCTAGATCAGTTTCTAGATAACCATTTTTTTGAAAAATATCCCCAATAACTTTTAATTGGGGTTCTATAGCAGGAGCAAAAAAGACTGTATAATAAATATTCATTATCCCACAGGCCCGACCGTGACTGCTGACATCTACTAAAGAAAAACTGGTTAGATGACCGCCATTAGTACCTCCGACCATAATCGAATAAGCTCCTAGATCTGTTGCCAGTCCCAATGCTTCCCGGGCTGCCGTATTCCCTAAATCATCAATTACTTTCGGGGTATTTTTAACTATCAGCTCTACTGCTGTAGAAGCAATTTCTTTTTCTAAATCATAATTTTGATCATTGATCCCATAAAAAACTTCCAGGCAGTGTGAAATACCATCAAAAGCGCCATCAACTGTGACATCTAAAGGCATTGTTTTTGTTAGTTCATAATCAAAAACAGATTTGGCTGGAATAACAGCATCATCTACAATTAATTTTTTCTGGCCGCTGACTACATCAGTTACATTTGAATATTTTGTCAGATGAGCACCAGAACTCGCTGCAGTCTGAACCGCTATAGTTGGGATTAAATGTTCTTTACTGTGCCCTAAGGCTTCTGTTACCTTAGCCGTGCCAAAATAGCTATCTATCTCCGGACTATAATGACCAAGAGAAGCCAGTACATCGGCAGCCTTAACTGCATCAATTGTACTTCCTCCCCCAATAACAACTATACAGTCAGGCTCAAAAGTATGGATATATCCTGCCAGACGATAGACATCTTCCCGAGGAGCATTTGGAGCTGAGCCCTGAAACACTCTATTTCCAGCCATTTTCATCTTGTTTTTCTGAAGCGATTTCTGAATATCTCTAACAGCTGTCTCCAGATAAGTGTCATTGGAGATTAACAAAACATTATCTCCATATTCTTTAGCATATTCTCCGACTTTATTTAGAATTCCGACTCCTAGAGCATATTCATCTCCCTTAAAATCAGAAAGAAGTTCTTTCGCTTTTTCTTTTAAATCCATTTTAGAAATACCACCTTTCACAAAAATTTTCAGATCCTAAAATTAGTTTAGCTGACTACGTTCTGCGGCTTACCGGCAATCCATTTTTCGATATTTGCAAATACTATCTCTGCTCTTTTTAAAAATGCTTCCTCTGTTGCAAAAGCAGTATGGGGAGTTAAAATAGTATTTTTGGCATTTAAAAGTGGATGTCCTGCAGGAATCGGCGGCTCCACCTCGAAAACATCAATACCTGCCCCGGCAATTTCTTCCTTATTTAAAGCCTCAGCCAGCGCCTGACTGTCAACTACAGGACCGCGAGCTGTATTAATTAAAACTGCACTCTTTTTCATCAGAGCAATTTTTTCGGCATCAATTAAATTTTCTGTTGCTTCTTTAAGTGGAACATGCAGACTTAAAATATCACTTTTCTGCATCAGCTCATCTAGTTCCAGATATTCCACTTCAAGTTCTTCTCCGGCTTGATGTTTTTTATGATTATCAGCTAAAATATTGCAGCCAAAAGCATCTGCAATCCGGGCGGTCTTCTGACCGATTGAACCAAAACCAACTATACCAAAATTTTTGCCGGCAAGTTCATTTCCAATTAGACCCGCTCTGGTTTCTCCTGCTCTTACTGCCTGATCAGAATCCTTAATCTTCCGCATTAAGTCAATTGTCAGTCCAAAGACCAGTTCGGCCACAGCCTGATTGGCATAACCGGATGAGTTAGATACTAAAATATCATTTTCCCGACAGGCTTCTATTGCTATGTGGTCAAAACCTGTAAAAGCAACCGAAATCATCTTTAAATTTGGACAGGCATTAATTACTTCAGCAGCAAGAGGCTGATTGGCAATTATTAAAATATCAGCGGTCTCTGCCCTTTTGATCATTTCTGCTTCATCTTCTGCTCGATTGGAATAGGCAATCAATTGATGTCCCTCAGCCTCAAATCTCTGTCGGTATTCTTCAATCTTCAGCATCGAAATATTAATTGGCTCAATCATCACAATTTTCATTTAGCATCCCCCCAGAATTATAATCATTACCTAAAAGTTAATTGATTTTAAGCACTTCTCTCTTCTTTAATTTTTTCATAAGCATCATTTATTTTTTTGAATTCCTGTTCAGCAAAATCCACAAATTCTTCCGGCAGTCCTTTACCAATTACATTATCAGGATGAAAGTCTTTTGCCTTCTGGCGGTACTTGCGTTTAACCTCTTTAAAATCCGCCTCAGGTGAACATTCCAAAATCTTATAATATTTTTCTAAATCATTTGTATCTAGATACTGAGATCTAATACTTTGATACTGACTGTCATCTATATTAAATATTTTTTTAGCTTTTTTAATGTACTCTTCCTCTTTATGGTGAAAATCATTATCTGCCACCGCAACTTTCAGCAGCAGATCAAACATCCCTAAAACTAGAGTCTGTTCATTTTTGAAGTTATCGTAAAACTGCTGTGCATATTCTTCAAAACTATTATTTTTTCTTTTGGCTTCATCAAAAATATTAACTGCCAGTTTGCGGGCATCTCCCTGCAGCTTGAGCTCATTTTTAATAAAGCGATCGATAGTTTTAACCTCTGATCTGCTGACAGTTCCATCAGCCTGAGCAAATTTTGCCAGCATCGAAAAAATACTGGTAAAAAAGATTGTCTGTTTTTCTTCCTGCTGATTTAAATTACCTCTCTGCCCAGCTCCAAATTGATTACCATTAGAATTACTGGAACTACTCTGATCAAAGTGATTCCCGATAGCAGCTCCAATCACTGCTCCCAAAGGACCACCAAAAGACCAGCCAACTGTTCCTCCAAGAATTTTTCCCATCCAGGCCATAATAATACCTCCATTTGAATTATTTATGTTAATTTTAGCATTCTTAAATAAATAAAACAACTATTTTATATTAGTAATATAAAAAGACCACCTAGATTTAAAGATGGTCTACTTTTAACAATATTTATTTACTAATTCTATTATTTTTGCTGTAGAAATATTTTCTTTATCTTTTTATAGTATTTAATATCTTTTTTAAATTGAGGAGTAACTAATATTTTATATTTCAATAGATTACTCCTCCTGTTTATTAGATTTTTCTTCCTTTTTGAATTCTTCCCAGGTAGTCTTAGTTAATTTTTCTTCACGAATTAATTTCATTTCTTTTAAAGAATTTTCAAGAGAGACTTCAGGAGAACTATTCTTTTTTACTTTTAACATTATTTTCTCCTCCTTGATTTTAAAATTTAATATTTTACTTCTATAAATAGTATATCATTAAGTTTGTAATCAATCAAATATTTTTTACTTTATTTTACATTTTAGTAATAAAATTATTTAGATATTTAACTCTTAACTTTATATCCAATCTTAAATAAATGAGTAACTAACACCAGCAAAACAACAGCCAGACTGCCGATGACTAAAGCTGAAAAAGCAGGTCTAACATCAGATTGGCCGACAAAAGAGTAACGAACAGCATCTACCATATAAAAAACAGGGTTAAATAAAGATACCTCACTCCAGATTCCGGGCAGTCCTTTAACCGAATAAAAAACTCCACTCAAAAAGGTCAGTGGGGTAATAAAAAAGTTAGAGAAAATTGAAACATGATCAAATTTTTCTGCCCACAAACCGGCAATTATTCCAAAAAGTGAGAAGATAGAAGAAACTAAAATTGCAAAAAACACCGCTAAAAATGGATGAGCAACGGCTCCCCCATAAAAAAAAGTAGCCACTAAATAAGTCACACTACCAACCAGCATTCCCCGGACCATTCCTCCGATCATAAAACCTAAAGTTAGCTCAATATGAGAAAATGGAGCCAGCAAAAAATCAATGATAATCCCATTATATTTAGCTCCAATTAAGGAAGAAGAAGTATTGGCAAATGAATTCTGAATCAAACTCATCATAATTAAACCGGGAACAATAAAATCAATATAGGGGATACCATATCTCGCGACCTCTCGATTCTGAAAAGAATAGGAAAAGATAATTAAATATAAACCTGTTGAAATTAAAGGTGCAAATATTGTCTGAATTGCCACCTTAGAAAATCTTGAAACCTCTCTTTTAACCAGACTTAAAAAAGTAATTGTATTAATTGTTATCATCCCCTAAGTTAGTCAGTTTAATAAAGACATCTTCCAGCTTTGCACTTTCAATATCCATATCGATAATATCTAAATTCAAATCGTTTATTTTCCTGAGAATTTTATTCAAATTCTTTTTTGCAGATTCTATTTTGATCTGCCTCTTGTCATCACTTATTTCAAAATCAATTTCTACTAATTCTTCCTCAAATCCTTTTACTGGGTCAGCAAATTGAACCTTAATCACTTTTTTATCAATCGAATTAATTAGATTTTCTTTGCTGTCAACTTTAACTATCTTACCTTTATTCATAATTGCAATCCTGTCACAGAGTGCCTCTGCCTCTTCCAGATAATGAGTAGTTAAAATGATAGTTTTCCCCTGCTGATTAAGCTGGATTACATATTCCCAGAGGCTGTTTCTCAATTCAACATCTACCCCGGCAGTTGGTTCATCTAAAACTATTATATCTGGGTCATGAACCAGGGCTTTGGCAATCAAGAGTCTTCTTCTCATCCCCCCAGACAGCTGCCGCGGCCCTATTTCTGCCTTATCATCAAGGCTTAACGCATTCAGCAGCTCATCAATTTTATCACCATTATCTTTAATTCCAAAATAGCCAGAATGAATCTCCAGTGTTTCTCGCACAGTAAAATAGGGATCAAAAGTAATCTCCTGTGGTACAATTCCCAGTGATTTTTTAGTTTTTCTATAATCAGTTATAATGTCATTACCCAAAACAGTAACCTCTCCCGAATCCTTATGAACCAGACCACCTAGAATTCCAATTAAAGTACTTTTCCCGGCCCCATTGGGACCTAACAGACCAAAAAACTCACCTTTTTGAATATCTAAATTTATATCATCTAAAGCCTGTAGCTCACCATAACTTTTATTAATCTCTCTAATTTTAATAGCTGTCGTCATCTTATTCCTCCTTATACCCCAACAGGGGTGTCATTTTCTTATCAATCAATTTAAACTTTAAATGGTTTCTCTCATTCTGCCCATTGAACTTTTAATTGTAGCTATCAGCCAGACTATCATAATTACAAAAGATACTATTTCTGCAATCGGAAAGGAAAGCCAGACAGCATTCAGTCCAAAAAATTCTCCTAAAAGATACATCCCAGGAACTAAAAGTACTGCCTGTCTTAAAAATGTGATCGCAAAACTGGGCATCCCTTTACCCACAGCCTGAAAAGTTGCCACTCCAATAATATTTAAAACCATAAAGAAATAGGATAAACTTACTCTTTTTAAGGCTCCGACCCCAATATTTAGAAGTTTAGGATCACTATTAAATAATCTAATGATAGCTCCTGGAAATAGCTGAAAAATTATAAAACCAAATACCCCAAAACTTAAAGCAGCTGCATTACCAACTAAAATGGTTTTTTTCATTCGCTCCGGATTATTATGGCCATAATTATAGCCGACTATTGGCAGATATCCCTGAGTTAAACCAAAGACCATCATCAAGAAAAAAGACTGCATTCTAAAAATTAAGCCCATGACCGCTATTGCAGTCGAAGAAAAGGCTCCTAAAATTAAATTGATAACTACAATTGAAACACTAAAAAGCAGTCGGTTAGCCATTGCTGGAATACCCACATTATAGATTTCTTTAATAATTTGAAAATCAAACTTAAAGTCCTCCAAATTTAAAGTTAACTCATTTTTATCACTAAATAAAACAAAAACTATAAAAATTCCACCTATAAAACGTGAAAAAACAGTTGCATAGGCAGCTCCGGCTACACCAAGCTGAGGAAATGGTCCCAGTCCAAAAATTAAAAAGGGATCAATAATCATATTTAAGACTGCTCCGATTATCATTGTCAGCATTGGCACAAATGTATTTCCTTCTCCCCGCAGAATATAGTTAAAAATAGCAGGAACAAAAATTGCAATCGAGCCGGTTAATATTATATTTATATACTGATAACCTAAATCTATTAAAACTGGATCATTAGTAAATAATTTGATGATATTTTCTGAGAAAAATAGGCCCAGCAGGCCCCCCAGTATTCCATAAATAATTGCAATAAAAAAGACATGTTCTGCCACATTATTAGCTCGACATTTATCTCCTTTTCCTAATAATCGGGATATCAAAGAGCTTGTACCCACTCCTGTTCCAACTCCAACTGCAATTAAAAACATCTGGACCGGAAAAGAAATTGATAAAGCAGACAAAGCATCTGTACTTAAACGGCCTACATAAATACTGTCTACTATATTATACAAAGCCTGAATGAGCATTCCTGCAATAGCAGGAGCTGATAATTTGAGAAGCAATTTAATTATAGGGTCTTCCCCCATTCGGCTTGATTTTGATTTAAGTGCCATTCTATCCCTCCAATCAAAACAAATTTATTTTTTCATGTAGCTTTGATCAAATCTAGCTTAATCTAATTCATGATTAAAATTTTACCCTAATATCTCACTATTTAAATATTCTATCACAAAAGCTGTGACTAATAAAATTAGACAGTTAACAAAAAGAAAAAACACCCCCTATAGGCGCAGATTAATCAAACCTTTAAGGGTGTTTTCCTTTGCTTAATTTATTTGTTTTTATTCGACATTATTCGATATAAATCGGGTGGTGCGCGGCACCTGTACGTTATCTTACCGGACAGGCTCCTGTTTCACAGGAAGCATCATCGATTTCTCGCTCTAAGTACTCAGTTTCATACTTAGATACTAAGGATGGATTAAATCTTTCCATTTCTTCAACCCGCTGATTGTACTCTTCTTCTGTAATTTCTTCGTAGGGCATTAAATCATAAAAGTTATCGCTGTAGGAAATAAAGGAAATCCCGACTACACTATTCCAGTTCTCCCATAACCATTCTTCCACATCTTCCCATTCATCATCACGGACATGAACTGTAATTGATGCATTGTGATCAACATAATTTTCCATAAACATCTTATATGTTTCCAGCTGTTCGATTGCATCTACATCTCCCTTAACCTCTCCTTCTGGAGCTTTAACAGGGAATTCTACAACCAGGGTTTCCGGATCTTCTGGATCCTGACCAACTTCTGAATGAATCGGATAACCGAGTTCTTCACAGACTCGGGCCAATGGATCAGAAGCCGAAATTCTTACCCGGCGCACATAATAGGGACTGTGAGAATAATGCAGTCCACTGGAAACTGTAGGCATCTGAGTCTGAGTACCCTCAGGCTTAACAGTAGTAATCAGCTTGGGCTCATTATCTCCGACTTCTTTAGCAATTTCTCTGGCAGCTTGATGAGCAACCTGACGCAGTTCTTCCAACAACTCCGCTTCCTGAACTGCATTTAAATCAGCAGCATTTTTCATATCCTGCCAGCCAGTTAAGGAGGTACCAATTAACCTATCTCTTTTATTAATTTGATCCCATTCTGGTAATTCAAATTCAATTAAGGCCATTCTATAGCCAGATCTGGCTGAAAGCTTCTGAGCTTCAAACATTGCGTCTTTATTCAGATTACCTTCCTCATCAACAAAAGCCATTACATTTATGGAAGTTAAGTTGCAGACTCCTCTGGAATCTAAAAGAATCTCTGCACAGGGATTAACTCCTTTAAAGTTCTCACGGCGTCGGCTTCCTTCTACAGCATTGATAAATCCAGGTTCACCACTAAAACGCATCTGCTTAACATGCCAGTTCAGCTGTTCTTTAGAAGGTTTATCTTCGTAAAAAATACTATTATTGCTCATCTGGCGGTGAGATATTTCTTTATTAATTACCCATTCATCATCTTCTTTAACATATAAATTATTCTTTGCCTGAGCAATTTCTTTATCATCTTCACTGAAAAGACAGATTTGAGATGAGCGTCTAACTCCACCGGAGACAACATTTTCTGCAATTATATTTGCTAGATCCATTGCATCTATTGGCTTTAACTTAACTCTACTAATCTCATCTAAGTCACGATCCGGTTTCTCTTTTAATAATTTATCAATTTTAGTGAACATTCTTTTTAAACTCTGATGACCGGAAGCTGTTCCTCCAAAAGTTTTAAGCTTTTCCCCTTTTGGACGGACAGAATCATAATTAAAGATGATTCTTTTTAGAGGACGATAAGCATGATTTACTAAAAATTTAAAATAATATTCCAGAGACTGAATCCAGCCTTCTTTGGAATCACCGACATTAACTGTTACTACATCATCTTCATCAAAATCAAAGTCAGTATATTCTCTTCTTTCATCCTTGTCTACCGGCTCATAATATTTATGAATAACTTCTACATCTGTTCTAATTTTTGGCAGCTGTTCTACATCACGCGGCAGGACGCGGAAACCGACACCACTACCTATCATGAGTAAATAAAACACGTCCTGATAGGCTTTAAAACTATCAATAACGGTAAAAGAACAGTTATAATTAGACATTCCATACTTTTTGCTGGATTCTGTACTTGCTGTCCAGAGTGTCCGCCCTGCTAAAAAGTTTCTTAAATTATATACATTATCATATAATTTTTCTGCTTCTTTTTTGGTTGTTTGAGCCAGAGAACAGTTATATTCTACAGCTCTTTTCACTGTTTCCCACCAGTATTCCCGGCGCTGCTCTTCTTCTAACCAGCGTGAATATGTTCTGTAATAAATAAATTCTCCCAGCTCAGTGGGAAAAGGGTTGGGCTGGTGCTTATATTTACTTAAAAATTCATTAGTTAAAAGTGGATTTTCTTTTTCTTTTTTCCTCTGCAGCCTGGACTGCTGTCTTTTGTTTCTGTATAAAATATATGCCTTTGCTGTTGACACATAAGCAGCCTTCATCAATTTTTCTTCCACTAAATCTTGAATTTCTTCGACCCTGGGAACCTGGTCCTGATTGTAAAATTCTGTTATCAAATCTGATTCTACATCTAAAGCTACCTGTTCTGCATCATCCTCAGCTGCATCTTCTCCTGATTCTATCATTGCTCTATAGATAGCCTTGGTAATCTTATCCCGACTGTAAGCTACTTCGCTCTCATCCCGTTTAATCACCGTCATGTCGGATTTGCTCAAAATAAAAACCTCCTTAAAATTTTGTTGCATTTATATTAAGTGTACTATAATAAATGTCTAGATATTTATTATAGCATAAAAATACTAATTAATTAAGTATGATATACCACAAATAAATTGATTCTATAAACAATAACTATATTTAAAGCTTTAATTGGAAGGCTCAAGCTAAATCTAAATTTTTTAGCTTTTATTTTTCAAATTCATCTTTTTTTATAAATGTAATTAGCTTAATTGGTATTTTATTCAAAAATATAATATAATTTAAATAATGATTGTTACAGTGAATAGTTAAATTTATGGAAGTCATATTTTATATCTCTATCAATAAGTATAGAAAAGAGTTGTGTTATGGATAATCAAAAAGTCAAATGGTATAAAAGCTTAATAGTTAAGGTTAACTGGAGTATAATTTTGATCCTAATTATTTTCATTTCACTCTTGAGTTGGTCAATTAATAGACTTACCTCTGAAGAAATAAGTGATCAGGTTAAAGAAGTTAATTTAGAGAATGCTAAATCTTTAAAAACTAATGTAAATTACTTTTTAGACAATACTGAGGATATAATAAATTTGACTGGGGCCTTTATTGAACATCATCTGAATAATGAAGCTGAAATTTTAGCACTATTAAAACAGGTTAAAGAAGAATACTCAATTTTTAAATATATATATTATGCAGATAATAGTGGCAAAATGACTATTCATCCGGATGTTTCTTTAAGCCCGGACTATAAACCACAGGAAAGAAACTGGTACCAGAAAGCGGTTGAAAACAAAAAACTTATCTGGACAGATTCCTATTTAGATGCAAATAACAGATATTTAATGATCACTGTTGCTTTACCAATTAAAAACAAAAAAGGCAATGTTTTAGGGGTTCTGGCTGGAGATATCCTGCTCAATCAATTAAGCAGGACAATTGCTAACAAAAAAATAGGAAAAACCGGTTATACCTTTATAACAAATCAAAAAGGGGAAGTTATAGCTCATCCTAATTTTAAGCTTGTTGAAAATAAATATAATATTAACAATTTAATTAATTATAATCAGGTATATAATGATCAGATTGGTTCTATAAAGTATCGATATAATAATAAACAAAAATTAGCTTCCTTTGTTTTTTTAGAACGTTTAAATAGTGTAATTTTTTCTCAAATTGATACTGAAGAAGCTTTTTCTGTTAGAAATAAATTGAAATTGCTTATTTTTAAAATTAGTTTGATTATTTTATTTATTTTAATTTTGACAGTATACTTTATCAATAAAAGATATTTGCTTAAACCAATTCATCAATTAGTTAATAATGTAAGAAAAGTGGCTGATGGTAATTTTGAGGTGCAGATCAAAAATAATAGAGATGATGAGATAGGTAAACTGACTCAGAATTTTAATTATATGACTGAAGAAATATCTGCCGCTTATCAGCAGTTAGAAGCATATAATCAGGAAGTTACAGCTTTAAATACAAATTTAGAATACCAGGCAGCTCATGATCCTCTGACTGGTATTCCAAACAGAGTAAATTTTATGAAAAAATTAGATTTAGCCCTGGCTAAGAAAATAAAAGGCTCCATTATTTTACTTGATTTTGATAATTTTAAAGAAGTTAACAACACTTTTGGGCATATATATGGTGATAAAATTTTAAAAAAGTTCAGCCAATTATTGCTTACTTCTTTTTCTGATAATGTTTTTGCTGCCAGATATGGTGGTGATGAATTTTTACTCTTATTAAAAGGTATTAATACAAATTATGAAATTAAAGAATATATTTACAAGTTAAAAAGTCTGGTGACTGAGCCATTTTTAATTGAAGAAAGTGAATTCTATCTTGACTTCAGTTTAGGAATAAGCCTTTTTCCTGAAGATTCTACTAATAGTTATGAGTTAATTGCTATGGCAGATACTGCAATGTATCAAGCTAAAGAAATTAATAAGCAAGACTTTCTATTTTACCAAGAAGAAATGTTTAATAAAATTAAAAATAAACAGGATATCAGAAAATTACTCCGACTTGCCCTAGAAAATGATGGTTTTGAATTAAAATATCAGCCCCAGATTAATACTAAAAATGAAAAAATAGAATCTTTAGAAGCATTAATTAGATTAAAAAATTTTAATATCTCACCTGTAGAATTTATTCCTATAGCAGAAGAAAGTGGTTTAATTATTGAAATATCAAGATGGGTTACAGAAAGAGCTATTAAAGATTTAGCTTTTTTAAATAATAATAAAAATAAATCTTTAAAAATTTCTATCAACTTTTCTGTGCAGCAGTTAAATGATTTAGATTATATTAATTTTATTGAAGAAAAAATTAATACTCATCATGTTAAAGCTGAAAATTTAGAGATTGAAATTACAGAAAGTCTTTTAATTCAGCAGGAAAAGAAGGCTGTAAATTATTTAAATCAACTAACTGATCTGGGAATAGAGCTTTCCCTGGATGATTTTGGGACAGGATATTCTTCTTTAAATTATCTAACCTATATTTCTTTTACAAAGGTGAAGCTGGATAAGGTTTTAATTGAAGAATTTTTAGAATATGATAGTTTAAAAACAATCAATAGTTTAATTAACTTATTCCACAGTATGAATTTGCCAGTTGTGGCCGAAGGTGTAGAAACAGCAGAACAATTAGCTAAGTTAAAAAGGGCTAACTGTGATTATATTCAGGGCTATATATTCAGTAAACCTCTCATCTTCTCAAAAATAATTGATTTATTAGATAAAGATTAACTAAAAATTAACCAGTAAATATATTTATATTAATTATTCCCCTTTCACAGACAGATCAATTAATTATGATTTAATCTGTTTAAAAGAAAGGGGATATTTCTTTCAATAATAATTTTTCACTAACGATGAATCTCTTCTTTTTTACCCTGATAAACCTCAACCTGCTCCCAGGTGGGAAGCCCTTCGATATCACCTTTAACAGTTATGCATAAGGCACCAACTAAATTGGCAAGTTCAACCGCTTCTCTAATCGGCAGTTCCCGTAAAAGACCGGTGATTAATCCCGCAGCAAAAGCATCCCCGGCCCCAATTAAATCCACAATATTATCCACACAGTAAGGTTCAACATGTTCAATCTGATCACCCTGATAATAAAGTGCTCCTTCCGCTCCAATTTTAAGTACAATCAGAGAACCCGGCTCCATCATCTGATAAAAACCTTTAATGATTTCTTCTGGCTCAGAAAGTCCAAGCAAAATTTCTCCTTCTTCAACTCCAGGCAGTAAAACATTAACCTGGGGAATGATTTTTAACATTACCTCTCTCATTTCTGCTATAGAATCCCAGAGTTTTAATCTTAAGTTAGGATCAAAAGAAATTTTCAACTCATTTTCTCGAGCCAACCGCAGTGCTTCAAAAAATGCCCCCTGAGCACTCTGACTTAAAGCAGGTGTAATTCCTGTTAAATGCAGATGTTTAGCATTTTTAATATATTCTTTATCTATATCCTCCTGAGCCAGATGACTGGCAGCAGAATTGTCACGATAGTAAAAAACTTTCGGTTCTTTGGTTGTATACATTTCTTTAATTAATAATCCAGTTCTATGCTCTTTATCTCTTTTTACCTGAGAGACATCTACTCCTTCTCCACGGACAAAAAATTCTACATAATCTCCAAGTGGATCCTTTCCCAGTTTACTGATCCAGCCTGAATTAAAACCAAGCCGCTTAACCCCGATTGCCACATTAGATTCTGCTCCAGCTATATATTTAGAAAAATTATTCAAATACTTTAAGGAACCTACTTCATTTGGTGCCATTGCCGCCATTGTCTCCCCAATAGTAACCAGATCAATCATTTAAAATTCCTCCTAAAAAAATAAAAATTTGCTTTAATGCTAAAATTGAAAAAAGGCCACAGCTCAAAGCTGCAGCCCTTTATTGAAATAGAATTATTAACTGCTTATCTCTTAACTCTTCCGGAAGCGTTTCCTCCAGCTAGAGTTTCTACTTCTTTTACACTTACATGGTTAAAGTCACCAGGGATTGACTGTTTTAAGCAGGATGCAGCAGCACCAAACTCAGCAGCTTCCTGTAGACCTTTTCCGGTTACTAGAGAATAAATTAGGCCTCCAGCAAAGGAGTCTCCTCCACCAACCCGGTCGACAATATCAATTTCGTATTTAGCTGACTGAACAAAGTTTTCTCCATCAAAGAGAATAACTAACCAGCCATTACGAGAAGCACTGTGGCTGATTCTTAAGTGACTTCCTACTAATTCCAGGTCAAAGCGGTCGATTAATTGTTTGGCAACATCTTTGTAACCTTCAACATTTAAGTCACCACCGGTAATGTCGGAACCACTCTTAATATCAAATACCATTTCGGCATCTTCTTCATTAGCAATTACAACATCAGTATATTCCATTAAACCTTCCATTACCTGACCGGCTCTTTCTTTACTCCAGAGCTTAGCGCGGTAGTTTAAGTCACAGCTTACTTTTACACCATGCTTTTTAGCAGCTTTAACAGCTTCTAAAGTAACATCTGACATCTGCTCACTTAAGGCTGGAGTAATTCCAGTATAGTGGAACCAGTCTACATCAGCAAAAATTTCTTCCCAGTCAAAATCTGCACTTTCAGCTTCAGCAATTGCAGAATGAGCTCTATCGTAAACTACATTGGATGGTCTCTGACTTGCACCATTCTCACAGTAATAGATTCCTAAACGATCTCCACCGCGTGCAATATAATCTGTATCAACACCAAAACGGCGAACTTCATTTAAAGCAGCCTGTCCCAGTGGATTATCAGGCAGCTTAGTCACAAAACGAGCATCCAGACCATAATTGGCTAAGGATACAGCAGTATTTGCTTCTCCACCACCATAAATAACATTAAACGTATCAGCCTGAATAAAACGCTCATGATCCGGTGGGGTTAAACGAAGCATAATCTCTCCAAATGTAACAACTTTCTTAGACATAATATAAAAAACCTCCTGTTAAATTTTGATTTAAATGTACTTCTGTTAATAAAATGGACCTCTCAGCTGACTAACCTGCTCACAGATATGAGAGCATCCACCCAACCTTCTTAACTAAAAGAAATGGTCTTAAATCTCATTGAATTTAATAACTTTATCTAGAATAACTTAATGAATATCTCCGCTAACTCAGCTCGAAAGACACGCTGTCTTGAGCTGACCGCAGCACAGGATGTGCTGATCGGGAAGGTAAGCTGAGTTAGCTGAGAAATGAATTTTAGTTATTCTCTAAAGTTGTTTCTGAAATGAGATTTAAGCCATTTCTGCTCTGGCTTCTTTAATCAACCTGATAAATTCTTTAGCAGTTTCTGTAACCTGCTCATAGTCACCAGTTTTGGCACCTTTGCTTAAAGAACTACCAACTCCAACTGCAAAACTACCAGCTTTAATCCAATCCTTAACATTATCTAAGCTAACTCCACCAGTAGGCATTAAGGGTGCCTGTGGTAAAGGACCTTTAATAGCCTTAATAATCTTAGGACCAAATAAGGTAGCAGGGAAAATCTTAACAATATCTGCACCGTATTTCATTGCTTTCACAACCTCGGTTACACTCATTGCTCCAGGCATAACAGCCTTCTGATAGCGATTACACATAGCAATTGTTTCTTCATCCAGAGAAGGAGAAACAATATACTCAGCACCGGCTAAAATGCAGGCACGCGCAGTTTCTGCATCTAATACAGAACCAGCACCAATTAAAATTTCATCTCTGCTGTATTCATCAGTAATCTGCTTGATTACATCAACAGCACCAGGTACTGTCATAGTAATCTCAATAGCCTCAATACCACCTTTTTTTACAGCCTCAGTAATCTTTAAAGCCTTTTCTGCATTTTCGGCTCTAACAACAGCGACAATCCCAGTTTCCTCAACTCTTTTTAAATCTTCAATTTTGCTCATTAAATAAGCCTCCTTTGATTTTTTAAAACTTTTTAGTCAAAACAGCTAAAATAAACTATTCTAATTTCTTAACTACTATTTTTATGTATTTGTTTCTAATAGTAAAACACTGTTTTATTTACATCTCGTTTAATATTATTCTATACTTAAGGTGAGAATCCTTCTTTTTTTGGCAAAAAAAAATTATATAAAATTTATAAAAAGCAAAAAGAGCCCTAAAAAGGCTCTTTTACTTATAATATTATCTTTTAAAGTTAATATATTATTTGTACCAGGTACAAAAAGTCCTTTTTGTACCTGGTACAAGTGAAATTAATTACAAAATGCTAAATTTATTCGATTACATCAGTTCCCATAAATGGTCTTAAAACCTCAGGCACTGTCACTGTTCCATCTTCATTCTGATAATTTTCTAAAATTGCAGCAGCTGTTCTTCCAATTGCCAGACCAGATCCATTTAAAGTATGCACAAATTCTGTACTGGCTTCTGGTTCAGGACGATAGCGAATCCCGGCCCGTCTGGCCTGAAAATCTTCGAAATTCGAACAGGAAGAAATTTCTCTATAAGTATCATAAGCAGGCATCCAGACTTCTAAATCATAAGTTTTAGCAGAAGCAAAGGTCAGATCTCCTGTACAGAGGCTGACAACTCGATAAGGAAGCTCCAGTTTCTGCAGCACATCCTCTGCATCAGCAGTTATTTTTTCTAGCTCATCATAGGAATCCTCCGGCTTTACAAACTTAACCATCTCTACTTTGTTAAACTGATGCTGACGAATAATACCTCTGGTATCACGCCCATGAGCTCCTGCTTCCGCTCTAAAACAGGCACTATAGGCTGTAAAATATTCAGGCAGCTGCTCAACATCTAATATTTCATCACGATACATATTTGTTACCGGAACTTCAGCAGTTGGAATCAAATAATAGTCAAGCCCTTCCAATTTAAACATATCTTTTTTGAATTTAGGCAGCTGACCGGTCCCGATCATGCTGTCTGCATTGGCAATAAAGGGTGGAAATACTTCTTGATAACCATGTTCATCTGTATGCAGGTTGAGCATAAAGTTAATTAAAGCTCTCTCCAGTCTGGCACCAGCTCCTTTGAGAAAGGTAAAACGGGTGCCGGTTACTTTTCCACCTCTTTCAAAATCTAAAATATCTAAATCTTCTCCAATATCCCAGTGAGCCTTATCTTCAAAATCAAAGTCTCTGGGTTCACCCCATTTTCTGATTTCCTTATTATCTTCCTCGTCTGTACCGACCGGCACGGATTCATGCGGAATATTTGGAATAGCCAAAAGTAAATCATTTAATTCTGATTCCACTTCTCCTACCTTTTGATCCAGTTCTTTGATCCTGGCAGAGACCTCCTGCATCTCAGAAATCAGATCAGAAGCATCTTCTCCATTTCGCTTTAATTCCCCAATTTTATCAGAATTAACATTACGCTTATGTTTTAACTGCTCAGCTTCATATAATAGATCCCGTCTCTTGTCATCCAGTTCCTGAAACCTGGCAACTGAAGATTCCATATTTCTTTTTTCCATAGCCTCTTCTACAATATCTGGATTTTCTCTAATAAACCTCATATCTAACATTTTTATTCCCCCTAAAATTTATTTTGAAATCTAAATTGATTATAAGCTTAAATTAAAAAGAAATTTATTTTTCTAAAAAATTGCTTTTAAAATAAAAAAACCCCTCCCTAAAAGGGACGAGATTACTCGTGGTGCCACCCTAATGACAGCAAAAATGCTGCCTCTTAAATAGTTTTAACAGGACTCACCCGGTTCGGCTTAATCAAATTTTTTCGGCCTCACAGCTCCAGACTGGATTCAAATTTTAACTGACTGATTTGCAGCAGCCATCAGCTCTCTAATTTCAGTTAACACATCTACTATTGTCCTTCACAGCTTTTATATTGTTGGCTATTTATTTATTATGCTAATTATATTACAGCATTTTTAGAAATTCAAGTTAAATTTACTAAAAATTAATCAAAAATGAAAAAAACAGATCATTTAACTCTAATCTGCCCCCACTGATTCAATATTTAATCAAAATAAACCTTCTCTAATCTTTCACTTAAACCACAAACTATCTCATAGTTAATAGTACCACAGAGATCAGCTATTTCAGTAGCAGTTATCTCCTCAGCACCCTGTTTTCCGATTAAAACAACCTCGCCTCCAACCTGAACATCATCTATTGCTTCAACGCTGACAATAGTCTGACCCATGCAGACTCTGCCTCTAATCGGAGCTCTCTGACCATTAATTAAAACTTCTCCCTGATTGGAAAGCAGCCGTGGATAACCATCCTTATATCCGATTGGTAAAACTGCAAGCTTTTCCTCAGTCTCAGTTTTATATGTTGAACCATAACTGACCGCAGAACCAGCAGGTAACTTTCGCAGCTGTACAACCCTGGTCTTAAATGATAACAGCGGCTTTAAATCTGCTTCCTGATTTAGTTCAGCCGAAGGAAGAAGACCATAAAGCATAATCCCGGGCCTAACTAAATCCAGAGAAGTTTCTTTTAGATCAATTACTGCTGCACTGTTAGCAATATGCAGTAAAGGTAATTTAAATCCTGAATTTTTTATTTTTTCTAAGGCAGAATTGAATTTCTGCAGCTGCTGATAGGAAAATTTTTTGTTTTCTTCATCAGCTGCTGCCAGATGGGAAAAAACTCCTTCTATTTTTATATTGTCTAATTTTTGAGCTAAATTATAAACTTCAGGTAATTCTTCGGGAAAAAATCCAATTCTCCCCATTCCTGTATCAATTTTTAAATGAACTTTAATTGTCTTTGCCTCTCTAACTCCTGCTTCATTTAAAGCCTCTAAAGTTTCACGGCAGGCTGCAGTCTGAATTAAATCCCCCTCTATAACATCAGCATACTGAGAGGGTAAAACTTCAGCTAAAACTATAATTTTCTTTTCTATACCAGCAGCTCTTAATTCAATTCCCTCATCTGGACTGCCAACACAAAAATATTCTACTCCCAGTTGAGATAATTTTTGAGCCACCCTGACCGCACCGTGACCATAAGCATTTGCTTTAACAACTGCTGCAATTTTAGTTTGACCATTAATTAGACTGCGAATAAAATTATAATTATTTTTTAAAGCGCTGAGATCAATCTCAATCCAGGCTGGTCTTTTTAATTCTAGCTCCATTTCTTTCCCTCCATCAAAAGCCATAGCTGTCTTAACAAGCTTCAATTAATTATAAACCAAAATTTTCTTCATCACTATATTTATTTCCACTCTGCTAATAACTGATCTAACTCTTTATAATCTTGATCAAAACTTTCTGCAACTGCCTGACAGATTATTTCTCCCTGATGCACATTCAAACCCAAAGCCAGAGAATAATCAGCTAACATTGCTTTTTTATATCCCTGAGCAGCCAATTTTTTGATATAAGGAAGTGTTGCATTAGTCAGAGCAAAAGTTGAAGTTCTGGCAACTGCTCCCGGCATATTGGCTACAGAATAATGAATAACTCCATATTTATTAAATACCGGATCATCGTGGGTAGTTGGATAGGTACCTTCGATACATCCACCCTGATCAATTGCCACATCAACAACTACAGAACCAGCAGTCATCGTTT
Source organism: Halanaerobium sp. (assembly GCA_041694515.1). Classification (GTDB taxonomy): domain Bacteria; phylum Bacillota; class Halanaerobiia; order Halanaerobiales; family Halanaerobiaceae; genus Halanaerobium. The sequence continues at coordinate 19,074 of JASMSZ010000112.1, forward strand.
TTATCATTTCTTCTGTAACCAGATTTGGTGCTTTAGCCCCAGGAATTAAAACTGCCCCAATTACTACATCAGCCTTACTCACTTCTCCTGCTACATGAGCATTGTTTGACATAATAGTTTTTATTCTCCCCTGAAAAATATCATCAATATAGCGCATAGTGGACTGCTTGATATCCATAATTGTTACATCTGCTCCCATACCCAGAGCAACTTTAGCAGCATTGCGGCCGACTATTCCTCCACCTATAACAACTACTTTAGCTGGTTTAACTCCAGGTACACCACCCAGAAGAACTCCACTTCCACCTTTTGGTTTTTCCAGAAAAGAAGCCGCAGCCTGAACTGATAATCTGCCTGCTACTTCACTCATCGGAGTCAAAAGTGGCAGCTCACCATCTTGATTCTGTACTGTCTCATAAGCAGCAGCGGTCACCCCTTTTTCTTTTAAAGCTTCAGTTAATTCCTCATCTGCAGCTAGATGTAGATAAGTAAATAAAAGCTGACCTTCTTTAAATAAATCATATTCTTCTTTTAGAGGTTCCTTAACTTTAATGATCATTTCTGCTTTTTGAAAAAGCTCATTTTTAGCAGCAACTATTTCAGCACCTGCATTTTTATAATCTTCATTGGAAATCCCGCTTCCCTGACCTGCATCTTTTTCAATTAAAATTTGATGGCCTGCTTTTTTTAAAATTTCAGCTCCAGCAGCAGTCAAAGCTACCCGGTTTTCATTGTTTTTAATTTCTCTGGGTACAGCAATTATCAATAAAATCAATCCCTTCTATAATTTTAAATAAATTTTTATCTATAACTATGATATCAGATATAAAGCCCTAATAAAAGCAGAAAATTCCTGCCCATTTTACTGGCACAGGAATTTTTGCCTTAATATATTTATTACTATAATCTAATATCTATTTCTGCTTCTTCTCTTAAACCTTGAACATATTCCTGAAAAGCCTGATTTTGCTTCTTACTTTTCAGCTGACTTTTGATTTGAGATTTAACTTCTTCAAATTCTCTAACTCCAGCTTCCCTGGAATCAGTAACTTTGATTAAATGATATCCAAACTGAGTTTTTACAGGTTCAGAACTTACCTCACCTACACTTAATTTCATTGCTGCATCACGGAAAGTTTTATCTAAGCCCTGTTCATTAGCTGTGATATAACCTAAATCTCCACCATTTTCAGCTGTAGGACCAGTAGAATGTTTTTTGGCCATTTCTGCAAAGCCAGCACCGTTTTTAATTTTATTTAATACTTCTTTAGCTTTTGCCTCTTTGTCAAAAAGAATGTGACTTACTTTTTTCTGGGCAGCAGTTTTAAATTGCTGCTGATTATTATTATAATATTCCTTTGCTTCCTGATCACTAACAGTAACATCAGAAACTACCTTTTCTCTTAATTTATTAACTAAAAATCCATTTTTATTATTTTCAAAGAACATATCTTTATACTGCTGCATAGATTTAAAACCCTGCTGCTGAATCGCCTGTTCTAGCTGGGTATCATTTAAATTATTCTGCTGTTTTAAAGCATTTACCTGCTGGTCAAAAATATTATTCATTTCTTCATTACTAACTTCAATTCCTCTTTTTTTAGCTTCCTGAACAAGTAATTTATTGGTAATTAACTGCTCTAACTTCATTTTTCGGAATTCTTCTACGACATTCTGTCCAGCTTCAGTCTGTAAAATTACAGATCCGAACTCTTGATTGGACTGCAGAATCTGCATTAAAATATTCCTAACTCCAGCAAATTGTTCAAGTTCCTGCATTGAAATTTCTTCTCCATTTACATATGCTGCAACTTTTGGAGTTTCTTCTGTTACAGTTTCTTCAACCTTTTCTTTCTGAGTTTCTTGTACATCTTGTTCCTGTGCCATAACCGGCATCGATAAAAATATCAGTATTACTGCTGCAATAATTAAAAAGTTTTTCTTTAAATTCATTAATAAACACTCCCAATTTAAATATTCTTGATTTTTATCTATCGATAATTATTATACCATAAATTTGATGATAAGCAAGTGAACTCAATTGATTCTAATGGTATTCTAATTATTCTAATAAATTGAAAAAGAAGCACCATAATTGGTACCTCTTTTTATTAAATAATAATTGATTTAGCTAAATATTATTATTGCTTCAATTAATGATTTTACTCTCCTAATTTAGGTTTCAATAATCTTAACATAAAAGTTGTTACTAAAGTACCAGCAATAATTGCTAGAGCATAAAAACCAAGATTAGTTACAACATTAGGAATTGGTAAAACAAATATACCTCCATGAGGTGCTCTCAAACCAACTCCAAATAACATTGATAAAGCACCTGTAATTGCAGAACCGGTCATAATAGAAGGAATTACTCTAATTGGATCCGCTGCTGCAAAGGGAATTGCTCCTTCTGTAATAAAGGAAATCCCCATAAACCAGGCAGGTTTTCCAGCTTCAATTTCCTGATTAGTGAATCTATTTTTAAACAATACTGTGGCTAAAGCAAGCCCAAGTGGAGGTGTCATACCAGCTGCCATTACAGCTGCCATCGGTCCATAAATTTCTGAGCCTAAAAGTCCCACACTAAATGTGTATGCCGCCTTATTAACAGGGCCTCCCATATCAAAAGCCATCATTGCACCTAAAATTAGACCTAATAAAACTGCATTGGCATCAGTCATACCCTGTAACCATGACTCTAATCCATTCATTATCCCTTCTACCGGTGGTCCAATTAAATAAATCATTAAGAGACCGATAATTAAACTGGATAAGAAAGGTAACACTAAAACAGGCATTAAGCCCTGAAGATTTTCCGGAAGCTTAATGTTTTCTTTTAACCATTGAGTAACATAACCAGCCAAGAAACCAGCAATAATACCACCTAAAAATCCAGCTCCAATACTACTTGCCAGCATACCACCTATCATACCAGGAGCAATACCGGGACGATCAGCAATTGAGAAAGCTATATAACCGGCAAGAATTGGAACCATTAAAGCAAAGGCAGAATCTCCACCAATCTGCATTAAAGCAGCAGCCAGTGAACCTTCCTGTTCAGCAGCATTAATGCCAAAAACAAAAGATAGTGCTATAGATAACCCCCCTGCTACAACAAAGGGAAGCATAAAGGAAACACCAGTCATTAAGTGCTTATATGGTCCCGATCTTTTGGCCTTTCTTTTTGTTTTTTCATCACTAACCTGACTATTTAAATTTGCATTAACTTCTGTTTTTTCTCCCTTTTCTGCCTTTTCCAGTGCCTGATTGATTAAAGACTGCGCATCATCAATAGCATCAGCCACTGCTACCTCAACAATCGGCTTACCACCAAAACGCTCATGACTGACATTTGTATCAGCAGCAATTATAACTGCATCTGCTTCCTTAATATCCTGTTCACTTAATTCATTTTCTACTCCAACAGAACCCTGAGTTTCTACCTTCATCTGTACATCCATTTTTTTTGCAGCTTCTTCCAGTGATTCCGAAGCCATATAAGTATGTGCTATACCAGTTGGACAGGAAGTTACACCAACAATTTTTTTCATAAACCAATCCCCCTCATTTTTTGAATAACCTTTAAAATTATATTTAAATTTTTCTAAATATTTTCTAAAATACTCATTATTTCCTCTTCATCTTCAGCTTCTAATAGGCTGTCTCTAAAGTCATCATGAACTAAGTTTCTGGACAATTGAGCCAGTAATTTTAAATGCTCATCATGGGATTCTTCCGGGACAGTAATTAAGAAAAATAAATGACTTAGTTTTTTATCCATTGATCCATAATCAATTCCTGCATCTGAACGTCCAAAAGCGACTGCGGGTCTTCTAACTGCCGCACTTTTTACATGGGGAATAGCAACCCCTTTTCCCACTCCTGTTGTTCCCTTTTCTTCTCTTTCCATTGCTTTTTTTATAACCTCTTCTTTATCAGTGATAATCTCATTTTCAGCCATAATCTCTATCATCTCTTTAATTACTGAATCCTTATCCTCACTTACAAGATTCATTTTAATTAAATTCTGATTTATAAACTCATTTACTTCCATTTTTATACCCCTTTTCTCTGCTTAATATATTTTTTCCACTTTAATACTATTTTTTATTCTTTCAATTAATTGATCATCGATCTTAGAAATTGATCCTGATTCTACAAAAGCTGTTGCCAGAGCAGCCGCAAAAATGCCTGTATCCTTTAGATTCTTATTTTTATCTATTTCTGCAGCCAGACCGGCAACCATTGTATCTCCAGCCCCAACTGTCGTCTGAGAAACTTTAACCTGAGGAGTATAAATTCTATAACCTTCATCTTTAGAAGCAATAAAAGCTCCCTCTGCCCCCAGAGAAATCATTACAATACTTATGTCCCGCTCAAGTAAGTATTCAGCTCCTTTTTTCAAATCATCATTATTATTAATTTTTCTTCCCAGTAAATTTTCAATTTCTTCTAAATTTGGTTTTACTAAATAAGGAGCTTTTTTTAAAGCCAATTTGAACTCCTCACCAGAACTATCTAAAATAACTCTTGCCCCTTTTTCTTTAGCTTTATCAATTAGCTCAGCATAAATGGTTTTTTCTACACCTGATGGTAAGCTACCCGATAGGACAAATGTCTTGTTTTTCTTAATGTTTTTTTCAAAAGAAGATTTAAAATCATCAATATTTTCCTTATTTACTCTACCTCCTTCATTAATTTCTGTTTCTCTATTAGTATTTTTTTCTTTGAGCTTCAAGTTCTGCCTGGTTTCAAAATCAGACCAGTCAAAATCAGCTTTTACTCCTTTATTTTCAAGCATTGAAGTAATAATTCTACCATTATTGCCCCCAACAATCCCGAGAGCTTTATTTTCAATATTTAATTCTGTTAAAACCTCCGAAACATTTATACCCTTCCCACCTGCCAGGACTGTTGTTTCTTTGACTCTATTTAATTTACCTAGTTTTAAATTATCCAGAATAATTATCTTATCCAGCGCCGGGTTCAACGTAACAGTCAAAATCATCTGCTCACCTCCAATCTTAAATTTAAGCTAAAATAACATCGATATTTTCCTGATTCAAACGTTTTTCTCTATTTTCCTCAATCAAATCAGTAATTATAAAGTCTATTTGCTTTAATTCTGCAAATCTATAAAAATATACTTCCTCCCATTTACTCTGATCAAATAGAAGAAAATTTTCACCTGCAATTTCTAAACCAATTTCTTTTATTTTTGCTTCACTCAGATCCGGTGTAGTCGCAGCAGATTCCAAATTAAAACCATTTGAACCAATAAAACTTTTATCCACTCTTAATTTTTTTAAATAATCCTCAGCCAGGGGTCCAATCATAGCTTCGGTTGATCTTTTAAAATTACCACCAATCACGATTAATTCACAATCAATCTTATCTTCATTTATTTTATTTATAATATGTAGAGCATGAGTAACTATTGTTAAATCATTTTTTTCATCTAAAAAATCAATTATCTGCCTGGTTGTAGTTCCAGCATCAATAAAGATTGTGTCTCCATCTTTTATTATTCCAGCAGCTTTTTTCCCAATTGCTTTTTTTTCTTCAGCTAACTTGTCTTCTTTTTCTTTAAAGCTGGGCTCTAATTTGCTGCTGCCGCTTAATATTGCTCCTCCATGTGTACGCCGAAGAAAACCTGATTTTTCAAGTTCACTTAAATCTCTTCTAATTGTTGCACGTGAAACATCAAAGTTTTTACTTAACTCATTAACACTTGCTCTTTTTTTATTTTCTAATAATTTTATGATTTTTTTTCTTCTTTCTTCAGCAAACATTAATAAAACCTCTTTTCACTTTTCTTGATTGTTTATGATCATTTATGATCGTTTACTTTCGTTTTTGTTCATTTATGATTATATATTATTCGTTTATGTTTGTCAACACAATTTTCAAAAAACTTTTTCAAATAAAAAAAGACCCTATAAAGGTCTCTAAATAAAAATGGCTCCCCGAGCAAGACTCGAACTTGCGACAAGATGATTAACAGTCATCTGCTCTACCAACTGAGCTATCGGGGAGTATAAAATATTAATATTTTCTTTTACTGTAATATATTGTAGCATAAAAACAATAATATTTCCAGTCATTTTAAATATTTTTTCTAAAAAATAAGTTTAAACAAAAAAAGGACCGGCAGCGACCTACTCTCCCACATCGTTACCAATGCAGTACCATAGGCGCTGGAGGACTTAACTTTTGTGTTCGAGATGGGAACAAGTGTTGCCCCTCCGCTATTACCACCGGAAATCTGTATTTACATATAATTCTGCTCTCTTCTCTTATGAACCTGATCTTTTCACTTTGAGAAAAGCCAAGATTCGCATTCGTGAGAAATATGCGATTCTTGGCTTTCTCGTAGCGGGGCATGGATTTGAACCATGGACCTCTGGGTTATGAGCCCAGCGAGCTACCGAACTGCTCCACCCCGCGGCGACAGAGAAAGACTATACGCACTTCCCCGAGCCTTCGCAAACCGAGGGTCGCCCGGCGTTCACGGCCCGTCCACCAGCCCG
>JASMSZ010000113.1:0-5328 GCA_041694515.1 Halanaerobium sp.
AGCACTTCCTAAAATATCTTCCTTTAATTCTTCTTTTAAGGCATCTTTAATCACAAGATCTACATCTTTATTTAAATTATCTTCAAGATAAAATTTTAAATCCATATAATTATCAAAGGTCTTCTCTCCTTTTTTAAATTCAACAAGAAGATCAATATCACTATTATTAGTAGCCTGACCACTAACATATGAGCCAAATAAGGCAATACTTTTAACTCCGAATCTATTTAATGTACTTCTATTACTCTGTAAAAATTTAAGGATTTCTTGACCTGTCATATTATCGACCTCCTATTTCCATTTTAGCACCATTAATAAAATAAAACAACTTTTTGAGGTGCTAAGTTTATTCAATTTTTATCGCAATTTCACCGCAGTGATATATATTATTATTTAAGCCCAGTAAGCAAAGATTTTTTTATTATCTACTTCCAGCTCTTCATCCTTATATTCCTTATTCTGATTAAAATTAAAACTCAAAAGATAACCCCGCTCCATATTCTGACTTTCCAAATACTCAGCCAGCTGTTTTAATCCCTGCTGGTGATACTCTTCTCCCCGCCAGATTTTCAATTCCACAATGAATTTCTGCTCAAGATAAGTAATCACAACATCAAGCCTTTTTTCCTGAGAAATCTGCACTTCTTTAAAATCAAATCCTTTTCCATTTATAATTGGTTTTAAAAAAGCGAGAAAAATTAAACGGCCATTTCTTTCTAAAAATTCTCTATCTCGATCGCTATACTGTTCTTTTATGAAAACCTGAAAACGCTCCAATACTGCTTTTAAGTTAAGCTGACCATTGTCTATAAAACTATCTCTGAAATCAAAAGCATCACTTTCCATTGAATTCTCTATTTTTGATATCAAATAGTTATAAATTCGCTGCTCATAAATTCTATTATGAATTTTTAAGCTGCCGCTATCATTTTTAAAAACACCATAGAGTTCTCCCTTTTCTATTGTTGGATTATCTGAATTATAAGTGATTTTTCTACCATCAATCAATATATCCTTTGTCATATCTTCTAAATCACTATTATTCTCTATATTTTTAATTAAGGTATCGAAATTCGGAAGATCTTTTTCTAAAATAATTTTTACTGCCTGATCAAGATATTGCTCCTTCCATCTGGACTCATTATCTGTCAGTATTTCTTCAGAAATTATCTCTGCCAATTTACTGACTAAAAACGGATGACCTGAAGTATAATAATTAATTTTATCAGCGAAATACTCTAAATCTAAATCGATATCCCTATCTTCTTTATACTTTTTTAACATTGAAGCAATTTGATCTGTTTCCAGCTCAAAGTCAACTTTGAACTCACTGGCAATATTCCAGGGACTATTATATTTATGTTCTTCATCGTCTCTTAATTTAAGTTTGAGGTTTTTTACATCATGTACCCCTGATAAAATCACACTATAAAATGTTTTATCCCTATCAGCCTGAGATTTAATAAATTTATCTCTTAAAAGCCCCAGGAAACTTAAAAAAAGCTGATTGTTACTGCTCTTATCAACTTCATCAATCATCAAAACAATTCTCTTTTCTGCTTTATCAACAAACTCAAAAAGATAATTATTTAAATCTGCAAAATTATCCAGATTATCTATTTTACTCTGATCAAATTTTAGTTTATTACAATTTTTCTTAAAACTCAAATCTTTTTTCATTAAATTTATAAATGCTTTAATAAATGCTTTTTCACTATTAAATACTTCATCTCCAATCCCTTCAAAACTAATTAAAATTGGGACAAAACCATCTTTTAATAATTTTTTCTCTAAAAGATAAAGAATAGTTGTTTTTCCAGATTGTCGAGGTTTATTAATTGTAAAATATTTGCCTGCCTCAACCATCTTCTCAATGACATTAATTTTCTTGCTCACATCAGCCATATAATGTTTTTCTGGAATACAGACACCTGTAGTATTAAACTCCTTCATTTGACACACCTCATTTTTAGCCTCAAGTTTATTTAATTATATCACAGCAGCTTACTTAATTAAATCAATACAGTTATTTGATTCGATCTGTCTTGAAAGCTCTAGCAATTCTGGATTTATCAGTTCTCTCATAAACCTCTTCCTCCTGTCCACCTAAATTTATAGTTCGATAATAAAAGCTTCTTAGATTATTGGTTTCCTTTACATTGGTAAATCTAATGTATCGATTCTGAGGATTAGTGGTTGTAAAAATCAGTGACTCTTTATTCAATTTCTCCAGCGGCCTTAGGTTATGAGAAGTAAAGACCAGCTGTCCCTTAGCTCTATCCTGAATGATTTCCAGAATTTCACCTAAAAGATATTCAAATATACCAGCATCAAGTTCATCCACTGCCAGACAAATACCGGGCTTATTATACATCGCAATCATCGCACTTAAGATAGATATAATCTTTTTAATTCCATCTGATTCATATCTCAGAGGGATCTTAATCTCTCCTCTTGCTGCCAGCAGCTCTATTTAAATAACTGGATCACCATTTTCATCCAGTTCTTCCCCATATTCTTTAATCTTAATGGTTAAGTCTGGAATTATCTCTTTTAAGACGATGTTTAAGTTCTCGATAACATTTTTGACAGTAGAGAGGACCCGCTCAGGAACTGTTATCGGCTCAGACAGAGCTACTGCCAGATCTCCACCTTTTCAAGATCCTTGTTCTTAGAGTGAGCAACATAGAGTTCTCTTTCAGGGTATTTCTTATGAAGCTCTCTATAGGCGGTCATAGCCTTATCGCTATTATTAAATTTATCAAGAACAGCTATTTTATCAACAACTCTTTTTCCCTGGTCTGAATGAGCTTCTATAGCTTCTAATAGGATCCAACAGTCGGGGTATTCATCTATAATATCTTTCCATTTCATTTTGAAATCATTCCTTTATTACTTTCTACTTTTATTGTATCATAAGGCCATAGTTATAAAAACAAAAACCCCCCAGAAAAACTCCATCATTAACTGAACAAAATGAAGTTTCTCTGAGGGTAAATCATCTCTCTTAACACTCGAACAGTTCACCAAATAAATCAAAGAAAAGACCTTCTCATAATTACTAGAGAAGGCCTTTTTAGATAATACCTGTATCAAATATTCACTTAAGGTCATTGTAAGTCTTTTTTGCGAGTTTTAAACTCTTCTCTTGTAATATTTCCTAAAGCATACTCGTGCTTTAAAATACTTAATGCTTCGCGACTACTACGATTTTTCTGTGATCTTATAAAGAACACAACTCCTGTTATAATAAGGCCCCAGAATAATAGAGGCATTATCCACCAATAGCTACCTAATAAACCAGAACCATATCCATTCAAACCATAACAATATCCCATTTATTAAAACTCCTTTCTATAAAAATCTTTTAATTTAAAATATTTCCTTTTACTCTTGATGTTCCATAACACTAATAACTTTAGCTAAATCTCCATGCCAGTTATGATACCAAACCTGGCCTGTATAAGAATTAACACTCAGCATACCGGTTGTATTATCACTACTATCTGCTGTGTGGAAAGTATAATACCCCGGGAACTGATGTCCTTCATCCTCTACCATAAAATCATTTAGCTGAGCAAATTCTTTTGCAATTTGCAGAACTTCCTGACGTGACATCATATTCTCTTCTACTGGCGCACTCCATCCCATCATATAAGACATTCCATGTTCTGTATTCCACATCATATTTGGTCCATATTCTGGGTAAATCACCTTTCTATAAGGATCAAAGAGTAGTTCAAAGACACCCTGATCACTGTCTTTTTCTACAACTGAAATATAATATGGTGAATCGTTGAAAATGAAGATATCACTAACCTGATATTCTGTCACAAACTGTCTATCTACAAGTTCAACAGCTAAATCTTTAACATCTTCTTCGGTCATACCTAAAGCTGAAAGACTGTAATCAATATTTCTATTAACTCCCTGTCCATAACCTCTCATCCGTCCACCATATCCCATAATTCCATTAGGTCCCATCATTCCACCATATCCCATCATTCCATTAGGTCCCATCATGTCATAATAATCCTGATTGTTGTTATCTGGATAATTATCAAACCCATTCATCTGATCATTACCCATCATGTTATTACTATTAGACGAACCTGAATGTGCTCCCACGGCTGAATAGATACCAGCCACCAACAATAATGCTATTAAGACAATAAATATTTTATTTTTAAACATAATAAATTCCTCCCTAAATATCTTTTTTAATATCTTCTAATTCTTCCTGTAACTTTACAGCTTCATAATCAAGCATCTTTGTATCTATTACCTTCATTGTTTTGGCAATCTCATCAATTTGGTTTTCTAATTCTTTTTCTCTCTTTTTCAATACCTGTATATTTTCTTCAAGATCAAGCTTTTTTTTTATATATTCTCTGGCAATTTCCTCACTGGAAGATACCATTGATTCAGCCATTTCTTCTGATTTTTCTTTTTCCTGGAGTAATTCGTTTAGACGTTCCTTAATTTTTGATCTTATACTTTCAACTTTTTCTTTACTTCTCTTTAATTCTTTCATTTTCCTCTTATATTTATTAATACTTTTGTTTTTATTATTTGGTTTATCTTTTTTTACTTCATTATCCTGTGAACTGTTTTCTCTGCTATCAAAACTCGATTCCTTAATATCCATCAATTGTTCAAAAGAAAGATTGCCATTATAAGCTCTATCTTTTAATGAATAATATCTATCTCTATCAATACTGCCTTCAGCATATAATCTTTTAATTAGGGAAATCTTTTCCTGAGTATCATCCTGATGTCGATTATTATAGCCTGTATTTCTGCTGTCATATCTACTGTCATAGACTCGAAAAAGTTCATAAAAACCACCACATCCCATTATTATACATCTCCAGTCTTTTTAGATCTTAGATTAGCAAGTTCTTCTTCAATTTTTGAATCACGCTGTATTTGACTAAGAGACTTATCAATATCATCTTTTGAATTAAGATCATTTGTTAGCTCACCATCAGCGACTAACTCATCTATGGCAGAAAGCCTGGCTTCTTTCTTTCGTATCTTTTCTTCTGCTCTCTGTATCTGTCCATTTAAATCAGTAATATCACTACTAGCCCCGGTAATAATCTCTTTTACTTCCAGCTGAGCATCGGCAGATTTATTTATAAAAGTCAACTCTTTCTTTTTCGTTTCCAGCTTTTTAATTTGTTCAGTCAGTGTATTTTTATTGGATTTAATAACCTCAATCTTACTTTCTATTTTCTCTATTTCAGTTTTTAAAATAGTTATTCTTTCATTTAAGTCCGCCTTTTTTTCTAGAGCAGCACGGGCCAGTTTTTCTTTTTCTATATC
>JASMSZ010000114.1:0-1565 GCA_041694515.1 Halanaerobium sp.
TTTTGTTTATTTGGATAGTAATAATTGTTTTTTCTACATCTGTTTATGCAGAGCAGGCAAATGAGCTTGAGGTGACAGAAATTGAATTGGGAGGAGAAAGTTATTTAGTAGAAAATTATGATGATTTTACTGCTAAATATAGTAATTTAAGGCGTCCTGTTGTTGGTCTGGCTCTTTCAGGTGGAGGGGCCAGAGCAATGGTTAATTTTGGTGTAATCAAAGCTTTAGAGGAAGCAGGAATACCTTTTGATTTTATGATAGGGACCAGCATGGGAGCAATAGTCAGTGTGCTCTATGGAAGTGGTTTAAATACTGAGCAGATGCTTGATGTAGTAACAACTACTTCATTTGGGCGGCTTGTTGAACCAGGTATCGGGGGTAGTGGTTCTTTAATTGATACTAAAAAATTAAATCTTTTTTTAGAAGAAATTTCGCCCAATAAAAGGTTAGAAAATTTTCAGACTCCCGCAGCCCTTTTGAGTTTTGAACTTGGGGAAGGAAAAAAATATATTACCACTAGAGGTAGAATATCAGAAGTTATCCAGAGTTCTTATTCAATTCCAATTTATTTTCCAATTGAAACTCGTAATGACAGATATTTTATGGATGCAGGAATTTTGGAAGCAACTCCCGCTAAAGCTGCTGCAGTTTTGGGAGCAGATTTTGTAATTGCTACCACTTCTTTTCCAAAGGAAGATTATGAAACATTTAATAGCGCATCTGCTTCTATTAATAGATTTTTAAATATCATGCAGGATAATTATTCTCAACAGATAATAAAAAAATATGCTGATTTTGTTATTGATATTAATGTAGATGATTATACCTTTATGGATTTTAATCAGGCTTCTAAATTAGTAAAACACGGTTATCAAAGCACAAAAAAAGTAATACCTTCTTTAAAACAAGAATTGGAAAAAAGAGGAATTGAATGTTATAAATATGAAGAAAAAGAAAAAGTGAATATTCAGGATACTTTAAATGATCTTGAAAATAACCGCTTTATTGTCGATGGTAGTGATAGATCACTATTTTTAAATTATGGACGTGATCAATCTTATTTTGATCAGGAACTGATAGTTCCTTTTGAAGATAATTTTCAGACAGGAATAGAATTAAAAAAAGATAATTTATCTTTTGATATAAGGGGTGATGATTTTTTTAATGAAGGATATGAAGCTCGCCTTGAGTTGAAAAAACTGACCAAAAGAACTGATCTTTTCTTAGCTTATGCAAATGATTATCAGGCCGAGACCAGAGACGATTATCGTTTTGAAATTAAATATTTTGCTGATCATTTCCAGAGTTCTCTGGGCTATGGACAGCAAAGAAACGAAGAATATTATTTACTGAACAGCAGCTTTGGTAAAACAGGTAATTTATTTGATTTTGAGACAGAAAATGATTTTATCTATAATATCGATAGGTCAGAGGCAAAAGTGTTATCATCTAATATTATCCATTTAGATCTTGGCTCCAAATGGAATTTAGAAAGCAGTATAGTTTATAATAATACTAATTTATTAGATTCTCCAATAATTTATAGAGGGCAGTCTTTATCTGAG
>JASMSZ010000115.1:0-6279 GCA_041694515.1 Halanaerobium sp.
TAAAAAAGTAGTGAATATAATATTCTATAATCATATTAAAAATTATTCTGTTTTGTTGAAAGGGGGTGTAGTTATGGGCTGTTACGGTGGTGGTGACGGTGAAGCTGCTATTTTATTCTTAATCCTTATCCTATTAGTAATCGGAACAATGGGCTTTGGTTACTAATTGACAAATATGAATAATAGATAATTATTAAAAGTACCCCCTATAGAGATTATAGGGGGTTTATTGTTTTAACAATCACTTACTCTAAAAGTCTTTAATAACAATTCTGGATAATTATATTTTCTTAAGTGTATAGAACAGACAGATAATTTTGTGATAAACTGGAATCCTGTCTTAATTGGTAATCTCAAAGATACCAACTGTACCTGATACCTCACTGGCAATAAGCAGTAAAGGCATTCCTGTAGGGCTTTCTTCAACTGGTATAAATCTTAGTCCCTCAGGTGCAACATCACCTGCATCCATTAACTCTCCTTTTTCATAATCTGCTAACTGTACAGAATAATCTCTACTACTAACATACATTTCAAAAACAGGAGCAGATGGGTTGGTAATATCATATACCATAAAACCACTGATCCTCTCCAGACCGATAAATGCATACCTCCTGCCATTTATTATTCCTACCTTGACATCTTCAGGTTCTGGCCCTTTATCATCACTTCTACCATCCATCTCTGTTTTATCATTGTTGGTATTAAAATAATCTGGTAATTCACGGGCCAATATCTCTTCAAAATCACTGCCACTATCAAAGACTAATTCTAGACCCAGATTAGTTGGTTTCCAGATACTGAAAGACCTTGTCCCATAACTATAAAGGGCTTCATATATTCCTTCTTCATTTTTACCAAGAGTATTTGTAAGTTTAATTCTACCCAGATTCACATCAGAAAAAAGATTGGCTTCCATTAATCTATCCAATTCAGATTGACTATAGCCCTGATAGTAGTTAGCCTTTAAATTAATAATATTTGCTATATCTTTTGCTCTGATTTCTTCAGAAAAACCATCATAATCACGGGCATCCCCTTCATTAGCTGTTATTATATATATTTCTCCATTGTCGACAAATAAATCGATACCATCTGGAAGATACATCCCCAACAGAGGCCAGTTTCTTATATTAATTTGATAATCTCTATTGGAAGCATCCAGTTTATTTCCTGGCAGTGAATGGTCTTTAAATCCAAAGCTATATATATATTCATATCTCTTCTTCTTAAGATCTATCTTGGCCAGTGCATTATTTTCCTGTAATACTACATAAGCTGTCATACTATCTGGGCTGACTACTATATATTCAGGTTCCATATCCCGGGCAAGTGTGGTATTAGGACCAAATATCCTGATACCTTGCTGAATCTTATCTGCTGTAATAAAATCAAAACCTAACTCTACAACTACAGCCCTATCCATTCCATTATTTAAATCAATAATACTGACAGAACCTATCGGATCAACTATATAATCATCTCCTGGTTCACCTTCATTAGCAACAAGGAGCATCTTGCCATCAGGAGTAAATGTTAACATATCTGGTAATGAACCTACTCCCACAGTTCCCAGTAGATTCCCTTCTATATTCAGAAAGGCAACTCTACCTTTTCTTGTTTTAGGTTCAGCGGAAATTGCAACTGCTATGTAATTTCTATCAGGATGAACAGCAACACTGGTTATATCATCAGCCTTAAAGCCAACAATATTTAAATCTTCCAGGGAAATCCTTTTTACTAAACTTATTTTATTGGGGTTGCTGATATCCAATATATCTACTGCCTTGTCAGCGCCATTGGTAACAAAGGCCTTATAACTTGTCGGATCATAGGCTATTATCTCAGCCCCTCCTGCATCAAAACCGGCCATACTATCATAACGAGATAATAATTCTACACCTACTGCAGCTACCTGAGCATTTACCAGTATTAAAACAGACAAAGACACTACTAATAATATAGTAATCATTTTCTTATCCATACAATTAAAACCTCCTGTATTTTTATAATTTTAAATAAAAAAGTTATTTAAAATTATAAACTTTTAACTAAGCCTTTAGGGATTTTACCGTTAAGTACATCAATTAATTGTCTAGCTGTTGAAATTGATAACCTTTGTCGTGCCTCCACAGTACCAGTACCTATATGAGGAGTTAATACTGTCCTGTCCGTCTGACTTAGTAGACTCTCGGGAATATATTTAGGATGTTGAGTAATTAGACGGTCTTCAAACTCAAATACATCTGAACCATAGCCCCAGAGATGTTCTTCCTCTAAAGCCTTACTTACAGCTTTTTCATCAACAATTGAGCCTCTACAAATGTTAACCAGCACAGTACCTTTTCGCATCATATTTATCTTTTCTTCATCAATAAGATGATAATTTTGAGGCGTATAGTTACAGGAAAGAATTATAAATTCATTTTCTGTAAGAAGTTGTTCTAAATTGGCTACATAAACTGCATCTATTTCCGTTTCAAAATCAACTGACCTTACTTTATCAAAATATGAAATCTCGGTATTAAAGGCCTGGACACGTCTGGCAATGGCTTTGCCGATTCTCCCCAATCCTATAATCCCTACCTTTGAATGATGTAAATCTTTTCCTAAAAAATTGCTTGTATGCCAGCCCTTAAAATCCCTACTACGGACATGATTATCTGCCGGAATTACTTTTCTACACAATGATAATAATAATGTAATCGCCATATCTGCAGTTGAATCTGTTAGTGAATCAAGATTTATAGTAACTGAAATATTATTTTTATTGCATGCATCGATATCTATATTGTCATATCCCTTTCCAAAACTACTAATTACCTTTAAGCCAGGACACTCCTCAATAATTTCTTCATCTATTATATCTGCTACAAAAATAACTAAAGCATCTGCACCTTTTGCATGTTCTATAAACTCCTGTTTAGACAATGCCTCTGTCTGATTATTATAATCAACATCACAGTATTTCTGTAATATCGTTACACCTGGTTCAGGCATCCAGTGTGAGATAAAAACCTTAGGTTTATTCACTTGCTATCATCCCTCTCCCTCAATTATTCTGCTGCGAATCATATTCCCAAAACCATCTACTAATTGGACTAGAATAAATATAACAAACAGGATGGCAAATACTTCTCCATACTGCATTATTCTTAAAGAAGCAATAAGTTGGAAACCAATACCACCAGCGCCTATCAATCCAACCACAGTAGAAGCCCTAAAATTATATTCCCATCTGTATAAAGAGTAATCAACTGAATGACCCAATATTTGAGGAATAACACTAAAGACAATTACATGGAAACGCGATCCCCCAACTGATTCAATGGCTTCATTTAGCCCTGGATCTACTTTTTCAATTGCTTCAGCATAAAACTTACCCAACATTCCTACTGAATGAAAGCCTAAAGCTAAGATTCCGGGCAATATACCGAAACCAACTGATGCTACAAAGATTACTCCCATTATTAACTCTGGAATCGCTCGTAATGCATTGAACACACCTTTTACTATATTACGAATTGAAGAACTAATAGAAGTATTTTTTGCAGCTAAAAAACTCAGGGGAAATGATATGATAACAGCTAGTAGAGTAGCCATTACACTCATTGCTAAAGTCTCTATAATAGGTTCACCAAGTGTTTTTACAACAGAAAAATCTGGAGGAAGCATTTCAGCTAACATGGAGAATAGATTAGTAAATATCCTATTAGAAGCAAATTTCGTCCAACTTACATTCAAAGTATAACAAAAAGAGCCAACAATCAGTAAAACTCCTACCAATAGAATAAAGAACCATGTCCAGTTTATTCTTCTATTATTTGATTTGATTCTTTCAGCTGTATTCTGTATCATTACTACATTTCCTCTAAGTTAATTCCCAGTATATCTACCATGTTGCGAATAATATCATAATCGTCATCTTTTATTGGAGCAAATCCATCAGCTTTTAAAGCATTAAAAATATCTTCATCCTCCAGGTCATAAAAAGCTTGTTTTACCTGTTCCTGCAGGTCATCTGGAAGATCAGTTCTTATTGCCCAGGGGTAATTAGGATATGGTTTGGAAAGCTTAATCTCCTTCACTTTACTTTTATCAATAATACCCCTTTTAATTAGTGAATCGAAAATTGCTTTACTTAATCCACCTGCCTGTGCATTACCATTCTGTACTGCCATTGCAACTGCATCATGTGACCCCACAAACTGTTGGTCATAATCCTCCCCTACTTCCAGGCCAGCCTGTGATTTAATCATTTCTTTTGGAATCAAATGACTGGAAGTGGAAGCAACATCCCCAAAAGCAACTGTTTTCCCTTTAATATCAGAGATTTTTGCGATTCCGGTATCCGCACCTGCTATCACAACTGCATGATATGTAGGCTGCCCCTTATCTAATTTAGCGGCAAAAGGAACTACATTATCCATTTTCTGTTTTAATAATACATATGATAACGGGCCAAAATATCCAATATCTATATGTCCTTTTCTCATAGATTCTATCATAGAAGAATAATCTGTAGTAACAACTAACTCAATTTCTATATCTAATTCTTTTTCTAGGTATGCTTCCAATGGCTTATTGTTTCTAATAACTGTTGAGGGAGATTCATCTGGTAACAAAGCTACTACTAACTTATCTATCCCATTGTCCTGGCCTGCATAGACATAACTATTTCCCAGTCCTATTAATACCATAATTACTAAACACATAATAGTAACACTAATGTTTTTTTTCATTGTAAACTATTACCTCCTGATTTTATTATACAGATTTTTATATAACATCATATTGAAGACTATAACTATCATTTCTATCATCGATTTCTTTCGGTCTATCTTGTTTGTTAAAGCTATGCCCATAAATAGATTTCAGGTCAACATCGCTAATTTCAGAAACCTGTTTGTCAAATTGAATATACCCATTTTCAATACCAAAAATCCTCTTAGCAAATTGTTTTGCATATTCTATCTGGTGTAAATTACAGAGAACAGTAGTTCCTAAATCCTGATTAATATGCTCCAAAAGCTCCATTATGCCCTGTCCTGTTACTGGATCAAGACTGGAAACTGGTTCATCTGCTAGAATTATCTCAGGGTTATGAACCAACACTCTTGCTATACCAACCCTTTGTTTCTGTCCCCCACTTAACTTATCCACTCTAGTATTTACTTTATCAGCCAGACCTACCATTTCAATAGCCTGTATTGCCTTCTTTTTTTCTTCTCTATCAAAAAAAATGTTCCAGGGGGATTTACCTGCCAGACTTCCAGTTAATACATTTTGCATCACTGTTAGGTTTCCTACTACATTAATATTTTGGAAAATAAATCCCACCCTTTTCCGAATCTTATTTAGATTTTTTTGATTCATTTCTACATCATTTATTACAATTTTACCAGAGGTCGGTTGACATAAGCCATTTAAACACCTTAGCAATGTTGATTTGCCTGCACCACTTGAACCTAAAACAACAGCAAATTCCCCTTTTTTCAGGTTAAAACTAATGCCTTTTAATACTTGATTTTTACCAAATTCTTTTCTAATTTTCTCAACAACTATCATTATAAGTATCTCACCTCCTATTCCAACAATTAACATTGTACAATATTTTTGTTAAGAGGATGTTACACCCTGGTAAATAATTTGTTAAATATTGTGTGTATATATCAAGATTTCTAAATCCCTTTTCCTTCAATTGTTCCAGTGTATCCCTTGACGGACAATAATTACATAAAGCCTGATTATGAAACCATTTCAAATACTTCCAGGCTGTCCCTTCAAGGAAATTAATTTTATAATAGTCAAGATAATGGTCAAAATTCATATGATATGATGCCATCTCCTCCATCTTTTTGGCAGTACTGCGAAGATTGTTTTCATAATAAATATGGAGGAAACATCTGAGTAACTCTTTATCATTATGTTCACAATCCCCCCCTAAACTAAAATAACATATCATTAAGCACTTCATGACTAAATGTTCAACTGTATTATATCAGGTATATTTTAATTATTTGTAAAGAATGGGTTAAATAAAGGTCAATATTATTATCCTTTTATTGGAACTATAATTATCTGAAAGGAACAAAATGGCCTAACGGCCACCCCTACTATAGAAGTTAATTAATATTTCTTTAGTAGGGTTCTCTTTTAAATGTAAATTTGAACTTCATTTCTGCATTACACTCAGGACATGCCACTCCTGGCATTTCTCCCTCTTTAAGATCTTTTCCCATTGCAAATTCATCTATCACAAAACCTGGAACTTCATCT